>JAPORR010000135.1 GCA_026710105.1 Alphaproteobacteria bacterium
AGTAGTCGTCGCGATGGCCGCGGTCGCGGTCCTCGCGGATCAGCACTTCCGCCGGGGTTTGCTTACGTCCTTCGGTCAAGGGGCGCCGCCGGTCCATGGTCTCCCGGAACGCGGCACGCTTCGCCGCCATGTCGGCGGCGGCGGCGCATTGCAGAACGTGGCGCGCCTCGCCCTCCAGGGAGCGGTTATTGAGAGCGGCGCGTCGCTTGAGCCGTTCCACCACGTCTTCGTCGAGCCGCCGCACATTGATCGTCACCATCGGTCCGTCTCCAAGTGTCGGTTGTCAAATTGTTATCAAATTGATACCTCTCATGTAAACCTCGGGTTGGCATTTAGCCTGGCAGGTAAGTTCTGGGACCGACCCTTGATGCGATCGGCGGCGACCCTCATAAGCTCTATGCCGTCGGGCGCGACAGGTCCCTGCGTGCGCCGCCTTGAGGCGTGTATGTTAACCGGGTAGGCATGGAACTAAAGTTCTTGGCACGCTGGTCATTCGGTTCCGAAAAGCGCCACCATGTCATCCTCAGTGAGCGCCAGCGGTCCCCTGGCGGCGCCCTCGAACAGGGCATCGGCAAGCGCCTGCTTGCGCGCCTGCATGACCTGGATGGCAGCCTCGACGGTGTTCTCTGCGATCAGCCGATGCACGAACACCGGCTTGTCCTGCCCAATGCGATGCGCTCGGTCCATTGCCTGGCGCTCTGCTGCCGGGTTCCACCATGGGTCATAGACAATCACCGTGTCAGCAGCGGTGAGATTGAGCCCTGCACCGCCCGCCTTCAGGCTAATGAGAAAAAGCGGTAACGCCTCCGACTGGAATGCCGCGATCTGCCCGTCACGGTCCCTTGTGCCGCCATGCAGCATGGCGTAGCCCCAGCCGCGCGCGGCAATGTCCCCTTCGATCAGCTTCAGCATCTCGACGAATTGGGAGAAGACCAGCACCTTGCGGTTCTCTGCAACCAGCTCTTCGAGCAGCGCAAGCAGCCGGGCCCGCTTGGCGCTCTCCGTCACCTTGCGGGCGGCATCAAGCTTGACAAGGCGCGGGTCGCAGCAGACCTGGCGCAGCTTCAGTAGCGCATCGAGGATCGCGATCCGCGACGCCGCAAGCCCCCGCGCCGCGATCGCCTTGCGGACCTTCCTGTCCATCGCCATGCGGATGCTCTCGTAAAGCGCCGCCTGAGCGCCTCCAAACGGGACAAGTTCGTCGATCACCGTCTTCTTCGGCAATTCCGGGGCGACTTCCTCCTTCGTGCGCCGCATCAGGAAGGGCTCGATGCGAGCGGCCAGCAAGCGCTGCCGCGCGCGATCACCCTTCTTCTCGATCGGTGTGCGGTAGTTCCTGACGAAGGACTTGCGATTACCGAGCAAGCCGGGGATCAACCAGTCATAGAGCGCCCATAGTTCCTGGAGATTGTTCTCCAGCGGTGTGCCGGTCAGCGCAACCCGATGCCGGGCGTCGATCTCCCGAATGCGCTTCGCCACGCCGGCGGCGGGGTTCTTCACTGTATGCGCCTCGTCGAGCATGGCGGTGTCGTAGCGATGGCCGAATAACGCGGCCCCATCGCGGTTGAGCAGCGGATAAGTGGTGACAACAAGATGGGCACCGGGGATATCTGCAAACCGCGTCCGCCGGTCCGGGCCGTGCAGGACCAGCAGTTTCAAGTCGGGAACGAAACGCGCCGCCTCCCGCTTCCAATTACCGACCAGGCTGGTAGGCACGACCAGCAGGCTCGGGCAATCAACCCTCGCCTCCAGATGACGCCAAGCCAGCAGAGCCAGCGCCTGCACGGTCTTGCCGAGCCCCATGTCATCGGCCAGAACACCGCCGAAGCTGGTTTCCGAAAGCGCCTGCAACCAGGCCCAGCCCATACGCTGATAGGGTCGCAATTCACCTTGTAGTGCAGCAGGCACCACCATGTCCGACGCCTCGGCGAGCGCCCTGAGACGGGCTCCGAGCTCAAGCAGTTCGCGCCCGCCGGCCCAGGGCGCGCCGCAGCCCTCCAGCGCCTCGGCAAGCACAGACAGGCGCCCTGCCTCGGCACGATGGAAGCCGAGCAACCCCTGCGCCTCCAGAAACGCTTCGGCAAAGCGCGCAAAGCGCGAACCGTCGAGCGCAAGAAAGGTGCCGTCCTCCAACCGCGCATGGAAGGTCCGGCCCGAAAGATGCCTGTCCGTGTCGAACCCCGCCGCCAGCTGCCCCCATTCGTCCACGGGGAGGTCCGCGACAATCTGCTGGACGATCGGCGCCATGTCGAAGCTCTCGCCGTTCACCTCCATGGAGAGACGAAGCGAGAACCAGTCGGTCTCCGTCTCCTCCAGCGACGTCGAAAACGCGACCGGGCCCTCATGCAGACGAAACGGCCATGTGCGGTCGATCTCGACACGCCAGCCCTCGGTGCGCAGTACCGGCACGGCCTGCGCGTGGAAGGCAAGACCCGTCATGGACCCGTCATCCCCGTCCGATTTGCTGAGGGGTGGGAAGACCACATCTACGTCCCAGACTTCTCTGGGCGGATCGTGCTCCGCATATCGCAATTGATGCATATCTTGGCGAAACGGAAGCGCAAGCGCGCCAAGACGCTTCTGGTATGCCGCTTCTCGCTCATGGTCGCGCCGGATGATGACCGCGCCTTCGCCCGGAAGCCTGAGATCCCCGTCCTCCCCGGGGCGGACTCGGTGTTCGACGCCCGCATAGGCGATTTCCAGGCGTGCGAAAGGCCAGATCGCCGACAGTTCTCTGCCTGGCTTCAGGCCATACCCACCCGCAGCCCAATGGATGACCTTGTGCTCGCGGCCGTGGAGAACCAGCACAGGTTCGGGTGCCACGTCGAGGCGCTCCTCCACCCGATGCAGCCGCGGCACCGGGGTGCGCTGACCCATTCGCGACAGTTTCGAGGCGACCGCATCGACCGCCTCGCGTGGCACCGGGGGCGCAGTTGCTAACCAGGCGGCGATGTCGGGCGGTAGCGCCGTCTCAGTGGTACCCATCTCACCGGTTCCGGCATCCACGAACAACGGCGTCGGGAACGGCAGCAGCGTCACGGCACCGCCGTCGGCGTCGCGCGCCGCAAGACGTTGCGCGCCCGTCTCGTCCAGCTCCCAGACGAACGCCACGGCCCGCGACGCCCCCCACACAAGCGCCATGCCGTGGATGCCGCCGAGGCGCGCGCGGCCCGTCTCGACGATCTCGCGCACCAGATCCACCAGCAAACCACCTTCCGGCCAGTCATAGCGAGGCTCGTACTCCTCACCGGAAAAGAAGGCGAGCTTGCCGAGGAGCGCGGCGTCCTGCACGGTCAGGTTCTCCCGCGCCCATGTCGAGCGCCGGTCGAAGGGCCGGACATTGCGGCCGATCGACCCGCCCTTCTTCAGATAGGCCCGACAGGGATCGATGCGCATGCCGCGCAGCGTGTCGTGGCGGATGACGTAGAAGAGGTGATCCTGCCCCGGCACGGGCGAGCCCGGCTCCCGGACCTTCGTCACCTTGCTGCCTCGGCTTGGCCACAGGTCGAGCCAGCGCCGAACCTCATGCGGCAGAGAAGGGGCCCAATCCGACGCCCCCGACTGGGGCTGCCTGCCTTCGCACGCCGAAAGAAGCAGGGCAGCGACATGCTTGCAGTTGTAGCCCACTGGACAGGAGCAAGAGCCTTCCACCCGGGGCGGCAGGCCGTGGCCTCGCAAGGACAGGATCACCGAGACCGAATAGTCCGAAGCCCGGCTGCCGGAAACCCGCCCGCGGAGCCGGGTCGGCCCATCAAACTCAAGCGAGCGCACCCTGCCGCGTAGGAAATAATCGAGTCCCCGCGAGAAAGTGGGCTCGCCGATGGCGCGGCGGACGTCCTGCCTATCGAACAATGATGCTGCGCTCCGCGGATACGTACGGTCCCACCGGCTACCCGGTGCGCATGATTTCGAGAAGACTATGCCGCTAGTATTCTCTGATGACAACCGGGACCTTGTAGCGGACATCGATCAGGTGTGCCAAAGAGAGACGAATTTTTGTCTGTAGATGGCACTGGGATTGGAGCGCCACCTTCCTCGCAAGTGACTGTTTTGTATAGATTTTCTGGAGGCAATGCAAGCCCCTGCCGGATGATTTTCGGGGCGATGTTGCGCGACGCCTTCGACGACCGAGTGCTGCCCTTCGACAGCAGGGCGGCCTATGCGGATATCGCGGCAATGCGCCGTTCAGCCGGACGTCCCGCCGCACCGGCGGACTGCCAGATCGCGGCGATCGCCCAATCCCGCGGCATGACAATGGCGACGCGCAACATTCGGGACTTCGAGGACATCGACATCGAGATCGTCAATCCCTGGACGGCGGCATGAACGGAACGACGGAAGCCTTCGGCCGGATCAAGATCGACGCCCTGTTGAAGGACGCGGGCTGGAACCTGACCGACGGTTCGAGCGTGCTGCATGTGCTGCGGCCAGGCAGGCGGTTCGACCGGGCCAAGCTCATCACGGTCGCCACCTTGCAGACCATGATCTCAGGCCGCGCTCGAAGCCCTAAATCAACACATTACCGACCGCGCACTGGCCTTGGTTAGGGAATACCATCAGACTAGAAAACACCGCCGCTGCACCTTATGCGTGCTTGTACCGCGTCCGGAGAGACGCCTGATTCGCGCAGGCTTACCAGCGTCAGCGCGCGGTCGCGTTTGGCGAACCGGCGGCCGTCGGCATCGGTCAGCACTGGGTGGTGCTCATAGGCCGGCACGGGCAAGCCTAGCAGTCGCTGTAGGCGGTTCTGGATCGGTACGGCGAAGGCCAGGTCGGCGCCACGCGTCACCAGCGTCACGCCCTGCAGCGCATCGTCCACCACGACGGCGAGGTGGTAACTGGTGCGGATGTCCTTACGCGCGACCACGGTGTCATCTTCCGTCAGCCGGAGCGCGTAGGCGTCACCCCGCGCCAGGCGCATCGCGCGCTCGGCCCCGGTCAGCGCCCGGCATATACCGGAATAGGGTGCCCCTTCGGGGCCGTGGGGTGCGGTCGCGGCAGCCTCAATCTCCCTGCGCGTGCAGAAGCAGGGGTATAGCAGTCCGCGCTCATCGAGCGATGCGAGGGCGGCAGCGTAATCCGCCATATGATCCGATTGCCGGCGCACCGGTTCTTCCCATTCGAGACCAAGCCAAGCAAGGTCTTCCAGTATCCCAGCCTCGAATTCGGTGCGGCAGCGGCTCCGGTCAATATCCTCGATCCGGAGGAGAAAGCGCCCGCCGGTACGAGCTGCCCGGTCGGCAGCGAACAACGCCGCATAAGCATGGCCCAGATGCAGCCTGCCGGTGGGACTGGGAGCGAAGCGAGTGACCGTTTGCATCGAGGGTGACAAGAGCCCAGCTTTGGGCTAACCGTCAACACTATGACGCTCGACGGCCCCCGACATCCACCCGTGGCGGGCGCCGGCCTGGCCCGCATCGTGCTGCTGCTGCACGGCTATGGTGCCGACGGCGACGATCTGATCGGCCTCGCGCCGGCCTGGGCACCGACCATGCCGGATACGCTGTTCGTGGCGCCGCATGCACCCTTTCCGTGCGAGGGCGCACCTTCCGGCCGCCAATGGTTCGGCATTTATGGACGCGACGATGCCATGCGTCTGGCCGGCTTGCGCGCGGCGGCAGCGATAGTCGATGGCCTCATCGACGACCTGCTAGCTGAAACCAGCCTGCCGCCAGCTGCGTTGACGCTCGCCGGCTTCAGCCAAGGGACAATGTTGGCCCTTCATGTCGGGCCCCGGCGCGCGGAGCGATTGGCAGGCATTCTCGGCTATTCAGGACGTCTGTTGGCACCGGAGCTGCTTGGCGAAGAGGTTCAAAGCCGGCCCCCGGTGGCGCTCATCCACGGGGAGAGGGACGATCTGGTCCCCTATGCCTCTATGGCCGAGGCGGCAGCAGCACTGGAGCGAGCCGGTTTCACGGTCGAGACTCAAGGGCGGCCGGGTCTCGGCCATGGCATTGATCCGGCTGGTATACAGGCCGGCTTGGCCTTCATGACGCAGCTCCCCGGGCAATAGAGGCAGCGTACAGGGCTGTCCTTTCACGCCGCAAAGCTACGGCACGGGCGCGACATCGCCGCTGCGTGACGACGACGCGAGCGGGTGCTATCGGACGCGGTGAAGCGTGAAGCCGGAGGGCCGCCCCGTGACCAACCGCATATCCGTTCGCCGCGCCCTGATCTCCGTTTCCAATAAGACAGGACTGGAGGCGTTCGGGTGCTTTCTGGCGGCGCGCGGAGTCGAAATCCTCTCGACCGGCGGCACGGCCCAGCGATTGCGCGAAGCGGGGGTCACTGTTGTCGAGGTCTCCGAACGCACAGGGGTTCCAGAAATGCTGGATGGGCGGGTCAAGACCCTACATCCGGCGATTCATGGCGGACTGCTTGGGTGCCGCGACGACCCTTCCCATGTTGAGGCCATGAAGGTGCATGACATCTGGCCAATAGACCTGCTCGTGGTCAACCTCTATCCCTTTGCGGAAACGGTCGCGGCGGGCGCGGACGACGCTGCCTGCATCGAGACTATCGACATAGGCGGACCGGCACTGATTCGTGCCGGTGCCAAGAACCACCATTTCGTCACCGTCGCCACGGTTCCAGAGCATCTGGACGACATCCGCGCCGAACTCGAAGCGGACGGCACAACCTCGCTTTCGCTCCGCCGCCGGCTCGCAGCCGAAGCCTATAGCCATACCGCAGCCTATGACGCTGCCGTTTCCAACTGGTTCGCCGGGAAGACGGGCGATGCTTTCCCACCGCGCATTTCACTCTCTGGCGTGCACCGGCAGACGCTGCGCTATGGTGAGAACCCTCACCAGTCCGCCGCGTTCTACACCGATAGCAGCGGCCGCCCGGGCGTGGCGACCGCCGAGCAGATACAGGGGAAAGCGCTCAGCTACAACAACCTGAACGATGTGGACGCCGCCTTCGAACTCGCGAGCGAGTTCGAGCGACCGGCGGTTATCATCGTCAAGCATGCCAACCCCTGTGGTGTGGCCGTTTCTGATGATCTTGTCGAGGCCTGGAACCGGGCGCTTGCCTGTGATCCTATCAGCGCCTTCGGTGGCATCGTCGCCGTCAATCGCCCGCTCGACGACGCGCTGGCGGAGCAGTTGAGCCGCCTCTTCCTCGAAGTCGTGATTGCGCCCAGAGCAGACGAAGCCGCCCTTGCGTGGCTTGCCAGCAGACCCAATCTCCGCCTGCTGTTGACCGGGGCCATGCCAGATCCACTCGCACCAGCCACGACCTTCCGTTCGCTCGCCGGGGGGTTCTTGATTCAAGGCCGGGACAATGGTCAGCCAGGCGAATTCCGGACCGTCACCGAGCGCGCGCCAAGTGAAGCAGAACTCGCCGACCTCAGGATTGCATTTACGGTCTGCAAGCATGTGAAGTCCAATGCCATCGTCTATGTGAAGGGTGGGGCTACTGTGGGCGTGGGGGCAGGACAGATGAGCCGAGTGGACAGCGCTCGCATCGCCGCGCGCAAGGCCGAGGATGCAGCCGGGGGTGGACGGCCTGCCACCATTGGCTCCGTCGTGGCCTCCGATGCGTTCTTTCCCTTTGCCGACGGGTTGTTGGCGGCTGCCGAGGCGGGGGCCACCGCCGTCGTGCAGCCAGGCGGCTCCATGCGCGACGAGGAGGTGATCCGGGCGGCCGACGAGCGGGGCCTCGCCATGGTATTCACTGGGATGCGCCATTTTCGCCACTGATGGAACTGCTGCCTCATGCAAACCGGAAGGGCCCTGCCCCAGTCGGTCGCCGAGACCGACGAACTCTTGGAAGCCGGCGACTATGTGTCGGATACCGCACTCGCAACGGCGGTCTTCCTGTCGCTGAAGCTCGGTAGGCCGCTTTTCCTCGAAGGAGAAGCCGGCGTCGGCAAGACGGAGATCGCCAAGGTGTTGGCGCAGACGCTTGGCCGCCGGCTCATCCGCTTGCAATGCTATGAAGGCCTTGATGTGGCCTCAGCCGTCTATGAGTGGAACTATGCACGCCAGATGATCGAGATTAGGCTGGCAGAGGCTTCCGGTCAGGCAGACCGCGAGCGCCTCGGGCGGGACCTTTTCGGGCCGGAATTCCTGATTGAACGGCCCCTGCTGCAGGCCCTGCGAAGTGCGGAAGGCACACCGCCCGTGCTGCTGATCGATGAACTCGACCGCACCGATGAACCTTTCGAAGCCTATCTTCTGGAGGTGCTGTCCGACTTCCAGATAACAGTGCCGGAGATCGGGCCCATCACTACGGCAGCCCCTCCGGCCGTTGTCATCACGTCTAACCGCACCCGCGAAATCCACGATGCGCTCAAGCGGCGCTGCTTCTACCACTGGGTCGGCTATCCGGATGCAGGGCGAGAACTCGACATATTGCGCCGCAAAGCGCCGACGGCTCCCGAGGTCTTGTCGCGCCAAGTGGTCGCCTATGTGCAGAAGATGCGCGCCCTCGATCTCTTCAAGCTACCAGGGATTGCCGAGACTATCGACTGGGTGCATGCGCTGATGCAGCTCGATGCCGTGGCCCTCGACCCGTCCACGGTGAACGACACGCTCGGTGTATTGCTGAAATACCAGGACGACATTGCGCGCCTGCAGGACAGCGAGGCCGAGCGCATACTGGGTGAGGTGCGGGCCGAACTCGCGGCCGCAGGGGTGGTATGACCGAGGGGCGGCTGTCCGAGAACATCTTGCATTTCGGCCGGGTGCTACGCACTGCCGGGCTGCCGATCGGCTCGGACCAGGTGCTGAAGGCCATCGAAGCGGCGGCGGCTGTCGATGTCGCCGACCGGGCACAATTCTACTGGGCGCTGCATGCCGCACTGGTGAACCGACGCGGCCAACAGGATCTGTTCGATCAAGCATTCCATATTTTCTGGCGCAATCCGCGCCTGCTGGAGCGGATGATGTCAATGGTCATTCCAGTCTCCAGCATCGATACCGGGCCGCCAGAGTCCGAGCCATTGGCGCGCCGTCTGGCAGAAGCGCTGACGCCGCAGGAAACAGGGCTTCACGAACGGGAGGACGATAAACAGTCAGAAATCCACGCAGCGCTTACTTGGTCGGATCGGGAAGTGCTGCACAGGATGGATTTCGAGACCATGTCGCTCGCCGAGCAGGAAGCGGCGAAGAGTGCCATGGCGAAGATGCGCTTACCGCTCCGGCCTGTGCCTGCGCGACGCTTCCAGCTACATCCGAGGGGACGGCGCCCGGATCTGCGTGCGACGCTTAGGGGCGCGATGCGCACCGGCGGCGATTTCGTGACCCTCAAGCGGAGCCGGCGCCGACGCCGCCCGCCACCACTCGTGGTGATTTGCGACATTTCCGGCTCCATGGCGCGCTATTCGCGGATGCTGCTGCACTTCATGCATGCCGTCACGAATGACCACCACCGGGTGCATTGCTTCCTGTTCGGCACACGGCTCACCAATGTCACCCGCCAGCTTCAGCAGAAGGATGTCGATGCGGCGCTGGCGGTCGTGGCTGACAAGGTGGAGGACTGGTCCGGCGGCACCCGCATCGGCGCCTCGCTCAGGACTTTTAACCGGCTTTGGTCGCGCCGCGTGCTGGGGCAAGGCGCCGTGGTGCTGCTCATCAGCGACGGGCTCGACCGCGGTTCGGGCAAAGGATTGGCAAATGAGATCGAGCGGTTGCACAAGTCCTGCCGACGGTTGGTCTGGCTCAACCCGCTGCTGCGCTACGATGCCTATGAACCGCGCGCGCGCGGCGCAGCGGCACTGATGCCGTATGTTGACGAATTCCGCCCGGCGCACAATCTGGATAGTCTCGAGGATCTGGCCGCAGCACTCAGGCGCGAGCCGATCCGTCGGCAGGAGGGAGTAAAACAATGGCTGACGCGGCTGTAGGCGAAGCGGGTGCGATCCTAGAGCGGGCGGCCGCCTGGGCGGAGGCAGGGAAAGGCGTTGCGCTCGCCACTGTGGTGAAGACCTGGGGCTCCTCGCCACGCGCGATCGGCAGCCAGCTTGTGGTGAACGATACCGGCGCATTCGAGGGCTCGGTCTCGGGCGGCTGCATTGAGGGCGCGGTCGTGATGGAAGCCCGCCGCACCATTGAGGACGGCGAACCGCGCTTGCTCAATTTCGGCGTGAGCGACGAGGAAGCCTGGGACGTTGGGCTGGCCTGTGGCGGGTCGATCGAGGTGTTCGTCGAGAAGTTGATATGAAGACGGAGACGCTGGCCCGGCTACGAGCCGCGCGCGCAGGCCGGCAGTCGGTCGCACGTGTCATGGCGCTCGACGGCAGCGTGGACGCCGTCGTAGAGGACGGCGACGGACCGTTGCCGGAGACTGTACTCGAATTAGCGCGCGCCGCACTGAAGCAGAATCGCAGCTATGATTTCGAGCATGAAGGCGCACGTTGGTTCGTGCAGGCGTTCAATCCACCACTCCGGCTGGTCGTCGTAGGCGCCGTGCATATCTCGCAACCCCTCATCCGGATGGCGGAGAGCCTCGGCTACGATGTCACACTTGTCGATCCGCGCAGCGCGTTTGCAACTGCCGCGCGCTTCCCTGGTGTGACTATCTCGGACGAATGGCCGGATGATGCTCTGGAGACGCTCGACGTGGACGGGCGCACAGCCGTGGTGACGCTTACCCACGACCCGAAGCTGGATGACCCAGCGCTGCATGTCGCGCTCCGCTCGGAGGCGTTCTATATCGGCGCGCTCGGCAGTCGGCGCACGCATGAGAAACGGGCCGAGCGTCTAGCCGGAGCCGGCTTTGACGAGGCCGCGATCAGCCGCATCCATGCGCCCATCGGCCTCGATCTCGGCGGCCGAGCACCTGCCGAGATCGCACTCGCCATCGCGGCACAAATGACAGAGGCGCTCTATCGATGAAATTCGGGCCGATGCCGCTTGGTAAAGCGGAAGGCGCACTGCTGGCCCATTCGATCCGAGTGGAACGGGCGGTCTTCCGCAAGGGACGTCTGTTGTCGGCAGCGGACCTAGCCTTGCTTGCAGAAGCAGGGGTGGAGGAGGTGACGGCCGCTCGCTTCGAACCGGGCGATATGGAAGAAGATGACGCGGCGGCCGCCGTCGCGGCAGCGGTGGCCGGGGACGGGCTGGAGGTCGCGGCGCCCTTCACAGGGCGCGTCAATCTCTTCGCGGCGGCACGGGGCGTGCTGACAGTCGAGGCGGGACAAGTGGACCGCTTGAACCTGCTCGACGAGAGCATAACGCTGGCAACGCTGCCACCCTATAGCCTGGTCGAACACCGGCAGATGGTGGCAACGGTGAAGATCATCCCCTTCGCCGCGCCCGAAGAGACGATCCGGCGGATCGAGGGGCCGCTGCTGGCGCTGCACCCGCTCAGGCCAAAGCGCGTAGCGCTCATCCAGACCGAATTGCCCGGCCTCAAGCCGAGTGTGCTCGACAAGACGGTAGCGATCACCCGTCAGCGTATTGAGGCGCTGGACGGGGAATTGATCAGCGACCGCCGCTCTGCACATGAGAAGACGGCGCTGACGCGGGCGATCGCGGCCAGCCTGCGGCAGAGGCCAGATATACTGCTGATCGCTGGCGCCTCCGCCATCGTGGATCGGCGTGATGTCTTGCCGGCCGCTATTGAGGCGGCGGGCGGTACGGTCGAGCATTTCGGCATGCCAGTCGATCCAGGCAATTTGCTGCTGGTCGGACGGGTCGGCACCGCACCGGTTGTCGGACTGCCAGGTTGCGCCCGTTCGCCCAAACCCAATGGCTTCGACTGGGTGCTCCAGCGTCTCGCCGCAGGCTTTGAGGTCGGGCGGCGGGACATCATGTCGATGGGTGTGGGCGGTCTTCTGATCGACATCCCCGATCGACCGCAACCTCGCCTACGAGGCCGAGCTGCGGGGGAGCCGGCGCGCTTGCCGCGCATTGCAGCCGTGGTGCTAGCCGCCGGCCAGTCTCGGCGGATGGGGGCGGCGAACAAACTGCTGGCGGAAGTAAATGGCGCGGCCATGCTTGATCGTGCCCTGGAGGCCGCCCGCGCTTCGCAGGCAGCCTCGGTGCTGGTGGTGACGGGGCATGAGCGAGAGCGTATCGAGGCAGCGGTGGCCGCCCCGACAGTTCACAATCCAGATTACGCGAACGGTCTGTCCACCTCGCTCAGGGCGGGTATCGCTGCTCTGCCCGAGGATGTCGACGGCGCCGTGGTGCTGCTGGGAGACATGCCGTTCGTATCTGCCGCCCATATCGACCGGCTTATTGCAGCCTTCAACCCACTGGAGGGTCGGTCGATCTGTGTTCCGACCTTCAACGGCAAGCGCGGCAATCCCGTGCTGTGGGGACGGGATCTGTTTGCAGATCTGCGCCACGTCTCCGGTGATGTCGGCGCCAGGCATCTGATCGGCGCCAACGGAAATCTGCTGGTGGAAGTGCCGATGCCGGATGCTGGTGTGCTCTGCGATATCGATACCCCCGCCTCCCTCGCCGAAGTCCGGTCGAGTTGAGCCCCACGCCTCCGGCTACCGTCCAGGGGCATAGACGAAGCCGTCCATCAGCCGGCGGGCCGTGCGATAAACAACGGCACGTTCAGCATGGACTCCGGCGCCACCGCCAGAGACTTCGGCTGCGACGACCGCAAGGCCGGAAGGATGGCCGATGCGGATATCGCCGCTGTCACCTGCACGGCTTGCCTCCTGCACCAGCGTGCCTTCCAAGCGGGCCGCGACGCTGAGGCAAAGCGCGGCCGTCAGCTGCACGGCGCGGTGGGGGCGCCCGGCGGAGATCATCCGGGCCACGATATCCATGTCCACCGCCTCGAGGCACGCGCCGGAGAGCGTTTCGAAGGCGGTAGGAGGCGCAACCACGCCGACCTTGGGGACGCTGTCCGGAACCGGGTCGAGACCGGCGGCCTGTCCCGCGGCTTGGCGCACCGCATCCAGCCTTGCGAGCGCACCGGCATCAGCGTCGAGCAGGGCAGGCATTTCGACGCCCGTGAGGCCAATATCTCCCGCACGGACGAAACAGCAAAGATTGGCAGCATCGACAATCGAGACATCCAGGGGACCAAGGCCGGGAATGGCGATCCGATCCACCGGCCGGCCCGTGGGCAACAGGCTGCCGGTGCTGGCGCCACCCGGCTCCAGAAAGTCGAGCCGCACCGGGGCTCCGGCGCCAGCGACCCCCGGCAAGGAGAAATTGCCATTAACGACCGCGCGCCCGTCCTCTACCGCGAAACGGGCATGGATTATCCGCGCGGTATTGGTGTTGTGGATGCGCACAACCGCTTCGCCATCGCCGACGCGCACTAACCCTTCATCCACCGCAAACGGCCCCATCGCGGATGACATGTTGCCGCAATTGCTGGACATGTCGGCCTCTGCGCGATCTATGGCGATCTGGAAGAAAGTGTAGTCGATATCAGCATCCGGCCGGGTGGGCGGGCCAATAACGCAAACCTTGGAGAGCGAGGAGATACCGCCGCCCATGCCGTCGAGCTGGCGGCCGTTGGGATCTGGGCTGCCCATGGCCGCGCAGAAAAGCGCCGGCCAGGCCGTCTGATCGGCTGGCAGGTCCTGCACATGGAAGACGAGGGCGTTGGAGGTGCCGCCGCGCATGAAAGCGGCGGGCAGGCGTGTTTGTGCTGTCATGGCACGACCTTACCCCAGCGCCCGCCGTCATGCACCCCGCCCCCCACTTCCATATCCTGGCATGCCTCTTCGATCCGTTCCTCCAGGCAGGCCATGAAGGCGCGGCGGTCCATGCCCGGCGGGATCAGCTCCAGGAATTCGAGCCGGATCCTGCCAGGGCTCATGCGGAAACCACGCCGGCTCCAGTGGCGCCCGGAGTTGAGCGCGGCCGGCGCGACGACGGCGCCCGTCTCGCGGTAGAGCGCGGCGATGCCCGGGTGGTAAGGGTGGCGCTCACCCGGCGCGACGCGAGTGCCTTCCGGGAACACCACGACTTGCGCACCTGTCTCGAGTGCAGCCTTCGCCTCCTGCACCATGCGGCGAAGGGCTGAGGCCCCACCTTGGCGATCCACCGCGATCTGCCCAGCGCGGCGGAGATACAAGCCGATGCCGGGGATAGAGAGCAGCTCCTGCTTGACCACATAAACCGGGTCGGGCAGCAGCGCTGCCAATGCAAGCGTCTCCCAGGCGGATTGATGCTTGGCGGCCACAATGCAGCCGGACGGCGGTAGGGGGCCGTGAATTTCATGCCGGATGCCTGCAAGAATCCGCAGCAGGAAAATCGTGGCATGCCCCCAGACGGCACCCGCCCGACGCGCGGCCCGGGGCGGGCCGAACAGAGCCGGCGACAGCAACACGACGAGCAAGGCGGTGGCTGCCACGAAACCCGCCGCGAAGAGCGCCGAGCGGAGTACCCTCATCCGTCTTTCCCCAACGTGCCATACCAGTCAGCGATGCGACCCAGAACCATCGCCAGCATGTATTTGTGGTAGGCGCGCAACAGAACCTCCCGCGTTCCCGGCCATCGCCACCATCCGTCCAGCTTGAGCGTTTCCGGGACGACAGGATGCGCCAGCATCTCAATGTCTGGAAGGGCGCGGCGTAGCAGGTGAAGCGCACGCGGCAGGTGGTAGGCGGCGGTCACGATGCGCAGACTGCGTACGTTCCGCGCCGCCGCCCAGGCGGCAACTTCGGCGGCGTTGCCGACAGTATCCTGTGCAGCGCGCCCGAGTTCGATACAGCAGGCGAGAGGGCTGTCCGCGGTGCGTCCCGCCAGCTCCAGAAGCTGCACGGCTGTGACGCCAGCGCCGACACCGGAGACGAACAGCGCCGGCGCCCAGCCCTCGCCAAGGAGGCGCACGCCTTCAGCGATACGCTCGCCGCCACCGGTCAGTACCACGATGGCATCAGTCCTCCTGCCGGCCGCCTCGGGCTCCGTCGGCAGCGTTGTCGCGAAACGCAACAGCCCGCCCGCCCAGAGCGCGGCGAGCAAAAGCAGGAGGACGACGATGCGCGTCATCAAGGCCGGTTCACTGCCCGGTCAGAACCGCCGAATGCCGACGGTAGACGCTCCTGCCGGGAATCCGACCTTTGCCAATGGGCACATTGCGATTACCTTGATTCAAGCGGCCCGACAGCCTATACAGATTGTCCCCGGCGCAGGGGATTCGAAGGTGCCTGCATGATTCTTGTTTGCCCGAACTGTATGGCACGATATCGCATTGAGGTCGAGGCGTTGGGTGCAACGGGGCGGCGGGTCCGGTGCAGCAAGTGCCATCATGTCTGGCGCGCGGAGCCGCCAGGATATGTCGTCGAAGTCCTCCACGATGAACCCCCGGCCGACCATGCGGAAGCTAATGGAGAGCCTAGGCAGCCCCAGCTTCCGGTACCAGCGGAGCAGGTGGTCCGGTCCCGCGGGCCGTCGCTCCGGATTTGGGTGCTGAGCCTTGTCGCACTCGCCCTGTGCATCGTCGCCTATGAAGCACGCCATGCCATCCAGACGCAATGGCCGTGGCTTGCGCCGGCCTACGAAGCGCTTGGCCTCGACCGGGAAGACACACCGGAGGCGCAGCCCAGGCAACCCGAATAGACGCACCGGGCATTTGAAGCTCGCGCTGGCCCTTCTGAGGGTGGTACAAGTCGGCCCGCATCGTGCGGGAGAGTTCCATGAAAACCCAGATCACTATGGACCTGACGGTCGACGGTGCTTGCATCACCTGCGGTGCGGTCAGTTCGTAGCGCGGCAGTCCGGTTCCGGGAGCGGGTGCTGTGGCGGAAAACGGGCAAGAGCCGAAGGAAGCGCTTGTCTGGGACCGTCCGACGCGGATCTTCCATTGGATCCTCGTCGTGTTGGTCGTCGTCTGCTACCTCAGTGGGCGTAATAATCGCTTCGATATCCACATTCCGGCCGGACAAGCGCTGCTCGTGCTGATCGTCGCACGGATCTTGTGGGGCTTCATGGGCAGTGCCCCGTCCCGCTTCCGCGCCTTCGTCCGCCCGGCGTGGGAGATTACGGCCTACCTGCCGACCATGCTGCGCCGCGCACCGGACGGGCGCATGGGGCACAACCCGGTCGGGGGGCTGTCCGTAGTCGCCATGCTGCTCGTCCTGGCGGTGCAGGCAAGCCTGGGGCTCTTCGCAGTCGATGTGGATGGCCTCAATGAAGGCCCGCTTAGCTTCCTCGCCAGCTATGAC
Source organism: Alphaproteobacteria bacterium (assembly GCA_026710105.1). Classification (GTDB taxonomy): domain Bacteria; phylum Pseudomonadota; class Alphaproteobacteria; order Bin95; family Bin95; genus Bin95. The sequence goes on from JAPORR010000135.1 coordinate 16,091, forward strand.
GCCGCGCGGGAGGCAGCGGAGCTTCATGTCATGGTGGTCGATGGCCTGCTTATCCTTGTCGGCCTGCATATCACCGCCGTGCTGTTCCACCTTTTCTACAAGCGCGAGAACCTCACCCGCGCCATGCTGACCGGACGCGCGCAGCTTGCAGCGGGGCAGACGCCGCCCCACCTCGTCCCCGACCGGCGCGCGCTGCTCGCGCTCGCGTTGGCGGCAGTGATAGTCCTAGGCAGCATCGAGGTCGCGGGGCGCCTCTTCTAGCGTCGAAATCGTTTTTAGGTTTTCTGGCTACTCGTGTCGCTCTTGACCAGAAACTCTATGGTTGGCACTTGTTGAACTATAGTTCTGGCGGCATGCGCCTTGTAGCGGCCGACCGGCAGCAGGTAAGGCAGTGCCCCGCTTGGTAGTGCTGGCGCAAGCCTTGATCATGCGTGCAGCGCACGCAAGCGCCGTTCGGCGGTGGTCCGGTCGCGGCGCGCCTGTGCAAGCTCGTAAGCGGCCTGCATCCGCATCCAGTGCTCGGCAGTGCCCCAGCCGATATCCTCCAGCGCCATGTTCGCAGACACCCCCGCCTTGCCGTTCAGCAGGCGCGACAGCGTTCCGCGCTCGCAGCCGAGACGCGCCGCCGTCTCGGTCACGTTCCAGCCCACATCGTCCATGCTCTCGCGGATCAGTTCACCCAGGTGCGGCGGATTCAGCATCGGGCCGACGCGGTCGCTCGCAATGTCGTTCATGGTCATCGCTCTCGTGTCAGTGGTAGTCGATCAGGTCCACGGCCTCGCCGTCCTCGAAACGGAACACCGAGCGGGAGGTCATCCTCGCTCACCAGACATGTCGCGAACAAGCTGGAGGGGCGAGGCGCTCACCCTGAGCGACAACGACCGCTTCATGCTCAACGATCTGCTGGACGAGCATGACGCGCTTGAGGCGCGTATCGCCGCCTACACCGCGAAGATCGACGAGCAGATGACACCGTGGGAGGAGCAGCTCCGCCTGCTGACCACCCGGCATCGACCGCATCGCCGCCCATCCTGATCGGACCCGATATCGAAGCCTTCGCCTCCGAGCAGCACTTCGCCGCCTGGGCCGGGCTCTGTCCCGGCAACAATGAGAGCGGCGGCAAGCGCCGCAACGCCCGCATGGGCGCCAAAACCTTGCGGGCTACCCTCGTCGAGTGCGCACACGGCCCGAACCAAAGGCTGCCAGTTCGAGGCCCATCACCGCGCGCTGGCCGCGCGGATACAAGCGCGCCATCGTCGCCCACAAGATGCTGCGCATCGTCTATGTCGTGCTCGCAACGAAGACTGGCGGTCTGCCACCGGCAGGTAGGTCAGATCAATATCGACGGACAGCCTCGGCATGTCCCTGTAGAACAGGTTGATGGCGGTGCCGCCTTTGAGCGCGAACACGGTCTGGCTGGCGATATCCGGCATCGTGCCCAGAAGCAGGCGAACCTGCGCCACGTATCGGTCAAGCATCGCCGTCCGCCGCTTGCGGTGTCCCGGGCAGGAACGCTTCGGGCACGTAGATGCGGTAGGTCGGATGAAATCTGCCGCCCTCTACCAGGGCCCGCGGCCCAGTCCCGAAATCGATCTCTGAGGTGTTCAGGTGCTTGCGCCATGCGTGCCGGTGCTTGTCGGCAAAAACAAAGAACAGCCGTCGCACCTTCACGCTGCGGCACGCCGCCAGGAGTGCCGTGAGCCGCCTGGGTCGGAGCGACACCAGCCCCTCGAAGACCTTGTCGAGGTTATCGAAGCTCGCATTCCGCGGCAGCTCGTCGAGGGCCTCGAGGATGGCGCGCTCCGGTGACGATGCCCTGATGGGCCAGCGCCACACCTCCACCGTCGGCTGGTTTCCCGCGGCGTCAAGATTGGCATCGTCGATACCGAGGGGGTCGTCGCCGAATAGCGAGCGCCGGCGCACGACGATCTCGGTCTGCATGGGCAGCCGCTTCAGCCAGGACGGCACCTCGCCATAGAAGTGAACGCGCGATCTTCCTCCGAGTTTCAGGTAATGGGCGTAGTCGGCTATGTCGAGGGCGCTCTCTCCGCCGAGATGGGCGGCGTACTTCATGAGCCGTTGCAGGGAGAGAAGCGGGACCGCCCAGGACTCCTCGTAGCCGGCCTGCGCGCCGTCGGGTAGCGGCCGGCGGTACACGCCGCGGACGACGCGTTCGAGCCATCCGCGGGCGACATAGTCGTGGATCGACTTCGGGTCGATCCCCTGGGCCCTCAGCCATGGTGTGTCCACCATGAAGCCGGGAGGGACGGCATCTAGGAGCGGTTTCAGGCGTGGTGCTCTTTGGCGGTTCATAGCCATCAAAATAGAGTCAGTTCAAAATACATGCAAGCCTGAGCTTTATGACGGTCACATTTAGATGGTATTATACCATATAAAAAGGCATAGATCGCAATTTCAGTATGGGACAAGCGTTCAACTTCGCGCTGGAGAATGCCGCGCGCCTTGATGTGACGGAGGGTCCCGCCGCGTTACCAAGCGACGGCCGGTGGCGCCCGTCACTCAATGAAGAAGCTCGTGGCGGTTCATCGTGACCAATTGCGAGCTCTTCGCGCCTGGGTAGCGACACCGGTCATTCGGAGTCGCCAATTCAGCATGACCACGCTGACCCCGAAGTGGCTCGCAAGGCTTTGTAGGTCTTGGGTCGATCGATAGGCGTTCAAGAGGCCCTTTCGACCGAGCTGATCCCACAACGCTGGCAGGAGCAACGCACCCGCGAACCAGTTCGCGCTTTCCTCCCGAACCTCAATCGGCAATACATGCTGAAAGAGGCTGCGAAAGATCATGTGCGCGAGCTCGTGACAAGGCGCGAAACGCCCCCCGTCCGGGACAGCCGACAGGCGGGTTCAACCTATGGCGCGGGGATCAACACACCGGGGTTCATGATGCCGACGGGGTCGAGCGCGGCCTTGGCACCCTTGAGCGCGGCGGCAAAGATCTCAGAGCGCTGGCGTGCATACCAGGGCATGTGGTCTCGCCCAACGGCATGATGATGGGTGATGGTACCGCCAGCGTCGATGATAGCGTCCGACACCGCGTTCTTGACCGCGTCGTATTGTGCGCCAAGCCTTCCCTGCTCGCCAAGGCCGATAAAAGTGAAATAAGGGGCCGGCCCGTCCGGATAGACATGGGTGAAACGGCAGGCGACAATTCCTGGCTGCCCCGTCGCCTCCTCCAGCGCGCGCGCCGCCGCGCCCGCCACATCGCGATGGAACGCCTCGAACCGCTCCCAGGTGATCGCAGTTTCGAAGGTCTCGCGGATAATGGCGCGTGCGGTCAGCATTTCGCGCATATGTCCGCCCTTGATAAAGGCGTTGCGCCAACGCGCGGCCGCACCGCCATCCTTGCTATCCCCGGCAGCGCTCGGTTCTTCTGGCAGACGGCCACCATGGTCCCGGCAGCATTCGAGCGCGCGCGCCACCCAGGCGTCAAGCGCATGGTCGGCGCTCTCGAAGCCCAGCACGAGCACGGCAGCCGTGCCGTCTCCCGCACCTGACCAGCGCACTTCGTTATGGTCAAGCAGACGCAGATTGGCCGGATACAACCCGGCCTGCGAAATGGCGCGCACGGCCTCCACACCATCCATGAAACGGGTGAATTCGACCGCGTGGCCGATGCGGAAGCCCGGTCGGTCTTGCAGGCGCATCCAGGCTTCTGTGATGATGCCGAGCGCACCCTCGGAGCCGAGGAACAGCCGGTCGGGGCTGGGGCCTGCCCCCGAGCCTGGAAGGCGAAAGCTGTCATGAACGCCCGCCGGCGTCACGGCTCGGACGCTCTCGGTCATGTCGTCGATATGGGTCAGCATAGTAGCATAATGGCCACCGCCGCGCGTCGCGAGCCAGCCGCCGAGCGTCGAATACTCGAAACTCTGCGGGTAGTAGCGTAGCGTCAGGCCATGCGGTCGGAGCTGGTCCTCCAGATGCGGCCCATACACCCCCGCTTGGATGCGAGCGGCACGCGACACGCGGTCGATTTCCAGTACCCGGTCCATCGCGCCCATATCGATAGAAACTGCACCCCTGAAGCTACCACCAACATCGGGATGCACCCCGCCCACCACGGAGGAGCCCCCGCCGAAGGGAATGGCCGCCGCGCTCACCTCCGCACACCAGTCCAGCAAGGCGACAACCTCGCCCTCGTCCCGCGGGCAGGCCACAAGGTCGGGTGCGCCGGCGAAGTCGCGGTCCATGATGCGAACCTGCTCGTGGAATGACCGCCCGAAGGTATGCACCAGACGCTCCCACTTGTCGTCGGTGCAGACTGGAGCGAGCGAAGCCGGAGGCGTCAGGCGCGACGGGGCGAGCTCAATCTCGTCCACGGTCGGAAAAGGCCGGACCTCGAAGCCGTCAACTCCGAACACCGCAGCATAATCGGCCTCGAAAGGCTTCATCTCTTCGTCGGTGAACCCCTCGCCGACCTTGCCCCACCCCCAGAACTTCCGGCGCGCCATCCTGTCGTCTCCCCTTGCCGTCAGTCATACATAAGCCCCAATTCTCGCATGCCGGCTGCCAAGGGGAAAGAGGGAAGCCGCTGCGGGAGGCGTGGGTTCGCTATGGTATTGACCATCCCAGCACAGGCCAGCTGCGGCCGGTCAACGCCCGATGCGCATCAGCAGCACCAGCGGCAGCGCGGCAAGTGAGACGACGGTGTAGGCCGTGAAGGCGTTGATGTAGCCGATCATGGCAGCCTGCTGGCCGATCTGGCTGCTGAGCGCGGCGAGGCCGGACGCCGTGCCAGTGTCGATCGCCGCCAGCGCCTCGTTATAGGGGGTGACGAATTCGGTGAGCCGCCCATAATTCACGCCACCCGTACGCAGCAGCACCGTCACACTGACCGAAATGAAGAAGCTGGAGCCCAGATTGCGCATCAGGTGATAGACGGAGGAGGTCTCCGCCAGGTAGCGTGGGTCGAGAGTGGAGAAAGTCGCGACTGTAAGCGGCACCCAGGTGATGCCGACCGATATGCCTTGCATCCAGGAGACCACGGCTACATCAAGCCAAGTGGCATTGGCGTCGAACTGCATCATGGTCCAGCCGGAGGCCGCCATAATGGCGAAACCCACTGTCATGCCGATGCGCGGGTCAAGCTTGCCGATATACATGGCGAGGAAAAAGCCTAGGATCGCCCCCACACCTCGTGCGGCGACCAGTTGGCCGACCACGGCATTGGGGAAGCCTGCCAGATCCTGCAGCATGGGCGGTAGCATCACCATCGGGGTGAAGTTCAGCATGCCGTATATGCAGACAATGCAGAGCCCGAGCGTGTAGTTGCGGTCCAGCAGCAGATTCAGGTTGAGGAAAGGCCGTCGGCTCGTCAGGCTGTGGGCGAGGAAAATATAAAGCCCGATGCCGGCAAGGCCGGCTACCAGCAGGATTTCTGTCGAGTCGAACCAGTCGCGGCGTTCGCCGCGGTCCATCATCAGCTGGAAGCAGACGACGGCGAGGGAGAGCGCGAGAAAGCCGGTCCAGTCGAGGCGTAATCCGCGCTGCCGGCCGCCATCAGTCAGCACCAGCCACATGGCGACCCAGCTCGCGCCCGCCACCGGCACCACCATGAAGAAAGCCCAACGCCAGTTGTAGACCTCGGTGAGATAGCCGCCCAGTACCGGGCCGATAACGGGCCCAACGACGACACCCATGCCGAACGCCGCCATCGCGGTGCCGTGCTGGGAGCGGGGATAGGTGTCCTGGATGATGGCCTGGGCGAGTGGCGTGAGCGGCGCGCCCGCCGCACCCTGGATGACGCGTAAGAGCACGAGCGATTCCAGCGATGCCGCGAAGCCACAGCCGAGCGTCGCCGCGCCAAAAACCGCCATGCCCCACAGCATCACTGCGCGCCGGCCGAACCGGCCCGTCAGCCATCCTGTCATCGGCGTCACGATGGCTGTCGCGACGATATTGAAGGTCATCGCCCAAGAGATCTGGTCCTGCGTCGCCGAGAGCGAGCCTTGCATCTGCGGCAGCACGGTCGAGACGACGAGCACGGTGGTGCCATAAAGCGTGGTCGCGAGCGTTACGGCAGCGAGGATTAATGCCCGTCTCAGCGTCGAGAGGCCGCTGCCACCGAACGCTTCCTCCCCGGTCACGGGATGAGAAGGCGCATGAGGAAACGCCGTGCCTCTGCGCCGATGCCAGGCGCCTGGCTCTCGCGCGGTCCGGCGATATTGAGCCGGCGAACATTGTGGTGCCGGAGCCAAGCAGCGGGTGCCTGCGTCCGGCGCGAAAGGTCGGCGATGCACAGTGGTCGCTCCATCCGCCGCGCAATGGCAGCAGTGAGGCGCGTGCCGCCGGCAAGCGATCCCTGGCAGAGGATCAGCGTTGCATCGCTGTCGCGAACATTGAGCCTTGTTCGCACGCGGTAGTCTTTGCTTGCCGTCTCCTTGAGGGGGTAACAGGCAGGAATCACGCCATCCTCGGCGCGCCGACCGCGCGGGCACCAGCCGCCAACAGCGAGGCCCAGCGCCAAGGCAGCGTCGAGTCCGGCCCGGTCCACACCGGTCTGCCCGCCCGAAACGATCTTGCGCACCGGATGCGTCATGCCCGCCGCGATAGCATGACGAAGCGTGCACACAGAAGCCCTAGCGAGACCGCCGTCGAAAGCACTACCGCCTCGAACAGCCCGGCCACGCCCCGTTCGAGCTCGAAAGCCAACAGGAGCGCCAGCGGCACCATGCAGCCGATGAAGGCGAAAGCCTGCAAAGCTGTCGGCACCCAGGCGTCGGAGCAGCCGCGCAGCGCGTTCAACATCAGCGTCTGCCCACCGTCGAAGACCGGCAGCAGCCCGGCCAGAACCAGCACCGGAATGGCGGCCGCAAGCACAGCCGCCTCGGACGAGTAGATCGCGGCGAGAGGTCGGGCGCATGCGGCCATGAGTGCACCGGCAGCAGCCATGAGGCAAATCGTGGCTGCAAGCCCCATCCAGCCGGCCGCAATCCAACGCTGGCGGTCGCCGCGCCCATATGCATTGCCGATGCGCACGCCGGTGGCGATGCCGACGCCATTCGCGATCATGAAGATGACCGAGATCACATTCAGCACGATGGTGAAGACGGCGAGCGGAACCGTGCCGAGCCAGCCGGCGAACAGGTGGATGGCGGTAAAGGCACCCATCTCGACGGCGATGGCGACAGCGGCAGCATAACCCACCATGCGCTGCACCCGCCAACGCCGCCCGTGCCAGCTGGCACGGGCGCGTATGGCGAACCGTTCGTGGCCCGGCATCCACCAGACATAGGTGAGCAGGAAGACCGCGAGCCCCCAGCGCATGCCGGTGGTGGCCCAGGCGGAGCCCTCCGCACCCAGTGCCGGCAGGCCGAGCAGGCCATGGACCAGCAGCAGGTCCGCCGGGATGTTGACCAGATTGGCCGTAATGATGGCCCAGGCAACCGGACGCGGATGCCTTATGCCTTCCAGGAAGAAAGCGGTCGCGAAATAGAGGAAGCCCGCCGGATAGCCGAGCGCCAGGATGAAGAATACGCGCCCCGCACCCGCTGCCACATCCTCGCCCTGCCCGGCGAGCAACAGCATCTCGCGCCCGAACGACCCGAGCACCAGGCCCAAGGCGCCGAATCCGAGCGCGACCGGCACGGCGCGGCGCCAGGCGGCACCGCTCTCCGCCTCTTCGCCGCGTCCCATAGCCTGCGCCGCTGCAACCGTGGTGCCGGTCAGTAGCCCCATCACGGTCAATAGCAGCGGCAGATACACCGCGACGCCGAGTGACAGATATCCCAGCTCGATGGCGGAGTAACGCCCGACGATTACCGTGTCGGCGACCGTCATCGCCAGCACACCAGCACGGCTCACAACGACCGGCAGGGCAAGCCGGTAGAGATCGGCCAGATGGCCCAGAATGAGACGGCGGCGCAGGCGCATGGGCGGCGGTCGGCCTTTCTGTTAACGTCGCGGGCGGCAGCTGGAGGCGGGGCCCATGCGGATTGCGGTCGGCGGATTTCACCATGAGACGAATACCTTTGCGCCAACAAAGGCAAGCTTCGAAATGTTCCAGCGCACCGACAGTTGGCCGGGGCTTTGCCGGGGCGAGGCCATCCTCGCCGATACTGCCAGCATAAACCTGCCGATGGCAGGCTTCGTGGAAACCGCGCGCGCCTCCGGGCAGAGCCTCGTGCCGCTGGTCTGGGCGAATGCCAGCCCCTCCGCGCAAGTGGAGCGGGAGGCCTATGAACGCATCGCCGGCATGATGATAGATGACTTGCGAGACGTGGGGCCGGTGGACGCCGTCTATCTTGACCTTCACGGCGCTATGGTGGCCGAGCATCTGGAGGACGGCGAAGGTGAGTTGCTGCGCCGCGCACGCGCCGTCATCGGTCCCGGGATCCCCCTTGTCGCAAGCCTCGACCTGCATGCTAATGTCTCGCCGCTCATGGTGGACCAGGCAGACGCGCTGGTCGTCTTCCGCACCTATCCGCATGTCGACATGGCCGCGACCGGCGCGCGCACCGCCCGCCTGCTGGAACGCATTCTTGCCGAGGGGCGACCTGCCAAGGGGTTCCGGCAGATTCCTTTCCTGATCCCGCTGACCGCGCAATGCACGCTAGTGGAACCGGCTGCCAGCCTCTATGCAGGCCTCGAGGGACGGGAGCGGGGTGCCGTGCGCTCCGTGTCGCTCGCGGGCGGCTTTCCGCTCGCCGACACGCCGGATTGTGGCCCGGCCGCGCTTGCCTATGCGGATGACGAGCGCAGCGCAGCGGCGGCGGTAACGGCCCTGGCGGAGGCAGTGCTGGCGGCACGCGGGCGCTTCGCCGCGGGCTTCCTGCAACCTGAAGAGGCGGTGGCGCACGCCAACAGGGTGGCCCAGCCCGGCCGCCCGGTCATCATCGCGGACAGCTGCGACAATCCGGGCGGCGGCGGCAATGGCGACACGACCGGCCTGCTGCGCGCGCTCGCAGCCGCCCGCCCGCAAGGTGCGGTGCTGGGCCTGCTAATCGACGCGCAGGCAGCGGCGGCGGCGCATGAGGCGGGCGATGGTGCCAAGCTGGCACTGGCGCTTGGCGGGCGTTCCGAGGTCCCAGGTGACGCCCCTTTCGAGACCGATGCCATCGTGCGCCGGCTTGGCGACGGGTCATTCACCTGCACAGGACCGTTCTATGGCGGCAACCGGATGCAGCTCGGACCCATGGCTCTGCTGGCGCTTCCGGGCGGCGTGCAGGTGGCAGTGGCGAGCCGCAAGGTGCAGGCAGCGGACCGCGAGATGTTCCGCCATCTCGGCATCGAGCCGGCGGACTGCCGCATCCTCGCGCTCAAGAGCTCGGTACATTTCCGCGCCGATTTCGGGCCGATTGCCGGCGAGGTGCTGGTCGCTGCTGCGCCGGGCCCCGTGGCGGCGGACCCAGGCATACTCGCCTTTACCCGGCTCCGCCCCGGCGTGGCGCAACGCCCCTGAAGAGGGGCAGCAGCGCGATGCCGGCCGCAAAGCCGCCGATATGCGCCCAGTAGGCGACCGGCCCATCCGTGCCGAAGGTCGAGAGGCCAAAGAAGCATTGCACGGCAAACCAGCCCACCACCAACATCCAGGCCGGCAGCCGGAGTGGCGCGACAAACAGGAGTACCAGGATGCGCGCGCGCGGCTTCAGCACCAGATAGGCTCCCAAGATGCCCGATATCGCCCCGCTCGCACCGATCAGCGGCACGGCTGAGGAAGGCTCTGTCAACCCATGCGCGAGCGCGGCGAGGATGCCACAGAGCAGGAAAAAGACCGCGAAGCGCAGATGGCCCATCGCGTCTTCGACATTGTCGCCAAAGATGTAGAGATAGGCCATGTTGCCGAGCAGATGCGCGAAATCTCCGTGCAGGAACTGCGTCGTCACCAGCGAGAGGGGCGCCGGTAGGATCACGAGGTCGGGATGCAATTGCAGGGGGCCCAGCAACCGCCCCGGCACGAAGCCGAGTGCCAGCAGCCTGTGATATTCCTCCGCTTCCGGCAGCCCCGCTTGCCACATGAAGACCACCGCGCAGACGAGGATCGCACCCCAGGTGACGACCGGCGTCTCAATGCGCGTGCGCTCATTGTCATCATGGATCGGCATGAATGGCATGGCCACCAGACTAGACCGGAATCCCTCCGGATTGGATCACCTGTCGCCCCCGGGCGCTATTCGCGGCTATAAGCGCGTGCGAGCGGCGGGCACAATGATGCGGGGGCTCATGGAAAATCTCTGGTCCGACCAGGAAGCTGAGGCAGCGGTCTGGCGCTACGAGGCCGAGGGTATCGGACGGGACCTGGCGCTCCGCGTCTACACGACCCGACTTCTGGGCAGCGAGCCGCGCCTGGTGCTGCATGGCGGCGGCAACAGCTCGCTCAAGACCCGCATGACCGACCTCGCTGGCGACGAGGTGGAGGTGCTTTGTGTCAAAGGTTCGGGCTGGGACATGGCGCGGATCGAGCCGGCGGGCCTGCCGGCGGTGCGGCTCGAACCGCTCCGGCGGCTGCGGCGCCGCGAGGCACTGTCCGACGAAGACATGGTGGCTGCACACCGCTCCGCCCTGCTCGCCCCCTCAGCCCCTTCGCCATCGGTTGAGACCCTGCTGCACGCCTTCCTGCCGCACCGCTATATCGACCACACCCACGCCAATGCCGTGCTGGCGCTGACCGACCAGCCAGACGGGGCGGCGCTCTGCCGCGAGGTCTTCGGTAGTGGCGTCGTGCTCGTGCCCTACATTATGCCGGGCTTCGCGCTGGCGCGGAAAGCCGCCGAGGTCTTCGAGGCACAGCCGGATTGCGAGGGCATGATCCTGCTGCACCATGGCGTCTTCACCTTCGGCGAGACCGCACGCGACTCTTATGATCGCATGATCCGCCTTGCACGCACGGCGGACGCTCACTTGGCCGCCGCTCCGGCGAAGGTCTTTGCCAGCGCCGCGCTGCCGGCACGGCCGGCACGGCCGGAAGAGATTGCGCCGCTGCTGCGCGGCCTGCTTGCCCGCCCGCCGGCGGCTCCGGACGGCGAGCCCGGACGCGTCCTGCTCGCCTTCCGGGGTGGCACGCCTATCAGACGTTTCGTGGATGGGGCGGAGGTCTCCCGCTACGGGCTCACCGGGACCGTGACACCCGATCATTCGATCCGGATCAAGTCCTGGCCAGTGCTGCTGCCACCGGCGGAGGCGGGCGCGCCAGCGGCGTTCGCAAGAGCGGCCGCGACGGCGATACGCAAGTTCGAAGCGGACTACATGGCGTATTTCGAGCGCGGCAATGCGCGCGCCGGCGGCAACCGCAAGGCCCTCGACCCCGCCCCGCGCGTCCTGCTGGCACCGGGTGTCGGCCTCTTCGCGGCGGGCCAGGATGCCAAAGCCGCCGACCTCGCCGCCGACCTCGCCGAGGCTGCGATCGAGGTGATCACCGAGGCCGAGCGCATCGGCCGGTTCCGGAGTATCGACGAGGCGGACCTCTTCGACATCGAATACTGGCCGCTGGAACAGGCCAAGCTGGGCACAGCCACGCCGCCGCCGCTCGCGGGGCAAGTGGCCGTGGTGACGGGCGCGGCCGGGGCCATTGGACGTGCGGTCATGGCGGCGTTGCGCGCCGAGGGAGCCACGCCGGTCGGCCTCGACCTTGAGGCCGACCCGGACATTATCGCTTGCGATGTGACTTGCCCGGAGGCGGTGGCGGCCGCCTTCGCGGATATCTGCCGGCGGTATGGCGGTGTCGATATCCTGGTCTCGAATGCGGGCGCCGCCTGGCAGGGGCGCATCGGCACGGTCGGGGATGCAGAATTACGCCGCAGCTTCGAGCTCAACTTCTTCGCCCATCAGACCGTGGCACAGACGGCCGTGCGTATCATGCAGGCGCAGGGCACAGGCGGCAGCTTGCTCTTTAACGCCTCGAAACAGGCGGTCAATCCAGGCCCGGATTTCGGCCCTTACGGCGTGCCTAAGGCGGCGGTACTCGCCCTCATGCGCCAATATGCCGTTGATTACGGGCGGGACGGCATCTCATCCAACGCCGTCAATGCGGATCGGATACGCAGCGGCCTGCTTGATGACAGCATGATAGCGGCGCGGGCCCAGGCGCGCGGCGTCAGCGAGGCGGATTATATGCGCGGCAACCTGCTCGGCCGCGAGGTGCAGGCAGCGGATGTAGCCCGCGCCTTCACCACTCTTGCGCGCGCACGCAAGACCACGGGCGCCGTGCTCACCGTCGATGGCGGCAATATCGCGGCAGCCATGCGGTAGGCCCCTACCCGCCGCTCCGGCGGTATTGGGTTGCGCCCGGCCCATTATTCCCGTCACCAAGTCGCCTTCTCGCAAGCGGCCTCGTCCTCAATACGGGCGCCCGCTGTCACGGCTGAAAAGCCACCACCAGCACGCCGGTAAGTATCGCAAAGCTGATGGCGACATTGATCCCGATGACCCATCGCACGGAGGCAAAGCCTGCGTCACGGTGCGTAGGGCGTCCAGGTCATCCTTGGTCGCACGCTCGTCTGGAACGAATTGCGGCGGCCGCCTCTCACTTCAGATCCGGCATTCTTCATGTCACGGGCGGCCGCCAGTGTGCCGAAGGCGGCGCTCATTGCGCTTCCGTCCAGCCGGTTGCAGCGCGGCAATCAAATGGGGAATCGGATATTCGGCCCGCATGGTGTTCATCCGCTCCTCAATGCGGGTGATCGGCTCGGACAGCTCATGCGGTGTCAGCCGAACAGGCTGGCGTAAAATTTCTCGCGATCCTCTTCAGTCAGGTCGTGGCGGAGGGCCGCCAGTGCTACCTCCATCAGCCGCGACGCCACGGCACGGTTCGCCTCGCGCGGGTCGGTCTCGACCGGCTGGTCGTCGAACAGCCGGTCATGCGCGCGCACCGCCTCGAGCGCCTTTGGTAGGAATTGCCGCCCAGCCGCTGTCAATTGCGTGCGACCGGATTCGTCTTTCCCCGAGGGCGGGAAGCGGCGCTCCAGCAATTGGACACCGACCGCCTCCTCCACGCGCGACACCTGGGTCAACACATTGGTCTTGTGCATGCCGAGGCGCTGCGCTGCCCGAGTCGTATTTCGCTCCTCGACCAAGGTGAGAAAGGTCCGCAGGAATTTTATGTTGACTGAATTTCGGGGGGGGGGGCAATGGCATTAACTTTGGTTGAGGGGTGATTTTCTCCGGATGTCTTGGGCTCCAG
>JAPORR010000207.1 GCA_026710105.1 Alphaproteobacteria bacterium
TTCCGCGATCTGCCGGATGCTGCAACGCTCGTCGGCGGCGGGCTGATCGTCGCCTCGGGCCTCTATGTGCTCTGGCGCGAACGGGTCGCGCACCGCCCGCCGTAAAGGCAAACCCGACCTTGCGGGCCTGACGGCGTTCACCGGGCGCGAAGACCATCAAAGCGCCCTGTTCTTTGCCGGGCGCGCTCGTGAGATTGAGGCTGTGGAGAGGACCTGCGCCGCGGCCTTGGACTCGGTGCGGGCAGGGGCGCTGTTCCAAGGCGCACCGGGGGCGGGCAAGACCGCCCGCTGCAGCAACGCTGGGGGAGCCGAATGCTCCCGCCGATGCGCCGCTCCCCGTGGTCCTGGAATGGGGCTATCTTCATTCTGAAGCCGTGGTTGCGGGCGCCATCCTGAAGGCCGTGGATCCAGCCATGGAGGAAACCTACCGCCAAACGGGGACCAAGCCTCATACCTTGAATCAGAAACCGTTCCTCCATGAGCCAGAGGCAAACACCGCTGGTATAAATCGGTGCTGAACCCCAAGTCGGCACTCCTCGCCGCGGCAGTCCTCGTCACCCTATTCCCCGCTCGATGCCGCAGGCAACGCATTCATCGTTGCCAACCACCTCCTGGTGAAAATCTCTTTCTATACGGTGCTCGCCGTCTGCATGAGCACGGAGGCCATCGCGAAACGCTATCTGCGGGCGAAGGCCTTATCGACCGCACCGCCACCCTCATCCTCGGGGCCTCCGCCTGCTTCTCAGCAGCGCGCAAGAATAGTCAGGCCAGGCGGCACTCAGACGGCAACTGTGTGGCCAAGGGTCTGGCTGCATCGTCCGGCAGAAAGGCGCCTATTCGTCTGCACCCGCGAATAGCACCGGGTCGGGCGATTCCAGCAGGCGCTTGAGCCTTGCCAAGAAACGGCCGGCAGGCGCGCCGTCGAGGGCGCGGTGGTCGAAGGTGACGACGAAGGTGGCCATGTCACGGATTGCGATCTCGTTGCCGACCACGGCGGGCGTGCGGCGCATCCGGCCAACGCCGAGAATGGCGCATTGCGGCGGGTTCAGTACCGGCGTAAACCAGTCCACGCCGAGCGCGGCGAGGTTGGTGACCGTGAAAGTCGCACCCTCGAAATCGGTGGGTGCGAGCTTGCGGGCCTTTGCCCGCGCTGTCAGATCAGCAGCAGCACGCGCGATGCCGCCGAGATCGAGCCTGCCGGCGTCGCGCAGCACCGGCACCACCAGACCGTCCTCAACATCCACCGCCATGCCGAGCATGATCTCCCGGTAGCGTCGGATCGTACTGTCCATGAAAATAGCGTTGAGCGCCGGATGGGCCTCTAGCGCGGCGGCGGCAACCTTCAGAACGATGTCGTTCAGTGCCGGCACAATGCCGTAGGCCGCGCGCCATGCGCTGCGGTTGGCGTTGCGGAAGGCGCGCATGGCGGTCATGTCGATATCGAGGCCTTCCGTCACCTGCGGCGCGCCAGTCCAGTGCGCGCTCAGCCGCTCGGCCGTAACTCGGCGAATGCCTTCAAGCGGCACCACATCATGCGCGGGCGTCGCCTCATACGTAACCCCGCCTGGGGACACTGCTTCCAGCAGCGGGGCCGCGCCGGCGTCGAGGGCGCGCTGCACATCCTCCTTGGTGACGCGCCCGCCGGGGCCGGTGCCTTCCAGTCGGTCTGCATCCACGCGGTGGCGTTCTGCAAGGCGACGGGCGACGGGCGTGACACGCTGCCCGTCCGAGACGGCAGCGGGTGCGGCCAGCGTCTCGTCCGCCCTGTCTGGCAGGGTTTCGCCGCTCTCGCCGATCCAGGCCAGTGTTGCGCCCACCAAATATTCCCGGTTCACCTCCGCATCGATACGCAGCAGCACACCACCGGCCGGCGCCTCGACATCGACTGTCGCCTTATCCGTTTCGACCAAGTAGAGCGGCGCGCCCTGTTCGACAGGCGCGCCTTCCTCGGCATACCATTCCAGAACCCTGCCACGCTCCATGGTGTGCCCGAGCGCGGCGAGCTTGAGCCGGACTGCCATCAGGCCATGACCTTGCGCACTGCCGCGCAGATGGCGCCTGCGTCGGGAACCGTGGCGGCAACCAGCTCCTCGGCGAAAGGCATCGGCACATGCGGGCTACCTACCCGCAGGACGGGGGCGCGTAAGTCGTGGAAACATTGCTCAGCGAGCGCAGCGGCGATTTCCGCGCCGGCACCAGCAAAGGAGGAATCCATCTCGCAGACTACGGCGCGGCCGGTGCGGCGCACGGACTGGCAGATCGTTTCCATGTCAAGTGGGGCGAGCGTCCTCGGGTCCACGACCTCAATGTCATAGCCCTCGTCTTCGAGCGCAACACCCGCTTCCAGGGCGCGGGGCACCATACCACCGATAGCGACGACGGTCGCGTCTTCACCCTCGCGCTTGGTGTCCGCCTTGCCGAAGGGAATGACATAGTCCTCCTCCGGCACCGCGCCCTCGCTCACATAGAGCGCCTTATATTCAAAGAAGGCGACCGGGTCGGGACTACGGATCGCGGTCTTCATCAGGCCCTTGGCGTCATAGGGCGTGCTCGGCGCCACCACCTGCAGCCCCGGTACATGCATGAACCAGGATTCCATGATCTGGGAATGCTGAGCGGCCACCAGCCGAGCCGGGCCACAGGGCAGCCGAATGACGAGGGGCACGCTCGCTTGCCCGCCGGTCATATAGCGCATCTTGGCTGCCTGATTGACGACCTCATCCATCGCGCAGGTGATGAAATCAACATACATGATCTCGATCACGGGCCGCATGCCGGCAAGCGCGGCGCCGACGCCGAGGCCGACAATGCCTGCCTCCGCGATGGGCGTCTCAAAGATGCGGTCAGGCCAGTTGTCGGCAATCCCCCGGGTGACGGTGTAGGGACCACCATGAGCAATCACATCCTCGCCGATGACGAAGACGCTGTCGTCGCGGGCCATCTCCTCATGCAGCGCTTCCCTGAGCGCGTCGCGGAGCGCGATGGTCCTCATGCCGAAACCCTCCATGCCGTGTCCAGCACATCGGTCATGGCGTCCTCCGGTTCCGGGCGCGGGCTCGCCTCAGCGAAGGCCACCGCCTGCGCGACCTCCGCCTTCACCTGCGTCCGGATCGCCTCGTCCTCGTCCTCACCCAGCCACTGGCGCTCCTTCATCCAGGCACTGAAGAGCGTGATCGGGTCGCGGGTCTCGCGCCATTCGTCAACTTCCTCGCGGGAGCGATATTCCTCTATGTCGCCGAGGCTGTGGCCGTAGAAGCGGTAGGTGCGAGCTTCGATCAAGGTTGGACCACCGCCGGTACGCGCACGCACCACCGCCTCTCCGGCGGCGTCATGGACCGCCTCCAGGTCCTGCCCATCCACCGAGACGCCAGGCATGGCGTAGGAGGCCGCCATGTCGGCTACCGAGTCCACCACGGCAACATTGCTGCGCGGCACCCATTGCTGGTAGCCGTTGTTCTCGCAGACATAGACGACCGGCAGCTTCCAGAGCGAGCCGAACAGCAGCCCTTCATGGAAGGGGCCGCGGGCAGCTGCGCCGTCACCGAAGAAAACAACCGAGACCTGATCGCTCTTGCGGATCTTGCTGGCAAGCGCCGTGCCGGTGCCGGGGCCGATGCCGCCCGCAACGATGCCGTTCGCCCCCAAGATGTTGCGGGAGAAGTCGGCGATATGCATGGAGCCGCCCTTGGCACGGCAGCTCCCGGTCGCACGCCCAAACAGCTCCGCCATCATGCGGTCCATCGGCGCACCCTTGGCGAGGCAGTGGCCGTGGCTGCGATGAGTGCCTAGCACATAATCGTCATCGCGCAGATGCGCGCAGACCGCGACCGCGACCGCTTCCTCGCCGCAATAGGTATGCAACGTGCCTTTGACGGCACCGAGGCCGGTCTGGCGAATCGCCTCCTCCTCGAAGAGGCGGATCCGCCACATGTCCTTGTAGAGCCTGTGGCTGAGTTCGGCATTGAGAGTCATGGCGTCTCCGGTTCGCTATGCGGGCCTGTCGGGCACCTATATTCATGGGGACCCTCACCGCTTATCTGGCATGATGGGCGAACCGGAACAGAGACCACAGCCATGTGCGCACCTTGCTAGAGTGCTTCTGGCCCGCTTTCGCCGGTGCGAATGCGGACAGCGTGGCTCACATCAGAAACGAAGATCTTGCCGTCGCCGATCTGGCCGGTATTAGCAGCCGCGCGCAGTGTTTCGATGGCGCGTTCGACTTTGTCGTCGTCCACTACCACCTCAATCTTCACCTTCGGCACAAAGCTGACGGTGTATTCTGCGCCACGATAGATTTCGGTGTGGCCCTTCTGCCGGCCGAAGCCCTTGACCTCGCTGACTGTCAGGCCCTCAATGCCGTCGCTCATCAGGGCCTCGCGCACCGCGTCGAGCTTATGCGGTTTGATGATGGCCATGAGCAGCTTCATGCCAAGTCTCCTTATCCGGTTCGGCGCAAATTGTATCCGCTTTCGCCGTCTGAGACGAGGCCAAGCCCCTCCGGATCTCTCTGTCCCCTCTATTCCCTTGCTCTATTCCCCCTTGCGCGGCCGCGCGACGACCGGGCCGCCGGCCTCCTTCCAGGCCGCGAAGCCGCCCTCAATATGGGCGACAGGCGCAAGGCCCATATCCTGTAACGCCTCCGTCGCCAGCGCCGAACGCCAGCCGCTCGCGCAATAGAAGATAAACTTCTTGCCGCTTGCAAACACCTCGCGGTGGTAAGGACTCGCTGGATCAACCCAGAATTCCAGCATGCCGCGCGGCGCGTGCAAAGCGCCCGGGATCATGCCGTCGCGGTTGAGCTCGCGCACATCGCGGATATCAACGATCTGCACGGACTCGTCATCGCGAAATGGCAGCGCGGCGGCAGCCGGAATCTCCTCGATCTTCGCACGGGCAGCGGCGAGCAGTTGTTCGACACCTTTCTTGAGGACCATGAGATGTTTCCCTGATTGGTGGGTTCGTTTGCGAGTCAGACGATGCCGACGGGACTGGCCGGAGAGCCAACAGCGCCCGGCAGGCGGAGCGGTTGGCAGGTTGTGAAGAAGCGTGTGCGCCCGAGTTCACGGAGCCGGCGAGCGAGGTCTCCCAGATGCCAGAGTTCTCCGAGCGGCACACCGAGCTTGAACAGGCAGTGCTGATGCAGCGGCGAATTGGCGTAGCGTTCGCCCGGCATCGGGCGAGCGGGGGACTGTTCGACGGCGTAGTTGTCGGCGAAGAGGGCCACGACGCCCGAGTCCGTGATCCATTGCAGCAGGCGGTCATCGCGTCCATCGAGCGCGGCGCAGCTATTGGCGAGCCGAGGGCCGTCCGGGTCCTTCCCCATTTCGAGCAGCAGATCTGCAAAGCCTGTGTAGAAGAAGGCGAGATCGCCTTCCTCGACCACGGTGCCGGTCTCCTGCAGCACACGCATCAGCGCTTCATAGGTAACCAGACGCCGACCCTCCCGCCCGAAAAAGCGCTCCAGATCGATCATCACGCCCCGGCCGACGACGCCCTTCTCGGCGAAGGTCTCGATGCCGAGCTTGCGGGCTCCCATCGCTTCTGGGCGGGGCGTCTGCGAGCCGTCGGGGTTATAGTCCACAGGCCCAATAATATCCTCGCCGCCCCTGAAGCCGTTATAGAAGCAAATTTCCGGAACGCCGTCAGCGTCGGCGTCAAACATCTGCCCCATATGGCAGAAGGCGTCCCACTGCGAGGAATATTGCAGCGTCATATGTACCCGATCGTCGCAGCCGACGTCGATATGGCGCGGGTCGTCCAGCTGGAGCGGATAGTTGTAGCGCGGGGCGCCGTCCGGCCCCTGCGTCGGCTCAAGGACGGGCGGGTGGCGGCGCGGGTTGAGGACATTGCGGCCCGGGTAATCCAGCGGCAGGGAAAGGCAATAGACTTCGCCCAGGCGGATTTCCTCACGCGCAGTGAGCACCCGCTCTGGTGTGAGCAGGTTCAACCGGCCAAGCTGGTCATCCGGTCCCCAATCGCCCCAGGTGGCCCCCTTGGGGCGTCGTTTCCAACGTGAAGTTCCCGTCATGCGCCGCTTCTCCCGCTTGCCGACGCCGCCATTGCGGCTAGGCTAGCGGAACCTGAACGCATAAGGAAACGCCGAAATGAGCAATCCCTTCAGCCTCGAAGATCGCAATGTTCTGGTCACGGGTGCAGCACAAGGCATCGGCCGCGAGGTGGCACGGACCGTGGTCTCCCTCGGCGGCCGCGCCGCTGTTGTCGACCTCAATGCCGAAGGCATAGACAGCCTCGTCGCCGAGC
The DNA here is from genome assembly GCA_026710105.1 of Alphaproteobacteria bacterium. Lineage (GTDB taxonomy): Bacteria > Pseudomonadota > Alphaproteobacteria > Bin95 > Bin95 > Bin95. The sequence goes on from JAPORR010000207.1 coordinate 6,262, forward strand.
TCGGCGAGGACCGAGCGATGGGTTTTCACGGCTCGGTCACTGAGCAGGGTCTTGCAGATAGCATCGTCGAGGCGATGGTCGGCGAGTGGGGCTCGGTCACTGGCCTTGTCAACAATGCCGGCATTGTCCGCGCCGCCATGATCCACAAGATGAGCCGCGAAAACTGGGACGAAGTCATCAATGTGAACCTGACCGCCGTCTATCTTGTTCTCCAGTCGGTCGGCAGACAGATGATCGCGCAGTCCGAGACCGGTGAATTCGGCGTCTGCCCTGGTCAGATTGTCAATGTGTCCTCCATCGCGGGCACGGCCGGCACCATAGGCCAGATCAATTACGGTGCTGCCAAAGCCGGCGTGCTCGGCATAACCATGAGTGCAGCGCGCGAGTGGGCGCGCTACGGTATCTGCGTGAATTCGGTGGCCTTCGGCACCGTCGTGACGCCGATGACGGAGGTAATCCGGGGACCAAAATTCGGTGCCCAGACCATGTCCCGCATCCCGCTCGGACGCTTTGCCGAGACGACCGATGTGGCACCAGGCGTGTGCTTCTTGCTGACGTCGGGAGCGAACTACATCACCGGCAAGAATCTCACCATAGACGGCGGCATCACCGCGATGTGAGATGCCGGCATGGCCTCGTCCCAGACCGGTCCCTGGCGGAGCTTCCTGTTCGCCCCAGCCAACCATGCCCGCCGGGCCGAAAAGGCGTTCCAGGCCGGCGCTGACGCCGCGATCCTAGACCTTGAGGATGCGGTCGCGGTCGCGGAGAAACCGGGCGCCCGCGCGGGCGCTGTCGCCGCCCTTGAGCGGCCACGACTCTGCAAGGGCTTCGTGCGCGTCAACGCCGCCGAGACCGAATGGTGCTTCGGTGACATGGAGGCCGTTGTTGGCCCGTGGCTCGATGGTATCGTGCTGCCGAAGCTCGAAAGCGCGGCTACACTCCAAACCATCGACTGGACGCTCGCCCAGCTCGAGCGCAAGGCTGGTCTGGAGATCGGCACCATCGACCTCATGCCTCTCATCGAGACTGGCCGCGGCGTTTCCAACCTGAAGGACATCGTTTCCTGCCGCTCGCGGCTTCGTCGGCTCTGCTTCGGAGCGGGCGACTACACGCTTGATGTCGGAATGCGCTGGTCTCTGGACGAGGTAGATCTGTCCCATGCGCGCGCGGCCTTAGTGGTGGAGTCGCGTGCCGGAGGGCTGGAGCCACCGATCGATACGGTGTTCATCGAATTGCGCGAGACCGAGGCCTTCGCGGCTTCCGCCTGCTGTGCGCGGGGCCTTGGCTTCCAGGGCAAGCTGTGCATCCATCCGAGCCAGGTCGGCCCCGTCAACGACGCCTTCTCACCAACGGAGCAAGAGATGGAGCATGCACGGCGCATTGTGATGGCCTTTGAGGAAGCTGAAGCTGCCGGCTCCGCCTCCATCCAGGTGGACGGCTATTTCGTCGATTACCCCATCGTCGAGAAAGCTCGCCGCACGCTCGCCCTCGCCTACCGCATCGCCGCGCGAGGGCACATAGAGGGGCCAGCAGTGACGTAGAGACAGCCCGGCAGCCTAGCACACCGATAAGGGTTGGCAGCCGGATAAATGCGATTGCACCGCGGCCGCGTGCATGCGAGTATGAGCGGCTTGCCGGATGTGAGGAGAAACCCCAATGGGCGAGAAGCTGGGCATCGGCGCTGCGTTTCCAGCCCTATCACTGACCCTGCTGGATCAGGGGCTGGCGAAATTGCCTGCCTGCATGCCAGGCGCGTGGAAGGTGGTACTGTTCTACCGTGGCCACTGGTGACCCTATTGCCGCCGTCAGTTGGACGGCTTCCAGGAATTATGGCCGGAATTCGAGACGCGCGGCGTCTCGATTCTCGCCGGTAGTGTGGATAGTGAGGAAAATGCCCGCAAGCTTGCTGACGGCAAAAGTTTTCCCTTCGCCTGGGGTATGACGCGCGCCGATGCAGATCACATCGGTGCCTGGTGGGAGGAGCGGCGCAGCATCGTTCAGCCCTCGGAGTTCATCCTCGACGGGGACGGCGTGGTCCAGGCTTGTAGCTACAGCGACGGCCCCCTCGGCCGCATAGACGCGGCCGATGTGCTCAAACTGATCGATCTGTATGAGTCGCGCAGAAAGGCCGGAGGCTAAAAAGCGGCTGGCATCTCCTGGGTCGAGGTCCGCTCGCGAAGGCAAGGACGGAATCCGGTCTGGTGTTCCTCCTCGACAGTTCCGGCAGGAACGGAGTGTCCTGAGGTCTCCTCTGTTTATGAGGTGGTCTTCCTCAATGACCATCGCTGTCAGAAGCCTGTTCCGTCTTCTGGTCGATCAGGATGTCCAGGTTGCAGGGCCTGCAGATCTTGGTATCGTGACCTCGTGGTGGCCACGCACGATGTTGATGCACCACCTCTCGGCTACACCAACCTTGCGGTAGAAGCGTAGCTTTGCCTCGCTGCCGCGCTTGACCTCGACGAGGTTCGGCGGACATAGGCGGGTTGCGTGCCGAGGGGAACAGGCTATATCTCCGCCACCAACAGACAAGCTGGAACTAGGTTCGGAGGTTATGGCGGAAGACAGGAAAGCGGCGCTCGTGGCCGCGGCGGGAACACGTATCCTTGTGCTCGACGGCGCAATGGGGACCATGATCCAGCAGCTCGGCCTCGAGGAGGCCGATTTCCGCGGCGCGCGCTTCGCCGACTGGAGCCATGACCTGAAGGGCAATAACGACCTACTGACCCTGACTCTGCCGGACTCCATCGCCGACATCCACAACGCCTTTTTGGACGCCGGCGCGGACATCATCGAGACCAATACCTTCAACGCCAACTGCATAAGCCTCGCCGATTATGGCATGGAAGACCTCGCCCGCGAGATCAACTACGAAGCGGCCCGGCTCGCCCGCGCGGTCGTAGATGGGCGCCAGGACGGACGGCTGTGCTGGGTTGCCGGCGCCATCGGGCCGACTAACCGCACAGCCTCCATTTCTCCTGATGTCGAGGATCCGGCGGCGCGCAACACGGACTTCGACACGCTCCGAGCGGCCTATGGCGAGGCCACCGAGGGCCTCATGGATGGCGGGGCGGATATCATCATCGTCGAGACAGTGTTCGACACGCTGAACGCCAAGGCCGCGCTCTATGCTGTCGAGGAGGTGTTCGAGGCGCGCAGGCACCGCCTGCCGGTCATCGTCTCCGGTACGGTGGTAGACCTTTCGGGACGCACGCTCTCCGGCCAGACGCCAGAAGCCTTCTGGTATTCCGTGCGCCATGTCCAGCCTTTTGCCGTCGGGCTCAATTGCGCGCTTGGGGCGGAACAGATGCGCGGCTTTCTGACCGACATGGCGCGCGTCGCGGACACGCTTGTCTCAGCCTATCCTAATGCCGGCCTGCCCAACGCTTTCGGCGGCTATGATGAGACGCCGGAGACGACCGCCCATCATCTTGGCGCTTGGGCGCGCGACGGGTTGGTGAACCTCGTCGGTGGCTGCTGCGGCACTACGCCCGCGCATATCGAGGCCGTCGCCGACACCGTCGCCGGCGTGCGCCCGCGCCAACCGCCTCGCATGGAGCAGCGCATGCGCCTTGCCGGGCTCGAACCCTTCGTCTTTCCAGCATGAGCGAACGCGACGCGCGCGCTAGCGCTCGCTTCATCAATATCGGGGAGCGCACCAATGTCACCGGCTCGGCGGTCTTCCGTCGGCTAATCGAGGCCGAAGACTACGAGGCTGCCCTCGATATCGCGCGCCGCCAGGTTGAGAGCGGTGCGCAGGTCATCGACATAAACATGGACGAGGGCATGCTCGACAGCGAGCACGCCATGACTGTCTTCCTCAACATGATCGCCGGCGAGCCGGACATCGCGCGCGTGCCGATCATGATCGATTCCTCCAAGTGGTCGGTGATTGAGGCAGGGCTGAAATGTGTTCAGGGCAAGGCCATCGTGAACTCGATCAGCCTGAAGGAAGGCGAGGCCTTGTTCCTCGACCAGGCGCGGCGCCTACGCCGCTACGGGGCGGCCACGGTCGTCATGGCCTTCGACGAAGAAGGCCAGGCGGAGACCGCCGAACGCAAATTCGAGATCTGCGAACGCTGCTATCGCCTGCTGGTGGACAAGGCCGACTTCCCACCGGAGGACATCGTCTTCGACCCTAACATCTTCGCCGTGGCGACCGGCATGGAGGAACATGACAACTATGCCGTCGCCTTCTTCGAGGCTACCCGCCAGATCAAGGCGGCCCTACCCCACGCCAAGGTCTCAGGAGGGCTTTCCAATGTCTCCTTCGCCTTTCGCGGCAATGACGCCGTGCGCGAGGCCATGCACGCGGCCTTCCTCTACCATGCGATTCCCGCCGGGCTCGACATGGCGATCGTCAATGCCGGGCGGCTGCCGGTCTATGAAGATATTCCTGCGCCGTTGCGTGAAGCGGTCGAGGATGTGCTGCTCAACCGCCACGCTGACGCGACCGAGCGCCTGGTCGCACTCGCCGAGGGCTATCGGGGGCGGAGCAAGGATATCGCCGCCAATCTTTCATGGCGTGAGCTGCCGGTGGACGAGCGCCTCTCCCATGCGTTGACCCAGGGTGTTACCGAGTGGATCGAGGAGGATGTCGAGGAAGCCCGTCTGGCGCTGGGCCGACCACTGGCCGTGATCGAGGGGCCACTGATGGCCGGCATGAACCGCGTTGGAGATCTGTTCGCCGAGGGCAAGATGTTCTTGCCGCAAGTGGTCAAGAGTGCGCGCGTGATGAAGCGCGCTGTCGCTTGGCTGACGCCTTTCCTGGAGGCTGAGAAAGCCGATGCAGGCCCGTCGTCTGCCGGCAAAGTGCTGCTCGCCACCGTCAAGGGCGATGTCCATGACATCGGCAAGAACATCGTCGGCGTCGTGCTCCAGTGCAACAATTACGAGATCGTCGATCTTGGCGTGATGACACCCGCCGCCCGCATACTGGAGACGGCGCGACATGAAAGCGTCGACATTATCGGCCTCTCCGGCCTCATCACTCCCAGCCTCGACGAGATGCGCTTCGTCGCCGCCGAGATGACGCGGGAAGGCTTCGACCTGCCGCTGCTGATCGGCGGGGCGACAACCAGCAAGGCGCACACGGCGGTGCGCATCGCACCAAATTATGAAGGCCCTCTGGTGCATGTCACAGACGCTTCACGCGCTGTCGGCGTGGTGGGGGCGCTGATGTCGCCGGAGCGCCGCGATGCCTTCGCTAGGGAAATCGACGTGGAATATGAAAGGCTTCGCGAAGCGCACAGCCAGCCCAGCGGGCGGCGTCCACGCGCGACGCTGAAGGAAGCCCGGGCCAACCATATGGAGACCGACTGGACGGTCTGTAGGCCGTCGATCCCGGACGCTCCCGGCCTGCATGTGTTCGACGGCTGGGACCTGGCGACGCTTGTTCGCTATATCGACTGGCAACCCTTCTTCGCCGCCTGGGAGCTTGCCGGGCGCTACCCGGACATCCTGGAAGATGTGGCGGTTGGAGCGGCAGCGCGTAGCCTGCATACCGACGCGCTAGCAATGCTGGAGCAGATCGTCGCCGAGGGCTGGACCCAACCGCGTGGCGCGGCCGGGTTCTGGCCAGCGAACCGCGATGGGGCGGACGACATTATGCTCTTCGCCGACGAAGCTCGCCTCGAACCCCTTGCCACCCTGCACACGCTCCGCCAGCAAATGCAGCGCGGCCGCCAGGGTCGCCCAAATCTCGCGCTGGCGGATTTCGTCGCCCCGCCCGGAGTTCCTGACTATGTCGGCGTCTTCGCGGTGACGGCCGGCGATGGCATCGAAGTCCGTGCCCACGCCTTCGAAGCCGAACGCGATGACTACAGCGCCATCATGGCGAAAGCACTTGGGGACCGGCTCGCGGAGGCGTTCGCTGAATGTCTACATGAGCGCGTACGCCGCGAGATCTGGGGCTATGCCCCGGATGAACAGCTTACCAATGAAGGGCTTATTGCCGAGGACTATCGTGGCATCCGCCCCGCCCCCGGCTATCCCGCCTGCCCGGATCACACGGAGAAACGAACGATCTTTCGCCTGCTGGACGCGGAACGGAACGCCGGCATGAGCCTCACCGAGAGCTGCGCCATGGTCCCGGCAGCGTCGGTCGCCGGCTTCTATTTCGCGCATCCCGAAGCACGCTATTTTGGCGTTGGGCGGATTGACCGCGACCAGGTGGAAGACTACGCCCGACGCAAGGGTATGGACGCTGCCGAAACCGAACGCTGGCTCGCCCCCAACCTGGCCTATAACCCATCGTGAGGTCGCGGGAACCCAGAGCGTAACGACGCAGGGAATGCATCTTCCGGCCGATAATGGGTAAAGCTTGATAGGAATTGGGCGTCACATTCCCGCTGCCAGCGAGAGCCGGGCAGAACGGCAGAGGCGCAGCGATAGGTCTCGCGAAACCTCACCGTGCGCGGCGCGGTCTCGATGGCAATGGCGGCCAGACCGGTGACGCAGCCGTGCTGGCGTTCGATGAGGTCAATGGCGCCTGCCATCGTGCCGCCCGTTTCGACCCACTGGTCCGCCAGCAACACCCTTGTGCCCGGGGCGAAAGCCGGCAGGCGGATTTCCATGCGCTGGGTCCGGCCTGAATAGTTCGTGAATGATACACTGTCCGTATCGACGCACAGCTTGCCGGCCTTGCGGACCGGCAGGAACCCGACGCCCCACCGTGCTGCCAGGGCCGCTCCCAGCACGAAGCCCATCGCATCCAGTCCCGCGACAACATCCGCTTCGACGCCCTCCAGATCGGCGCACAGGTCGTCCAGCAGATCGCGAAACGCGGCCCCGTTGATGTAGATGGAGGTCGGGTCCAGCCAGGCGAATTTACCACCCTTGGTGTTGGGGGCCATGAGCCGCAGATACCAGCGGTCGTTACGGGGGCCCTTATCCACAGCTACCAATCTCCCGGACGGTTCGCATCAGCCGTGCCAGACGAGACGGGTCGATCCTGTAGAAGTCACCCACCCGGTTGACTCCAGTTGCGATCAAGAAAGCGTCGGCGACAGCGTAATCGCGCGCATTTTCCGGGGTGATGCCCGAGGCGAGCGCCAGCGGCTTGTCACCGACCCCGGCTCTAAAACAGCCGACTTTCCGCCGGCCTACCTCTTCCCCAGTCCCAACACCTGAGGTTGTCACTACATCCATGAAGGGAACTGCCTCGCGCGCCGCGTCTTGCCAATGCACGGGAGCGACGGGACGCTGCTTTTTGAAGGCCGTGCCACCAAAATAAAGCCCCGCCCATCCGCTTGCCGACCGAGCGGCGGCGATTTGCCGGGCCTCGGATGAGTCCTGCCCAGTTTCGTCTATCCTGGCATCATCGGCCCAGTAAGCGTCTATCAGGCAGCCTTCCTTTGTCAGCCTGCCAAGCACTGGGAAGGCATCGCGGCCCGTGACAGCTAGAAAGTTGACCCCCATCCAGAGCGACGGCCATGCGCATCTGATCCCACGCACCACTGGCAGAAAAGCCTCAACGCCGAAGTCGTGGTTGATAAGAAAACAGCCGGGAGCGCCTTCGCCGACAATGATACGGATGTTTTCGTCGACCTGTGCAGGATCCCGCACATGGACCACGGGCAGCACGACCGGGCCCGGCGTCTTAAAGAATTTGTGGAATTCCTGAAGCCTCATGCTGGGAATTTGCCTTCGAACAGGCTGACAGTCAAAGATGTTCCTTGCCGCCAGCCATATTTCCGGGTTGCATACGACTACTAACCGACAGGAGGTCGCAATCTTGAACGAACAGGTAAACCAGACGCGCCGAAAGGTGCTTGCGGCAACAGGCGCCGCGGCACTCAGCGCCCCGTTTGTAGGCCGGGCGTGGGCTTCCACGATAGAGATCAACATGCTCGCCTGGTACGGCCACGGCGAACCGGACATCGTTGGCGCCTTCGAGGAAGCCAACAATGTGAAATTCAAGCCGAAATACTATGCCGGTGGGGACAACATGCTGGCGCTGATCGCCCAGTCACCTCCTGGCACTTATGATGTCATCCTGTCCGACGGCGAGTTCGTGCAGCAGTTGAATGCAGCCGGTTATATCGAGCCCCTAGACCCGAACGACTATCCGTTTGACGATATGCTGCACGATGACTTCATGAAGTTCCCGGGCCACTGGGACGGCGACATCTTGTTTTCGATGATGGTGCGGTTCGGGCATCTGGGCGTTAGCTACAACACGACCGCGATCTCGGCTGAAGAAGCCATGAGCTACAAGTGCTTCTGGAAACCCGAGGTGAAGGGCAAGGTCGGGCATTTTGACTGGCACTTGCCGTCGCTTGGCATGATGAGCCTCTATAACGGCAATGGCGCGAAACTCTGGGACCTCGACGATGCCGCGTGGGAGGCAGTGCGGGAGAGGACCATGAGCCTGCGCCCACAGGTCGGCGGCTTCTTCGACTACGGAGGCACCTTCAACAGCCTGAAGAACGGCGAGATGTTGGCCATGTGCGGGATCGGAGACTGGATCACAGGCGTGCTGGAAAAGGATGGCGCCCCTTTGGCCTCGGTTATTCCAAAGGAAGGTGGCATACAATGGACCGAGAGCTACTGCCTCGGCAAAGGTTCATCCAAGGCAGACATCGTCAAGACCTTCATTCAGTACATGCTGAGCCCGGAGGGACAGGTCAAATCGGCCCAGATGGCGGCCTATCCAGGCAATTGCATCACCAAGGGCGGACGCGCGGCTCTAGTTGCCACGGACCGCGCCGAGGCCGAGCGTACCAACCAAGTGGATGGCAACCCGATGGATCCGATAACCCTGATCAAGGATGGCCGAATCCATTACCGCAACATTCCGGTCAACCAGACGCTTGAGGATTGGAACGACTTCTGGTCCGAATATAAGAACGCCTGATGCCCGACCAGGCGCGTCCGGGGTCGGCCCTCAGGCTTCGGACGCTAAGCCTCGCGCAACAAAAGCCAGGACCGTCCGCCCTCGGCGCGACAGTACTGTGATGGCGCGAAACCGGCAACGCCTACCCTGCATGTCTAGACGCGCGCCATGAACCGGTTTGCGCTTGCCTTCCGGCTACCGATCATCGTCTGGCAGGGGCTTTTCTTCCTCGGCCCACTTTTCTTCATGATCGCGATGAGCTTCTTCTTGGTGAAGAACTACCGAATGGAAGAAGCGTTCGAGCTCAAGAACTGGGCACGAATGCTGACCAGGGGTTATGTGTGGGACAGCTACTGGTACACGCTGGGTATGGCGAGCCTCACTACGGCAGCGGCGGCGATGCTCGCCTTTCCCGCCGCTTGGGTCTTGGCCTTTCGGGTGTCGGAAGGGGTCAGACGCTGGGCGATCTTTCTTCTCATCATCCCATTCTTCACTTCCTATCTCGTGCGTACCTTCTCTTGGTATGTGATCTTGGCCGAATCGGGCGTCATCAACGCTGGCCTCGGTGCTGCTGCGCTCGGCCCCTACACCATGCTGAACACCCCGTTCGGCACGGTCGTCGGTTATCTAACCCTGACATTACCGCTAGTCGTGATCCTGCAAACGGTCTCTCTGGCAAATATCGACCAGAACCTTGTCCAGGCTGCGCGTAATCTCGGTTGCCCGCCTGCGCGCGCACTGTTTGCCGTGACCCTGCCTCTGGCAAAGACTGGGCTTATTGTCGCGGCGCTATTTTGTTTCATCCTGTCGTTCGGAGATTTCGTCGCCCCCTATTATCTGGGTGGATCCAAACCCCCCACGCTGCCGATATTAATCGTCGACACTACGAAATCCGGCCAGCAATGGCCACGCGCGGCCGTGGTTGCGGTCATGATGATGACTACGCTCTTCGCCATCGCCGCCACTGCGATCTGGCTCGCCTATCGCAAGCGGGTTTCGGCATGAGCGCGCGGATAACGACAGCCCTGCTGCTGAGCTGGCTCCTGGCAGTGTTCATCTTCATCTTCGCGCCAATCGTCGCGTCGGTCGTCTTTTCGTTCAATTCCGACCGGTTCCCGACGATCCCACTGGGCTCGTTCACCACCCGCTGGTACGACATGATCTTTGCAGATGTCGAGATCGGCGAGGCCGCCCGCAACTCGATCCTCGTGTCGCTTTCCACATCCGTGATAGCGACAATGCTGGGCTTCGCGACCGCCTATACCGACTATCGCTATCGTTTCCCTCTCAAGGGACCGTATCTGGCGCTGATCTTGCTGCCGCCCACCATCCCGCTCATCATCATGGCACTGGCCATGCTCGCCTGGCTGTCCTGGATTGGAGCATCGGGTCAGCTTTGGTCGATCATTGTCGCACATTCCGTGCTGACGGCGCCTTTCGCCATGGCGATCATCCGCCTGCGTTTGAATCAGATCGACCCAAACCTAGAGGCCGCAGCCTGGAACCTAGGCTCTACCGAGTGGAAGGCGCTTCGGTCGGTGATAATGCCCTTCTGTCGGCCTGCCATCGTTTCCGCCGCCTGCCTGACCGCTGCAATTTCCTTCGACGAGTTCGCAGTAGCATGGTTCGTAAGCGGGCTGAACAAGACTGTACCGGTGATTATCCTTGAGATTGTCCAAGGCAATATCGACCCGCAGGTAAACGCCATCGGGTCTCTGGTGTTCCTGACATCAATCTCGCTGGTGGTCATAGCACAGGTCTTCTTCATCTCCCGGGTCGGGCGCGCATGAAAGATCCTCTCGTCACCCTCTCGGGCATCGTGAAACGTTTCGGTGACTTCACTGCCGTCCATCGGCTGGATCTGGAGATCGCAGCAGGCGAGTTCATTGCGATCATGGGCCCGTCCGGCTGTGGCAAGACGACGACGCTGCGGATGATCGCTGGGCTAGAGGCGCCGACCGAGGGTCAGCTGCGTATTGGCGGACGGCTGATGAACGATGTGCCGGTGCATGAGCGTGACACGCCCATGGTATGGCAATCTCTGGCCCTGTTCCCCTTCCTGAACACGCGGGAGAATGTCGAGTTCGGGCTCCGGATGCGCGGCATCGGGACTGCCGAGCGGCGCCGGCGCGCAGTCGAATGGCTGGAACGGCTCGAGATCCGGGAATTCGCCGAGCGCAGTATCGACACGCTGTCGGGCGGCCAGCGGCAGCGCGTGGCCTTGGCGCGCTCGCTGGTGACGGAACCACAGATCCTATTGCTGGACGAGCCGCTGTCGGCACTCGACGCCCATCTGGTCATTCGTATGCAGGGTGTGCTGACGCGCCTACAACGCGAGCTCGGCATTACCTTCGTCTATGTTACGCATTCGCAGTCCGAGGCCTTTGCCATGGCCGACCGGATCGTCATCATGTCCGGAGGGCGTATCGTCCAGACTGGCCGGCCGCGCGAGATTTACCGGACGCCGGAGTGTCGTTTCGTGGCTGAGTTCGTTGGCCGGAACAACATTCTGGAAGGTATCAGCCGCGGCGATGCGATTGAAACGCCACTCGGCGTATTCCCCGCCGCCAACCTGCCCGCGGCAGGACGCCGTGCTATCCTGGTCATCGCCGCCGACCTCGTCGAGCTAAGCCGTACGGGGTCCGAAGGCTCCATCCCCTGTTCGCTGATTTCAGAGGAGTTTGTCGGTGCGACGGTAACCCTATTCCTCGAGGCCGCGGACGGGACCGAGCTGAAAGTCCAGTTGCCTGAGCGTGCACTGGGCGATCTGGACCTGCATGCCGGCGGCCGCTTCCATCTGAGCTGGCCGGATGATGTCGGCCATGTCCTGGCAGAGAATTGATCGGAGACGCGGATGATTCGGAATCCGATTCCCTGGCCTGACGGCGCGAAATGTGCGGTCACCATCACTTTCGATATGGATGCTGACAGCCTGATCCACATTGCGCGGCCGGAGGACGGGTTTGAACGGCTTTACCCGATCTCAATGGGGCGCTATGGGCCGACGGTCGCAATTCCCCGCATTCTCGCAACCTACCGGCAGCTGGGCATCAGGCAGAGCTTTTTCATTCCCGGCTGGTGTCTGGAGACTTATCCGGACACAGTCGAGGCAATTCTGAAGGACGGGCACGAGATCGGGCATCATGGCTGGATCCACGAGGATCCAGTGATAACGAGCGGACCATCCCAGGCTGAAGCCTTCGAGAAGGCACTGGACGCCCACCGCCGGATCTGCGGCACCCTTCCGCGTGGTTACCGCGCACCAGTCTATAATGTCACGCAACAAGTCATCGACCTCATCATCCGGCATAGGCTACGCTATGACAGCTCGCTCATGGCAGACGACATCCCCTACCGGATAACAACGGCAGCAGGCTCGCTCTGGGAAATGCCAGTCCACTGGGCTGTGGATGACTGGCCGCCTTTCGCCCACTATGCCGAAATCGGATACATGATGCCGGTGTGTGGGCCCTCCGCCGGGCTAGCCGGCTTCTGGGAAGAGTTCGAGGCGCAATATGAGGCCGGCGGCTTCTTCATGCTGATCCTGCACCCGTTTCTGACCGGCAGGCTGGCCCGCTGGCGGCTGGTCGAGCGCTGGCTGGAGGAAACCATGGCGAGCCGCAAGGTCTGGGTCGCTCGGCTCGAGGACATTGCCGACCACCTGGATGCTCTTTCCGCGAAGGGCCACGAGACCCGCACCGAGCGACTTCCTTATTATGGAGAACCACAGAGATGAGCTTGACCGATACGGATCACCGCATGCTGCGCATCGCCTATGAGGAAGCAAAGACCGGCTTCGACGAGGGCGGCTGCCCCATTGGCGCTGTGCTCGCACGCGGCGCCGCGGTTGTCTCGCAGGGCCGAAACCGACGCGTGCAGGACGGCGATCCGATCGCGCATGGCGAGATGGACGCCCTGCGCAAGGCAGGGCGACAACGTTCCTATAGCGATATGACCCTCTACACCTCACTGTCGCCCTGCATGATGTGCGCGGGCACGATCGTTCAATTCGGTATACCCCGCGTCGTCATCGCCGAAAACACGACTTTTGGGGGTAATGAGGATTTCCTGCGCAAACGCGGCGTCGAGGTCGTCGTGGCCGACGACCCGGACTGCATCGCGCTTATGACTCGCTTCATTGAGGAACGGCCCGCACTCTGGGCCGAAGACATTGCCGAAGACTGACCGTCAGACCGGCTGACTCCATCAGGATAGCCTGAGGCAGCCGGCACGGTTGACGGCGCTGGTGACCGCCTTGAGGGAAGCCGAGACGATGTCCGGGTCCATGCCGGCGCCGTGGACAGTGCCGCCATCGGGCCGCGTCATCTGAACGAAGGCGGCCGCCGTCGCCCCAGCACCTTTGCCGACCGCATGCTCATGGAAATCGGTCAGCGTGAGATCGAGGCTGTAGGCTTTGCGCAGAGCATCCATATAGGCATCGATCGGGCCGTTACCACGGCCCGCAATCGATCGCTCGACGCCGTTCTCGCGCAGCGTGGCGGTCATGATCCGCATTTCCGAGGCGTGAGGGTCAGGCCGAGTTGCGTCCGAGACGAATTCCAGGGGCGAATCCGCCTTCAGATACGCCGTCTCGAATGCCTCCCAGATGCGCGCCGGGGCGAGTTCCTCCTCGGTTTCGTCAGCAATCTGCTGCACCTGCTGGCTGAACTCGATCTGCACCGAACGCGGCAGCGAGACACCGAACGAATGCTCCAGGATATAAGCGATGCCGCCCTTGCCGGACTGGCTATTGATCCGCACCACAGTCTCATAGGTGCGGCCGAGATCAGCCGGGTCAATGGGCAGATAGGGCACCTCCCAGACCGGGCTGTTGGCTTGCTCCAGCGCCGCAAACCCCTTCTTGATCGCATCCTGGTGAGAACCGGAAAAGGCAGTATAGACCAACTCCCCCGCCCAGGGATGGCGGGGGTGGACCGGCAGGCGGTTGCAATGCTCCGCCACCTCGATGGTGCGGTTGATGTCGGAGAAGTCGAGGCCAGGATCGATGCCCTGGGTGTACATGTTGACCGCAAGCGTCACGATATCAACATTGCCGGTCCGTTCGCCATTGCCAAACAGCGTGCCTTCAATGCGTTCGGCCCCAGCCATAAAGGCGAGCTCCGCGGCGGCCACGCCGGTGCCCCGGTCGTTATGCGGGTGCAAGCTCAGCACAATGCTGTCGCGGCGGGCAAGGTTACGGTGCATCCACTCGATCTGGTCGGCGTAGATATTGGGAGTCGCCATTTCCACCGTTGCCGGCAGGTTGACGATCATCTTGCGCTCCGGGGTCGGTTGCCAGACCTCCGAGACCGCGTCGCAGATCTCCTTGGCATAGTCGAGTTCTGTGCCTGTGAAGCTCTCTGGCGAATACTGATAGACAATCTCGGTATCCGGCACGCTCGGAGCGAGTTCACGGATCAGCTTCGCGCCCGACACGGCGATGTCGGTGATGCCGTCTCGGTCGAGGCCGAACACGACACGGCGCTGCAGCGTTGAGGTCGAGTTATAGAGATGGACGATGGCTCGGTGGGACCCAGCGACCGCTTCAAAACTACGCCGGATCAGCTCCTCGCGCGACTGGGTGAGCACCTGGATGGTGACATCGTCCGGGATCAGTCCCTCGTCGATGATATGGCGACAGAAGTCGAAATCAGTCTGGCTGGCGGACGGAAAGCCGACCTCGATCTCCTTAAAGCCAAGGCGCAGAAGCTCCGTAAACATGCGCAGCTTGCGCCGGAGGCCCATCGGCTCCACAAGCGCCTGGTTACCGTCACGCAGATCGACGGAACACCACACGGGCGGCCGAGTGATGACGGCACTCGGCCAGCTGCGGTCGGGCAGATTGATGGGCTGGAAGGGTATGTATTTCCTGGTCGGATCGATGTTGGACATGGTTGGAAATGATCCTCGGTTGCCGCACGGCCTTAGACAGCGCGCGGTTCTGAATTCTGACGATGGATAGAAGGTTCAACGGCGGCAGGATTACACCCGCCGGGCAGCCGTTCAGGCCCGGCGAGCGCCGATAAGACCGAGAAGCAGGATGCCATCGAATATGTGCATAACATGTTACTTATAGGCGCGCGCTACCGGACCTGTCAATGGGCTGTGGACCGCCCTGCATCCTCGAAGCAGACTGGACCCGGACATCATGCTTGCTGTTCGTCACCCTCAGAAAGCCTGGTGATCGCGTGACGACGCCAAGCGAAGCGCCATGCCGACTGAGCGTACAATAGGCGCCCGGCGGGTCGGTAAAGACGGTGACGGGTTGCTCCGCCTCGGTGATAAAGCCATTGCAAGCCGGGAGCAGCAGGCTGGCGGCAGCCGCTGCGGCGCAACGGCACGGCAAGACAGAAACAAACAGGAGGAACAACCCTTTCATGACGTGCAAAGGCTTCCAGGATCGGGGACCATGAATCTGGGCAAGGATTAGAGCAGCCTCAACCGACGGTGACGCCGGGACCGCGCTGCGCTGGCGCAAGCGTTGCAGGCTGGCAGCTCAGCGCCGGGGGGTCAGGACTTGCCGAGCGTCCCGCTGGCGCGAAGTGCGGCGATGCGGGCATCGTCATAACCGAGGCCCCGCAGCACCGCGTCGGTATCGCCGCCGTGGAGCGGCGGCGGTGCGGCATCGACCCGAACCGGCGTGTCACTGAAACGGATGGGGGAGCCCAATATGCGGATCGGTCCGGCGGTAACATGCTCAATGTGGCGCACCATGCCGCGATGAGCGACCTCTTCCGACTCGAGCGCTTCGGCGATTGTCCGCACGGGTCCAGCCGGCAGATGACGCATTTTCGCGAGCCAGTAGGCCCGTGGGTGGCCTTTGAAAATACTGTCCAGGATGGCGAACAGCGCCGGACGGTTTGCGAGCCGCGCCGCCGGAGAGGCGAAGCGCGGATCCTGTGGCAGGTCAGGTCGGTCTAACACGTCGCGGCACAATTGGCCGAACAGCCGGTCGGTGCCGAGCGCCATGTAGAGCGGACCGTCTGCCGTCTCGAACAGATTGGTCGGTGTCGAGGTCATATGACTGTTGCCCGTGCGCGGGGGCGGCGCGCCGCTGCACAGGTAATAGAGGCCCGCATTGCCGAGCGCAGCCACGGCCACATCGGCAAGCGCAAGTTCGACATACTGGCCACGGCCTGTCTCGCGCCGCGCGAGCAGGGCTGCATTGACGGAGGCTGCAGCATAGAGCGCCGTCATCGTGTCGATGAGCGAAAGCGGATGGCGCAGCGGCTGACCGTCTGGCTCTCCCGTCAGCGACATCATACCAAATTCGGCCTGCATGACGGGGTCGAAGCCAGGCCGGTCAGCCATCGGCCCATCCTGCCCATAGGCAGAAACGGAAAGATAGACCAGCTGCGGAAAGCGTTCGGCGAGAGCGGCGTAGTCGAAGCCGAAACGCTTCATCACGCCCACGCGGAAATTCTCGACCACAACATCGGCGCCCGCCAGCAGATCAAACACGATCTCCTTGCCTTCTGGCGTGCGGATATCGAGGGCGAGGCTCTTCTTGTTGCGGTTGAAGGCGAGGAAGAAATGACTTTCCCCCGCTGCGCCGGGCTCTGCCATGCGGCGGGTGTCGTCGCCCGTTTCCGGGTTCTCGATCTTGATGACCTCGGCACCCATGTCGGCTAGCACCTGCGTGCAGAGCGGGCCTGCAATGACACGCGAGAAATCCACCACTTTGATGCCCTGGAGCGGGGGTGCGCCCGATTGGGGCCTTGGCATTGTCCATATCCATTCGTGTTGCGTGGAAGCGGGGCCCGGCCAGAGCGTCGGCTCGTCCCCTCCGTTCGGCCTCAGCCAAATTCGTTGTCGTGCCGGTCCAGATAGCTGACGATGCGGTGGAGTGCCGTTTCGAGCTGCTCCCCTGACCGTGCGAAGCAGAGACGGAAATGTTCCTCATTGCCAGGGCCGAAGGTAAAGCCCGGTGCCGTGCCAACATCCTCTTCCGCCAGCAAGCCCCGGGAGAAATCAAGGCTGGAGCTAAGCCCTTGGACGCGCGGGAAAGCATAGAAGGCGCCTTCCGGCATTTGCAGCGCAATGCGCGGATGCGGAGCAAGGATCTGCATGACCGAATCGCGCCCTGCCCGGTAGCGCGCACGCAGCTCCTGCACCAGCGGCTCGCCCTGTTCAAGCGCGGCAATACCGGCGCTCTGCACTATGGGCGGTGCGCCGGTATTGGCACATTCAGAATAGGCAGCCATCTGCTCCCGGTAGCCGGAAGGAACCACCATCCAGCCGAGCCGCCAGCCGGTCATGGCAAAAGCTTTGGAAAAGCCGTTGATGACGATGAGCGGGTCGCCGGGGCCTGCGACCTGCAGGAAGGAGGGAGCCGCGTCACCGTCGAATATATTGCGGTGATAGACCTCGTCCGCGAGGATGACGATGCTTCGTTCGCGACAATAGTCGAGCAGGCGCCGCTGATCTGCCGCTGTCATCACCCAGCCGGTCGGGTTACAGGGCGTGTTGACGAACAACGCGCGTGTATTCGGGCGGACTGCGTCGAACAAATCCTCCAGATGCAGGGACCAGCCGTCCGGACCGAGCCGCTGGCGCACAAAGCCGAATTCCGCGCCCGTCATCTGGAAGGCTCGGTCGATATTCGGCCAATTGGGGCTGACGATAAGTGCATGGTCGCCTGCACCCGCGACCATGCGCGCCGCCATGAAGATGCCAAGCATGGTCGAACCCGGCACGACCAGCCGGTCCGGGTCGAGGTCGATATCGTAGAGCCGCTCCAGATAAGCTTTGATCGCTGTCAGCAGTTCCGCGCGGCCGCTCGGATGGTTGTAGAAGGTGAGGCCGTCGTCGATGGCCCGCTTGGCCGCCTCGCGGATGAAGGCAGGTGTGACAAGGTCCCCTTCCCCGAACCAGAGTGGGATGACATCCGGGTCGCCTATCCGAGGCAGCGCCACCCCGGTGATACCGTTCTGCTCGAGCGTTTCGAATTCTTGCCGCAACAAGGTTGCATCCCCGTTTTGCTGGTGGCGCACCATAACGCTCTCATGAGCGTTTTCAGGTTTCCCGACACAAGTGGACTACCCCACTGACGCGGGCTGGTCAAAGATGCAGCCTATGCAGGCGCTGGAGACGGTGGGCCAAACTGATGGTTATCATGCTCCGTTGGCCCCGCGCCGGGCCTCGTTGTTTCGTGGCCGCTGCGCAGAAGCTTCCAGGGTAGACCTCGCGCCAGAGGCACGAACCATGCCATAATTGGGGCAGGGAAAAAGGCTCGGTGATGTTGAAACAGGCAATTGATTTGCGCGAGGAGGGAGAGGCGCTTTGCGTCTTCCTGGCAGAGCTGGGCGAAGCGGACTGGGCACAGGCGACGCCCTTCAAGGGCTGGACGGTCAACGCTGTCATGCAACACCTCCATTTCGGCGACTGGATGGCATCGGTCTCGCTTGAGGATCCGGAGCGCTTTGCGCGCCTCCTCGAAGCGCGCCGCGTGGCACGGATGCAAGGTGACGGCTCGGCCGATATCGGGGAGGGCGCGCCGGACATGCGCGAGGGCCCAGCGCTCTTGGAGCAGTGGTGGACCTGCCTTGCGCGTCTTTGCGACTCGATGGAGACGGAATCTCCGGACCGCCGCGTCGCTTGGGTCGGCCCCGATATGGGGCTGCGTTCCTTCGCCACGGCCCGCCAGATGGAAACCTGGGCACATGGACAGGACATTTACGACTTGATGCAGGTACCGCGCACGCATTTCGACCGGGTCGCTAATATCTGCGTGCTCGGGTGCCATACCTTCGGCTGGAGCTTCCGCAATCGCGGCCTAGAACCGCCAACCCCCATGCCCTATGTGCGCCTGACGCTGCCCTCCGGCGCGCTCTGGGAACACGGTGCTGAGAGCATGACAGACCGGGTGGAAGGCACAGCAGTCGATTTCTGCCGCGTCGTGACGCAGGGTCGCAATATCGCCGATGTCGACCTGGAGGTGGCAGGCGAGCCGGCACAGACCTGGATGGCACTCGCGCAATGCTTCGCTGGCCAGCCAAGTGACCCGCCCGCCCCCGGCACGCGCGCCTGGGAACGGCGCCCGTGACAATCCAATGACATGATATTTGGTGAGTGTCTGACCT
Source organism: Alphaproteobacteria bacterium (assembly GCA_026710105.1). Lineage (GTDB taxonomy): Bacteria > Pseudomonadota > Alphaproteobacteria > Bin95 > Bin95 > Bin95. Next base: position 25,177 of record JAPORR010000207.1, read on the forward strand.
GTCGGGGCGAATCATGCAGCAGAATAGCCCCCAGGATGCCTCGGCGTTCAGGCGAACGCCTCTTCCCAACTGCCGCGGGTTGCAGCCTTTGCGTATTCCGTAGCGCGGTTCTCGAAGAAATTGGCATGCTCGACGCCGTTCAGCATCTCGTCCATCCAGGGCAGCGGGTTGGCTGCAATGCTGAAGGCGGGCTCCAGACCCAGCTGTTCCAGCCGCCGGTTGGCGATGAAGCGGATATAGGCCTTGACGTCTTTCGCCTCCAGGCCTTCAACACCGCCCATCTCGAAGGCAAGGTCGATGAAGGCATCTTCATGCCCGATCACCGTGCGACAGGCATCCATGAGCTCCCGACGGAGCACATCGGTCCACACATCGGGATATTCGCTGACGAAAGTGCGGAAGAGGCGGATTGCGTTCTCCGTATGCAAGGTCTCGTCGCGCGCCGACCAAGCGATAATTTGCCCCATCCCCTTCATTTTGCCGAAGCGCGGGAAGTTTAACAGGATGGCGAAGCTGGCGAAAAGCTGGACCCCTTCGGTGAAGGCACCAAACACGGCGAGCGTGCGCGCTATATCCTCCTTCGAGTCCGAACCAAACTGCTTCATGTAGTCGTATTTGTCGCGCATCGCCTGGTAGTGCATGAAAGCCGAGTACTCGATCTCGGGCATGCCGACCGTGTCCAGCAGATGGCTGTATGCGGCGATATGCACTGTCTCAATATTCGAGAAGGCGGCCAGCATCATCTGCACCTCGGTCGGCTCAAAGACCCGGGCATAATGCTTCATGTAGCAGTTATTGACCTCGACATCAGCCTGGGTGAAGAAGCGGAAGATCTGAGTGAGTAGGTTCCGTTCAGCTGGTGTCAGGCTCCGGCGCCAGTCGGCTACATCGTCGGAAAGCGGCACTTCTTCCGGAAGCCAGTGGATGCGCTGCTGCGTCAGCCAAGCATCGTAAGCCCAAGGATAACGGAAGGGCTTGTAGGTTGGGCTCGGGTCAAGAAGCGGCATGAGGCACCCAGTGTATCGACTTGCTATAACGGTCTCAACCAAAGAGGCATCCACCGGATTTCGAGCATGATACTCCCTTTAACCCTTCTTGAAGACGCGCTCGGCGCCGCCCAGGCTTGGCTTGAAGACGTGCGTCACAGTGTTGCGGCGCGTGTACAGACTGATGGCAAGACCGACGCTGCCGTACTGGAACGGGACCAGTTCGCCAACCATGGCTTCGCCTGGATAGCAACTTATGTCACAGGGCTGCGTGCGATGCTCGATTGGTTGCAGCGGCTCGACGCCTCGGACGCGCTCACGGACCTCGATCGGCTCATTCTGCAGGCGGCCTTCGGTGAATATCTGGCGCAGCTCTCCGGCGGCATTGCGCTCTCTCAGGGAGAGATCCTGAGGCCCGCGGATCTCGGTCTTGACGGTACGGCGCTTGCTAATTCCGCCGCCGGGCGGGTCGCGGCCGAGGGCAATGGCAATTCCATACGCATGGAAATCGCCGCCTTACTCGCCGAGGGACAGCGGTCATCTGATGGGTTGGATGACGAATCCTTGGTGCTCGTACGCAGCCAGTTCCGCCGATTCGCGGATGAACGCATCATCGGTCCGGCGCATGGCTGGCACAGCCGCGACGAACTCATCCCGATGTCCATCATCGAGGAGATGGCGGCCATGGGCGTGTTCGGGCTCACCATACCGGAGGATTGGGGCGGACTCGGTATGGGCAAAGTGGCCATGTGCGTGGTTACCGAGGAGTTGTCGCGCGGCTATATCGGCGTAGGCTCGCTCGGCACGCGCTCAGAGATCGCGGCCGAACTCATCCGCCATGGCGGCACGCCCGAGCAGAAGGAACAATGGCTCCCCGGCATCGCAAGCGGTGCCGTGCTGCCGACCGCCGTGTTCACCGAACCCGACGTTGGCTCGGACCTAGGCGGCGTGAAAACACGCGCCATCCGCCATGACAGCGTCTACCAGGTCGGCGGCGCCAAGACCTGGATCACCCATGCAGCGCGCGCCGACCTGATGACCCTGCTCGCCCGCACCGATCCCGACGCGCCCGGCTATCGCGGCCTCTCCATGTTCCTGGCCCCGAAGACGCGCGGGAGCGGCAAGGACCCGTTCCCCGACCCCGGCATTGATGGCAGCGAAATCCCGGTGCTCGGCTATCGCGGTATGAAGGAATACGAAATCAGCTTCGACGGCTTCGAAGTGGATGCTGGGAACCTTCTGGGGCACGAGGAGGGCCAAGGTTTCAAACAATTGATGGCGACCTTCGAAAGCGCGCGCATACAGACCGCAGCGCGCTCGGTGGGCGTGGCGGAGCGCGCGATGGAGCTCGCGCTCGACTATGCCGTTGGCCGCAGGCAGTTCGGCAAGGCGATCCTCGAATTCCCGCGCGTCGCGGGTAAGATCGCCTGGATGGCGGTTGAAACACAGATCGCACGCCAACTTGCCTATTTCGCAGCCCGCGAGAAGGACGGCGGGCGGCGCTGTGATATTGAAGCCGGTATGGCCAAGCTGTTGGCCGCACGAGCCGCATGGGCTAATGCCGACAATGCTGTCCAGGTGCATGGTGGCAACGGCTACGCACAGGAATACGAGGTCGGGCGGATTCTTTGCGACGCGCGCATCCTTAACATTTTCGAGGGCGCAGCAGAGATACAGGCGCATGTTATCGTCCGAGGCCTGTTGGAACACCGGAACTGAGCCGCCTAGAGAATAGCGTCCATGACCAGGATCGTTATCATTGGGGCCGGCATAGGCGGGCTGGCAACGTCGCTCGCGCTGGCGAAGCGGGGCATTGATGCGCTCGTGCTGGAGCAGGCGCCGCACATCAAGACGGTGGGCGCCGGCATCCAGCTCAGCCCCAACGCAACCCGTATCCTCCACTGGTTTGGCCTTGAGGACGACATGGCCGCATGGGGCGTCGAGCCGGAGAAGCTCGTGATCCGCAGCCATGAGGGCGAGACGCTCGTCGAGGCACCGCTTGGCCGGGACGCGCGCGAGACTTTCGGCTTTCCCTACTACCACGCCCACCGTGCAGACCTACTGGCCGGACTGCTCAATCGCCAGCCGCCGGGTCGGGTGCGTCTGGATGCACAGGTCGTAGGCATGGAGGAAGGACGGCTCACGCTTGCGGACGGCAAAACTGTCGAAGCGGATATCGTCATCGGCGCGGACGGTATCCATAGTGTAGTGTGCCAGCATCTCTTCGGCGTTGGCCAGGCCCGATATTCCGGTTCAGTTGCCTGGCGCGCCCTGGTGCCCGCCGAGCGACTCGCCGATCTCGATATTCCGCGCGAGTCGGGCGTCTGGTGGGGCCCGGACGCTTGCATGGTACGTTACTGGGTTGCGGCCGGGCGACTGATGAACTGGATCGCAATTGCGCGCACTGACCGCCAAACACCAGAATCCTGGTCCTCTCTCGGACGAGTGGAAGACGCCGCCGACGCGATGGCGCCCTTCCCCTCTACGGTCACACGCATGGTGGAGCGCACGGAAACTGTGCATGAATGGGCGCTGTTCGACCGCGAAGCCCTATCGGCCTGGACGCGCGGGCCGGCAACACTGCTGGGAGACGCGGCTCACGCTATGATGCCTTATCATGCTCAAGGTGCTGCTATGAGCCTTGAGGATGCTTGGGTGCTTGCCGGCTGCCTCGCCAGAGATGCGAGCGAGGTCGGGCTGGCGCGTTACGAGTTGCTGCGCCGCGATCGCGCCAACCGGGTTCAGGCCTGGTCTCGTGCCATCGAACGGCACTGCCTGTTGGCGGACCCGGAGGAGGTCGCGGCCCGCAATGCTAAGCTAGCGAAGGATCGCATGGCATATCGCGGCGGTTTCCCGCCTGGACAGATCTGGCTCTATGGCTACGATGCTGGGGTTGCCCTTTCCGAGGAGGCTACAAAGCCTGCATTTGAACCACGCTCTGATTGACGCACTCTGGGACG
>JAPORR010000052.1 GCA_026710105.1 Alphaproteobacteria bacterium
GTTGCCAGGCCTGGAACAAGCTCGTCTCACAGCCCGAGCGCATAACCTCAATCGGGACACGAAAATGGGCCAATGAGTTCTAAATTGTGCCCTCTGGTATGACATGAAGAACGGCTCCTCGCCGCGACGAACGGTCATCGCCCACAGCCGGCTCAGGATGCGGGAGCTGCGGCTGGAGGCGGCCCGGAACCGGCGGCACGGGCTGCAGATCATGACCTTCGAGCAGCTCGCGGCGCGGCTTGCGGGGGGACTGACGCAGCCCGTCGACGACGAGGCGCTGAGGGAAGCGATCACAGCCGTCCTGACGGAGACGGATCTGGGCGAGCTCGACGGCATCAAGATGCTGCCGGGCACGGTGGGCGCCGCCGCCGATACGTTGCGCAAGGCGTGGCGGGCGGGCCTCGACCTTCAGGCGGGTGAGCATCCACGTCTCGGGTCCATCGCCAGTCTGGAGCGCGCGGTCGTGGCGGCACTGCCACCATCGATGATGAGGCCCGCTGATCTGGTCGCTGCGGGACTGGCGCGGCTGGATCATGCCCCGGCGCTGTTCGGGCCGATCGAGATCGTCGGCATCACCGAACTCTCGCCGGTCTGGCGGCCCCTTCTCCATGCCCTCGCCGGCTGCGTGCCGGTCAGCTGGAACGCGGGCCCCCGGCCGGTGCCCGACTGGCTTGATAGAGCGGCCGTCGAGATCGTGCGCGACGCGGCAAAATCACCAGAAGTCTACACCGTGAGTACCGCGACGGCCTATCACGAGGCGGTGGAGGCCATGCGCTGGGCGCGCGCGCTGCTCGCGTCCGGCAGGGCGGAGCCTGCCGACATCGCCATCGCCTCGGCCACGCCCGGCGAATATGACGACCATCTGCTCGCCCTCCGTGCCAGTCTCGACCTGCATTTCGTACACGGGCTCACGGTCACGGCGTGCCGGGAGGGGCAGGCGGCGGCGGCGCTCGCGGACATCCTGCTGCGCGGCCTCTCGCAGACGCGGATGCGCCGGCTGAACACACTGCTGAGGGCCCATGCCGGCCCGTTCGCGGACCTGCCGGAAGGCTGGACACGTATCCTGCCGCCCGGTGCGCCGCTTTCTTCACCCGAGGCCTGGACGCGCCTGATCGACAGGGTGAACGCCACGGACTGGCCGGACGGGAACGACCCGGCGCTCGCCGCCCTCGTCGACCTGCTGTCCCGGGGCATTGAGGCCGCCGGTGACGCCGGCGAGACACTGCTGCGGGGGCACGCGCGTGAGATTTGGCGCCGGGCGCTCGCGGAAGGCCCCGCCGCCTCGCTCGACCTCACTCTGGAGTCGCTCAGGCAGGACGACGGCCTCGATCCCTCTGTCTCCGTCTGCTGGATGCCGGCGAGTGCACTTGCGGCATCACCCCGGCGCTTCGTCCGGCTGCTCGGCCTCAACTCCGCGCGCTGGCCGCGCGCGATTGTGGAGGACCGCCTTCTCTCCGATCATATCGTCCCCACGGCAGAGCTCGATCCGCTGCCCGTTGCCGCCGCCGACCGGCGCGACTTCGCGACCATCCTCGCGACGACGGAGTGCGAGATCGTGCTGTCCCGCGCCCGGCGCGGCGAGGACGGCCGGCTGCTTGGCCGCAGCACGCTCCTTCCCCAGGCGGACGAAACCTATGTGCCGCGCAATCGCGTGCCCACGCACGCCTTCAGCGAGACCGATCGACTGATGGCCCGGCCCGACGAGTTCCGACACCTGCCGCAAGCAGTGGCCGCGTCGAATTGCTGGTCCGACTGGCTGCGCGCGGAGATCACGCCTCATGACGGCGTCGTCCGGCCCGACCATCCGGTGATCCAAGCCATCCTCAAGCGCACCCAGTCGGCGAGCTCGCTGCGCCTGCTTCTGCGCAACCCGCTCGGGTTCGTCTGGCGCTACGGGCTCGGCTGGCAGGCGCCCGAGAGCGGGGAGGATCCGCTGGTCCTCGATCCGTCCGCCATGGGCGATCTCGTTCACCAGACCCTCGACCGGGCGCTTCGCATGCTGGAAGAGGACGGTGGTCTCGCTTCGCAGACGCGGATCGCCATGGAAGCCGCTGCCACCGAGGTCGCGGCGTCCTGGGAAGCGGAACAGGCCGTGCCGCCACCCGTCATCTGGCACCGCACGCTCGACGAGGTGCGCAGGCTGGGCCGCCGGGCGCTCGCCTTCCGCGACGAAGACGTCGCCTATGGCGAGGTCCCGTTCGGCGGGGCGGAACCCAAGTCCGACGGTGCGATTCCATGGGATGCGGGGGCTGCCGTCGAGATTGCGGGCACGGGGTTCGCCATCAAGGGATATATCGACCGTTTGGACATTGCCGCGGACGGTCGCCGTGCGCTGGTGCGCGACTACAAGACCGGGCGTGTGCCCAAGGATGATATCGTTCTCGACGGCGGCAGGGAACTGCAGCGCTGCCTCTATGCCTACGCGGTGAGGGCGCTTCTGGGAGACGAGATATCCATTGCGGCTTCGCTCCTCTATCTGCATGAGGATCGGGATTTGCGGCTCGACGACCCGGACGCCGTGCTCGGCACGCTCACCGGCTACCTGCTGGCGGCGCGCACTTCTCTCGCCTCCGGCGGCGCGGTGATGGGTGTGGACACCGGCGAGACATATGACGACCTCGCCTTCGCGCTCCCGGCCGGCACCGTCTACCGCATTCGCAAGGCGGCGGCGGCGAACGAGCGTCTCGGCGAGGCAACCCGCGTGTGGGAGGCTCCCTGATGACGGGACTGATACTCTCCGACGAGGCCGCACGGCGCGAGGCTGTCGCGGTTCACGACCGCTCACTCCTGGTCGAGGCGGGCGCGGGCTCGGGCAAGACCGCGGTTCTGGCGGGCCGCATCGCGCTGCTGCTGACCGGCGGGGCCGCGCCCAGATCCATTGCCGCCGTGACGTTCACCGAGTTCGCGGCCAGCGAGTTGCTGATCCGGGTGCGCGCCTTTGTGAGCGCACTGGCGGCCAACGACATTCCGGTCGAGCTTCGCATCGCCCTGCCGGACGGTCTGTCGGAAGAGCAGCGTGGCAACCTCGCCGACGCAGCACTCGACGAGATGACCTGCTCGACCATCCACGGCTTCTGCCAGCGGCTCATCGCGCCTTATCCCGTGGAGGCCGATATCGATCCCGGCGCTTCCGTCATGGACCGCGATCAGGCGGAGCTTGTCTTCGCCGAGATCATGGACAACTGGTTGCGGGAAGAACTCGGCAACGAGGAAGGCGGCCTGCTCGCCGAACTGGTCCTGCACGATCCGGCCGCGGCCATCGCGCTGATCCGCACCGTCCTCGCGCATCTCCGCCGGCATCGGGAGTTCGCCCCCTACGAGTTGCAGGACCTCGAGCTTCTCGCCGGAGAGTTCCGAGAAGCCGTGGACGGGTTGGCTGGGTTCCTGGACGAAGCCGAGGCCAAGGAACCCGAAACCGCCATTATCGCCGGGCAGTTTCGAGAACTGGCCGGGGAGGTCACCACCGCACTCCCCATGCCAACCGCCCTCGTCGCGCTGCTGGTGATGGCGCCCCATCCCGAACTCCTCACGAAGTCCGGCAGCTTCCTCAAGTATCAGAAAAAGGGAAAGTGGGAAGCGGCGGCAAAGCACGCTGGCTTGACCGATGCGGAGACGCTGAACGACGCGGCCAGCGCTCATTATGCGCTTTGCTGCGGGACCTGGACGGCCTTGCAGCAGGCCGTCGCCACCCATGTGCTCGCCGGCCTGGTGCCCATCGTCGAGCCCGTCATGGACCGCTTCCGCGAGCACAAGCGCGCCGCTGCGCTGCTCGACTTCGACGACCTGATATTCTCCGCGCGTGCTCTCCTGCGCGATCATGACGAGGTGCGCCGTGCTTTGGCCGCGCGCTTCCGCCATGTCCTCGTCGACGAGTTCCAGGACACCGAC
>JAPORR010000165.1 GCA_026710105.1 Alphaproteobacteria bacterium
GTGCGCCGTGCGCCGTGCGCCGTGCGCCGTGCGCCGTGCGCCGTGCGCCGTGCGCCGTCTATTGTCCGGAGCTAGCCGGGTCCTCTGAGTTTCCGCCGCCCGCAAGGGGCGGATTTTCTTTCAGCACCATCGAAGCCACCGCCGGCAGCTGCGGGTGGTTTTGCGCGCCCGCTACAGGCGATTCCACGCCTTTCGGCTGTCGGCGTCGTCGCGCCCGACCGTCACCGCAGCCCGAAGTTCCCGATGCGGCCTATCGGTGCATCCCGTCACTTCCGCAAATGGAGCAAACCTCACCATGACCTCTACGGCTTTGAAGACTTCGATGGCTCTTCCCCTCGCCGCCATGCTGACGCTCGCCGGATGCGGTGGCGGAGGCAGCACAAGCATGAACAGCGATGGGCGGCCCAGCGGCACGACCGCCCCGCCTGCCGGCATGACAACCGATGGGCTGACCCCCAGTGCAGCCGAGAGAAGGGGCGCCACCGGTTCGACCACACTCGCCACGCTGTTTTCGACACAACCGGACAATGCCTGGTCACCGGTGAGCGGCGCGCTGAAGAGGAACTTCGACACTGACACCGTATCGCTCGACGGTGTTCTGCATGTGCATACCGTTCAAAGAACCGCTGCGGGCGGATACCTGATTCACTACACGGACGGGACAAACCCGGGCTCTATCGAGTTCGGTCCCGAGCATTGCAGTTCGACATATTGCGAAATCAGGGGTGACGACGGCTATCATGGGTTATGGGCATGGACATCAGCCGAGCCGCTCGGTTCGCCCAGCTTCGAGCATTTCCATGTCCTGAACCTGATAGCGAATCCGGAGGGTGAAGAATCGCGCATCGCCTTCGTGTTCGGCCTCACTACTCCTCCGGCGACGCTGAGAACGCTGGGCGAAGCGGTCTATAGCGGAATCACCCGAGCGGACGCCTACAGGACGGGAGACCCGGATAGGGATTTCAGGCAACGGTATTCCGGCAATCTGCGCCTTGTCGCCAATTTCGACATGAGCCGGCTGTATGGCCGCGTGATCGGTGTACGCGGCTCGGAGCCCGGCTCCAGCACCAGAAACCCGCTGCCCACCAGCAGCTTCCGCATTTCCGACGGCGCGATCCATGACAACGGGCAGTTCACGGCAACCCTGGCCGGAATGGACACCGATGCCTCGGTGGCCGGCAGAGACAGCGTTCGCGGCGTCATGGGTCGGATTCTCGGCGAGTTCTACGGTCCGGATGGCGGCAGCGTCGGTGGTGTCCTGACGGCCAGTCGCGATCTTGAGGGCGACGAGAACGATCTGACATTCCATGGTTACTTCCGGGGTGGGAAGCTCGGTCCGACCGTGAACCTGGCCACCGAGGCGCTCACAGCCGGCATAGACCGCGACGTGCAGGCAAGTCGATCGGCATTGCTCGACGACGACGGCATGGCTCGGGTCGAGCGGACCGCGAGCGGCTGGTCGGTGAGTGTGAACGGGGATACGGTCACATTCGACGATGCTGACAACTACGGGGCCAATCCGAGGTTTTCGACCACCTATTGGCGCGATCTCGGCAATAATCGCCTGGCCGTCATGTTCACGGAAACAAGAGGTTTTTCCAGCAACCAGGAATTCGATCATTTCGATGTGAAAGGCTGGGCATACAGCACTCTTGTTCCCGGCGCAGACTCCGCCAATCTCGATTTCGAGACATATATCAGGGCCGCAAGCTGGGTCTATCTCCTGCACGGTAACCGGACGTCTGCCGGCAGCATGCCGACAACAGGAACGGGGACTTATGCGGGACGCATGAGGGCCTACGACTTCCCCACCGATGATGCCGTGTCCACCTTGGGTCCGGACGCGACCCTCTATCGCGGCGACGCGACCCTGACGGCGGCGTTTGGAAGTGCCAGCCTCGGCGGGCGCTTGTCCAATCTGGAGAGCCGGCCCGGAGACGGCAGTGACTATGCCGCCGTTCAGGGCGAACTGACCTTCGATGCGACCATCACCGGGAACCGGTTCACGGCCAGCACCGTCACTGGAACCCGGGATCTGGCGGGTTATGGCAATGGTTCCGTCCGAGGGGCGTTCTTCGGCCCCGCGGCGGAGGAAGCCGGAGGCGTGTTCGACGCCACTGACGCCGGGAACAACCGCGCGATGGTCGGTTGGTTCGGCGGCAACGGGCAGTAGGCGTCTGGCATGATGACAGGATAGCAGGACGGCGGAGCAACCGTTCCGCTCCTGCTTCGGCAATATGCGCAGAGTCGTGGCGGGGCTGGCGGTCTTGTTGACGATGGCCGCGTCCCCCGCCTTTCCCTCCGACAAACCCGCTTCGGCTGGAGCGGAGACACGGCCGGAGACGATCCGTGTCCCGGTTCTTCAGTTGGGCCGCGTGCTGATGAATGCACAGCGCTGGCAAGAAGCACGGGATATTCTGTGGCGTCTGAAGCCTGGCAACGAAGAGGAACGGATTGAACGACTGTTTCTTCTGGGCCTTGCCGAGGCGCAACTCGGCCAGCTGCCGGAGGCTGCGGGGCGTTTCGAAGCCATCCTCGCCGTCCGCCCTGAACTGACGCGTGTCCGGCTGGAACTGGCTCGTGTCTATGGACTTCTCGGACGCGACGAGAAGGCCCGGTTCCATTTCGAGGCTTCGCTCGCGGACGAACTGCCGTCATCGGTCGAGGACGCGGTCGAGGCTTGGCTCTACCGGATCGATGCGCGGAAACGATGGTCGGTCTCGCTCTCCACGGCGATCCTGCCGGAGAGCAACCCGGCGAAGCGCACGGAGAGCAGCGAGGTGCGCATTGGCGGCGTGCCGTTCCGGCTGAACGAAGACGCGCGGGAAGCCTCGGGAACCGGCCTGCTCCTCAGCGCGGGGGCGCAATACTCGCCTTTGCTCTCCGAAGACTGGCGCGGCGTTCTGGCGGCTTCGGGAGCGGCGAAACTCTACAAACGGTCGGACTGGAACGACATTTCGGTCCAGTCCGATATCGGGATCGCCCGGCTGTTCGACCGGGGCAGCGCCGCAGGCGGCCTGCGCCTCGCCCGGCGCTGGCTGGGAGGGGAACACTACAGCACCGGGATCGGCCCTTGGATGCGGGGCCGTCTGCGGCTCACGCCGGCGCTGCGGCTCGACGCCGCGCTTGGCGCCGACCGCCGCACGCATCCCGACAATCCCGGCCTGGACGGTTGGACGGTCAGTCTTCGTCCCGGTCTGGACCATGCGCTCAGTTCCGCAACGACGCTCCGGGCCGAGCTCGATCTGGAGCATGTCGGCGCCCGCGAGCCCCACCATGGCAGCCGCATGGGCGGGCTAGCCCTCTCGCTCTCGCATGCCTTCCGGGACGGCCTGTCCGTCTCGCCCCGCGCCGCCGTCCACTGGCGACGTTATCGAGACAGGGACCCGCTGTTCCGCAAGACCCGCTCGGACCAGCAGACGCGTCTCTCGGTGACCTTGCTCCACCGCGCGCTCAAATATCGCGGCTTTGCCCCCCATGTCGGGGTTTTCGTCGAGTGGAACCGGTCCAGCATCCCGGTCAATGACTGGCGCAACCAGGGCGTCGTGCTGGGCCTGTCGCGAACGTTCTGACAATCTCCTCTGAATGTCAGTGCCATCCTCACCTCGGCTTGCAACTCCCAGGTCCCATTCCCCTGGCTACCGCGTGTCATGACCCTCTACGATCTCATGGACGCCGCCTATGACGCGACAGAGATACACGCGGTCAGCCAACGTCATGTCCCGACCATTGCCACCACCCCCCGCCGCGACAAGGCCCTCAAGCAAGCTTTGACAAGACCAAGTCCTGTTGCTGCCGCGCACATGCAGTAGAGTGCCCGGAATTGCACTGAGCCCGGCAACGGTTATGCTTTTCCGGCG
>JAPORR010000234.1 GCA_026710105.1 Alphaproteobacteria bacterium
CTTCCCCACCATCCGCCACCACTTGGGCAGTACGCCATAGGTGTAGGGCCCAATCGGGTTCATCCCAACAAAGGTCCCGTCCCACGAGATTTCCGGCATTGAGCTGATGTGACGCGCTTTTCGGCGCTTTGGCTTCTCCCGAGGGCAGGCGCAGTTCAGGCGGTCGGTTTCAGGGGGAGGATTCCGATGGAATCCTTCAGCTTCTCGTCGGAGAAGTCGTACTGGCCCAATCGGAAGGTTTGGTGTGCCAGGCGAACTGGCAGAAGGGAGGGGAATTATATCGAAAAGTCACATTTCAGCATTATTCTTCGCCTTTTCGCCGAATGTTGAACGGGCGAAAAACGGCCGCGCGGATAGCGTCCATTGACGCGCCGGGCATGTCATAGGTAGCCTCCATGTCCGCCTTGCTTGGCTGGAAGTCCGATGGCGGCAACGTGATGGTGGGGGGGGGTCCCGGATCGGCTGCTTAGGCTTGTCAATCATGTTGCTTCTCCGGCTTTGTTCAGGCATCGAAATTCTCTAACTAAGACCTTATATTACCGAAATGGATCTCCAGTTTTAGGGGCAGTATCCCGAAACGGGTCTTGATTTTCATTTATCATTGATTGCTGACATTCAAAAAGTTTAAGCCCCGCATTGAAACTGTTCTTCAAGCTTAAACGCAATATTTCTTTTTTGTTGTAATCAAGCGTTAAATTTTTTTCTTGCATAAACTCTTTAATTAATTCTCCGACTTGGTTTTTAACTATAGTTAATTCTAGAAACGATTGGCTTTCAGGTGGGTCAAAAGAAAATCCTTGTGCATTTCCTTCCCATTTAGGTTTTTCCCCAAATTGTAATTGAACAGAATAATTTTTTCCATATTCTATTGAACGCCACTTAGCATTTCCAAATAAAATGTAAAATTCAGCATTATCATCGTGAAAATTAAATCCAAGACGAATAGAGGTGCCTTGTGTAAAATCTCCAATTACAAAACAGCCGTTTCCTAAACTTGGGTCCACCGCAATCCTCCAATTGCCTGCGGTCGAGTATTCCAAGGTCTCTCCTTGAGCAGAAGCAGAGAGCATCGCCGCGCACGCCGCGCTTATGAGCCATTTCCTCATTGTGTGTTTTGCTCCGGTGCTAGTAAAGCAGCCAGAATCCTGTTCAAAAGCTCAATAGCTGCTAGGTCTCGGTTCTCCAAATATTTGCAAGCCCGCCCGTCTCGAAAGCCCGCTTCGAACTGTTGATTAAATCCCGTCATTAGCGCTTCATCATGCTCCAGAACGATTCGATGCCGTTGGTGGACGCCATGCCCTGGACATACTCGCCGACGCTGTGATTGACCGCTTCATGCCTGTATTCCGGCATACCGGTATAGGCGGATGACTCGTCGGTGTATAGCAGCGGCCGCTCGGACAAAGCCCTGGAGCGTCTGGCGCGTTGTATCTGGAACCACCTTCGCCCGCACCTTGTTCGTGTCACGGTCCTTGGCCCCGGCAACGGTGGTCATGTCGATTGCGCCGCGCCCAGTGAGTTCTTCACGCTTGGCTTTGGGGATTTTTCCGTGCGGCAACGAGACGGTCAAACGACCACCGGGCTGCGCCGTTCCAGCAGCATGACGTCGCGCCACTCGCCGGCGAGGGGACCGTGGGTCATGCGACCAAGGCGTTCGCGGATACCGACCTGGCGGAAGCCGAATTTCCGGTGCAGTGCGATGCTGGCGGCGTTCTCGGGGAAGATGCCGGCCTGGAGCGTCCAGAGTCCGGCAGCCTCCGAGGCCTCGATCAGCGCGCCGAGGAGCCGGTCGCCAACGCCCCGGCCGCGTACATCATCGGCGAGATAGATCGACACCTCGCCGACGCCGGCATAGACCCGCCGCGAGGAGACCGGCGAAAGCGCCACCCAGCCGACCACGGCGCCGTCCTCTTCCGCCACCAGCCGGCAGCATGCAAGATGGCCGGCATCCCAGTCATCCCAGGCAGGCACGGTTTCCTGAAAGCTGGCATGGCCGGTAGCAATGCCGCCGCCATAGATCGCGAGCACAGCCGCGCCGTCCGCCGCGCGCATCGGGCGGATTTCAACCATCATTCGTCATAGACGACGAGGCTCGTGACCGGTGCGTCAAGTCGCTGCCGGCCGCCGAGAAAGCCGAGCTCCACCAGGCAGACCGCGCCCCGCACATCCGCGCCGATCCGCCTCAGTAATTCGATGCCCGCACCGAACGTGCCACCCGTGGCGAGCAGGTCGTCCACCACCACCACCCTCTCGCCTGGACGGATCGCATCCGCCTGGATTTCGATGGTGTCCGCGCCATATTCGAGGTCATACCGGTAAGAGACCACAGCGCCTGGCAGCTTGCCCTGCTTGCGCAACATGGTGAACCCGATGCCGAGCCGATCCGCCACCGGGGCCGAAACCAGGAAGCCGCGCGCCTCAATGCCGGCGAGCCGGTCGGCCCCGAACGCCTCGACGGCCTCGCAGAGCCGGTCCACCGCATGGCACCAAGCCTTGCCATTCCCGATCAGGGTCGAGATGTCATAGAACAGGATGCCGGGCTTCGGGTAGTCGGGGATCGTCCGGATGCAGGATTTAAGGTCCATGAACGGTCTCGCGGATGCAGGTCTGGACGGCAGCGTAGAACATCGCTACCGCAAGCCCAACGGTCCAAGCTCAGCGGTCATGGTGGCGGCTGAAGCGCCAGGGCGGCCAGCCGGCGTTCGGCGAGCACGGCGCGCAGGCGCAGCAACAACACCGTCACCCAAAAGAACAGGAAGGCGGCATACATGACCAGCAGCGGGCGCAGCATGGTCGGGTCCATGGCCGGCGCGCCGAAACGGCTGACGCTCGCCGGCTGGTGCAGCGTGCTCCACCAGTCCACCGAGAATTTGACGATCGGCAGGTTGACCGCCCCAACCAGCGCCAGCACAGCTGCCGCCCGCCCCGCCCGACGCGGCTCGTCGAAGGCCCGCCAGAGCGCCATGTAGCCGATATAGAGGAACAGCAGCACGAGCACGGATGTCAGCCGCGCATCCCAGACCCACCATGTGCCCCAGGTCGGCAGGCCCCAGAGCGAACCGGTGACAAGCGCAATCAAGGTGAAGCAGGCCCCCGGCGCGGCCGAGGCCCGAGCCGCAAGCTCGGCCAGCGGATGCCGCCAGATGAGCGCGCCCGCGCTTCCCAGCGCCATGATCGCATAGGTGCTGAGCGCCATCCACGCCGCAGGGACATGCACATACATGATGCGCACGGAGTCCTTCTGCTGGTAGTCGATGGGCGAAGCTACCAGCGCCAGCCAGAGGCCGGCGATGAAGGCCACCACTGAGGTGCCCGCCGTCCATGGCAGGACGCGCTCGGCGGCCCGGCGGAAACGGCCAGGATTGGCAAGGCGGTGCAGGTGGCGTGCCAAAACAGCTATTGCTCCACAGCGTGACGAAGCGCAGCAGCAGCAGCCGCGGGTGCCAACGCCAGCGCCGTGAGCGACATCGCAGCGAGCAGGGCGAGCGCGCCCTCCCGGCCTTCGGCGGCGGCAGCCCCGAAGATCAGGACTGGAATATAGAGTGGTAGCACGAGAATGGCTGTTAACACCCCGCCAAGCCGCGCGCCGAGCGTGAGCGCCGCGCCGGCCGCGCCGATCAGGGTCAAGGCAGGTGTGCCGACAAGGAATGAGAGTGCTAGTAGGCCGAGGCGCTCGCTCGGTGCGGCCAGCATGGAGCCGAGCAGCGGCGCGATGACAGCCATCGGTAGGCCGGTCGCCAGCCAGTGTACTGCGCATTTGGCTAGGACGGCCGCTACCAGCGGCTCCGGGCGGGCAGCCAGCAGGTCGAGCGCGCCGTCTTCCCAGTCGGCACGAAACAGCCGCTCTAGCGATAACAGTGCCGCGAGCAGCGCCACCACCCAGAGCAGGCCGAGGCCAGCCTGCATGCCACGCTCCGGCCCGAGACCTAGTGGAAACAATACAGCGCCCAGCACGAAGAACAGGAGCGCTAACCCACTCTCCCCGCCTTGCCTGCCAGCGAGCACAAGGTCGCGGCCGAGCACAGCGAGGAACATCCTCACGGCCGCGCGGCGCCGAGGGCGAGGCGCTGAGCGGTTGCCGGCCCGACGGGGACATGGGTAGCGATGACAGCCGCCCCGCCACTTGCAAGATGGGCCTCCAGGCCACGCTCGAAGGCAGCTGTGGCCGCCTCATCGAGGCCGGCAGTAGGTTCGTCCAGCAGCCAGAGCGGAGCCGGTGCAGCGAACAGCCGGGCGAGGCCGAGCCGGCGGCGCTGGCCAGCCGACAGCAGTCGCGTCGGTAACCCGGCGCGCGCGGCGAGGCCGACCGCCTCCAGGCCCCCAGCTACCGAACCCCGACCGGCAAGTCGCACCCAGAAGGCAAGATTCTGCGAGACGGTGAGCGCCGGCTTCACGGCGTCGCCATGGCCGAGATAGTGAAAGGCCACCTCGCCGGTCCAGACGATCTTGCCCGCCGTGGCTGGCAGTAGCCCTGCCAGCACGCGCAGCAGGCTGGACTTCCCTACCCCGTTTGGCCCGGTGACGAGCACCACTGCACCTGGTGCAAGCACCAGGTCGAGGCCCTGAAACAGCAGGCGCCCGCCGCGCTCGCAGGCGAGGCCGCGCGCCTCAAGCATCAGCCGCCGCGCGCCACCGCCGCCGTCGGCGACTGCACATGTGCCGCCGCCGCGTTGAGCGCGGCGAACGGCTCATCCGGTGCTGCCCCTGTCTGGCCGCGCATGACGACCTGCGGATTGGCGAACAGCTTCTGGCCGACAGCACTCTCGGTCACTTCGGTCGGGAAGCGCCCAGCGAGCGCGGCGCGAATCTCGGGCGGCAATTCGCGGTCGATCGCGACCTTGCCATCACCGCTCGCATCGATACGGGGGCGGTGGACCGCGTCTTCGAGGTCAAGGTCGAAATCGAGCAGCATTGAGGTGAGCTGGAAGACCGCCGGTGCGATCCGCCGCCCACCCGAGGCACCGAGCGCGAAGCGGCCCGTCCCGTCCGGGTCGGTCACCACGACCGGTGCCATGTTGTTGAGCGGCTTCACTCCGCCCTTGATCGCGTTCGGCCGTCCGGGGCGGGGGTCGAACCAGTAGATGCCGTTGTTCATCAATATGCCGGTGCCCGGCAACATAAAGCGCGAGCCGAAGCGCTCCAGCAGCGTGTTGGTGAGCGATACCATGTTGCCCGCTGCATCAATCGCGCACAGATGGGTGGTGCAGCCGCGCCCGCTTGCATCGCCGTCATGGCCCATATGCGCGAGGCGGTGTTCATAAGCGTCAGTCAGCGCTTCGGCCCAGGCGACATAGACGTCGGCACCGAGACCGGCGGCGCGGTCGAGCCTAGTGTCGAGGGTGCGCAGTGCCTGCGCGCAGGTCGGGCCGGCATTGAGGCCTGGCATCAGCCGCACCACGCCATCATGGTGTGGCACGGCCAGCGGCTCGACCTCGAAGGCTTCGTAAGTGCCGAGGTCGTCAAGGGTAAGCGGGCCGCCAGATGCTGCCATGTCGGCCACGATACGCCGGGCTGTCTCGCCCTCGTAGAAATCGCGCGGGCCCGCCGCCGCCAGGTGGCGTAGCGTCTCCGGCAGGCGCCCCAGAGGGCGGCGCAGCGGCGCATGCGGCGTCTGCGAGGCGAGCGGCGCACCGTTTGGCAGGTAGGTCGCGCGCGCCTCCGGATAGCGCCCGAGGCCGGCATTCATGCCGAAGGCGATCTGGAGCGTCGCATACCAACTTGCGGCGAGACCGCGCTCGGCCGTCTCGATAGCGGGCGCCAGCGCCTCGGCCCAGGAGAGCGTGCCGTAGCGTTCGAGTGCCAGGGCGAAGCCGGCGATAGCGCCCGGCACGGCCACAGCCTCTGGACCGATCATGTTGCGATCGTCCACCACACGCGGCCAGACGAACAGCGCGTCCTCCGGTCCCTCCTCGCCGCTCAGGGGGTAGCGGGCGGGGTCTAGCGCCGCCGGAGCGGTCATCGAATAGTCGATGCCGGTCGTGCGCTGCTCCGCCGCCAGGTGGATCAGCATGACGCCGCCGCCACCAATGCCGCTCATCCACGGCTCCGTGGTGGCAAGGCAGAGCGCGGTAACGACCGCCGCATCTACCGCATTGCCGCCCGCCCTGAGCACGGCCGCGCCGCACGCCGCCGCCTCTGCCTCCTGCGCGGCAACGAGGCCGTGGCGCGAACGTATCACTGGCTTGCGCAGACTCCAGTGTTCGGCCCGGTAGCTCATCCTGTTCCTACACTCCTTGTGACGATTCCGGCTATGACGATTCGAGCGCGATCTTGATCCTGTGCCTTGCGGGCAGGCTGTGCTCCACATTGCGCAGAAGATCCGTGAATCCGCAAGCCGGTACAAGCGATCGAAGGGCGGATAGCGAGATGGTTTTCTGGCTGGGCGGCAACTTCGATTCGGTCACAACATAGAACTGCCACTGGCTGGCATCGCGGTGGTCGGCAATCTCGCGGTCCCGTTCGCCGTGCCAGGCAAACACATAGACATCTGCCGCGCGCATCGGCTTCGGGAGCTCGGTCCAATGACTGCCGCTCTGCACCCAGCGGCGGGGCGCAATGTCGAAATTCGGCTTACGGGGCGGCGCTGGGCTCGTACCGTCCCATAATTGCCGTGCCGCCGCCTGCTTGATCTCTATCCTGGCCCCGGAAGGACTGTGCTCGCAATCCCAGGGCACCAAGCCCCAGTCCAGAGCGCCGGTCCAGTGCCAACAGGGCCCGAGCGCCTCAGCAATCAGACATTCGACATAGGCGGCGCGCTGTACATTGTCCATGATCGGTGCATCATAGCGCCGCTTGAGTGCCTCGATGATCCGGTGGTGCAAATCGGAGGCGGCTGGATCGCAGGTCATGCGCTGCCCCCATGCCCGGTGCATATTGCACGTCCTTGCACTGTGTGTATCGCCTTGTCGTCCCGGGAGACCGCGCGGCGGCGTCCCGCCCCCGGCGCGCTGCCGGGAGGGCCCCTTTCCAACGCCATCGACCTGTCCCCCTAGCGCCGGTCCGCGGCTCCGCCACCATTCATACCGGTGTTCCCGCCGCCGTTCCCGTCATCCTCCGTGCCAGCCGCGATGCGCGGCTCGCTCAGGCGCAGCAGGAAACGCATCTCGCCCTCCAGAACCAACTCATCACGCTGGTTCCACACCCGGCTCACAAGCGTCATCACGCCGGTGTGACGCTGCGGTTCCAGTGCGGCGATCTCGAGTTCGGGATAGAGCGTATCGCCGGAGAAAACTGGCTTCAGAAAGCGGCTCGACTGGTCGAGGAAGCCGATCAGCGCGTCCTCCATTTCGGCCGCTAGGCCTGTCGCGCCCGGTGCGGTCTGGATCAGCGTCTGGAAGCCGTGCGCCATCAGCCCCGGCCAGCCCCGGCGGCGGCAATGCTCAATGTCGTAATGCACCGGGGCGTTGTCGCCGCTGGCGAGCTGAAAGGCGTAGAACAGCGAGTCGGAATGAGTGCGCGAGGGTGCATGAAAGGTCTCTCCGACCCGGAAATCCTCGAATCCGCGCTGCGGCGCCGGGGCGCGCGGGGGCATAAGCGATTCTCTCCTCTGCCGGTGTCTTAATCCGGTGTGTTAATGCTGCCACGGGGCACGAGCGGGCGGAAGAGGTCGGCCACAAGTAACTGCCCGAACTCGATCCAGATATCTCTCTCGGGACCCCATACTCAGGCGGGGGTAAAGCAGGGCACTTTCTGTCCGCTCTCCGCCTCGACGAAGACCAGCCTGACCTTCATGCCGACGGCAAGGCTCTCGAAGTCGCAATCGACAAAATTCGTCATCATGGTGATGCCCTCGTCCAGCCGCACATAGCCGATGGCGTATTGAGGGTCCGACCGGCGCATGATCGAGTAGGTATAAATCTCCCCTGTACCGGCGGCCTCCACGGTCTCGACATTGCCGGAGAGCGTGAAGGGACTCACCTTGCGCGGATACCAGAAGACCTTCCCGGTATCGCCGCAACGGGGCAGCATCAGCCGGCCTTCGTTGCACGCCTCCCAGAAGTCCTGGTTCTCAACATTGGCCGGCGGGGCAGGAATCTTGCGGGCGCTCATGCGTCAACCCTCCCGAGAATCGTTGTGGCACTGCCCATGCGGGTACCGATGGAACCACCCGTGCCGTGGGCCAGTGCCAGCCGGCAATCCTTTACCTGAACGGCGGGATGCGCTTCGCCGCGCAATTGCCTCACAGCCTCCAGCACCTTGGTCAGCCCTCCGCGGTTCATCGGGTGGTTGTTGCAGAGGCCGCCGCCATCCGTGTTGAAGGGCAGCGCGCCGGTGCCGGAAATCAGATTGCCGTCCGCAACGAAAGCACCGCCTTTGCCCTTTTCGCAGAAGCCAAGGTCCTCGATGGTTTCCAACACAGTGATGGTAAAGCTGTCATAGATAGAAGCGTAGTCGATGTCGCCCGGGGCGACGCCGGCTTCCTCGAACGCCTGCGTGCCCGACCAGCGCGCACCGGTATAGGTCAGGTCCACCTGGCCCGACATCAGGTTCTTTGGGGCCTCGCCACAGCCCAGCACCTTGACGCACTCCCGCTTCAGCGAGGCCGCAATCTCGGGCGCCACCACCACGAACGCACCGCCGCCGTCGGAGATCACACAGCAGTCTAGCCGATGCAACGGGTCCGCGATCATCGGCGAGGCGACCACATCGTCCACCGTCACGACCTGGCGCAGCATGGCGTGCTCATTGTGCTGGGCGTGGTGCGAAGCAGCTACCTTGATCCAGGCGAGCTGCTCGCTGGTGGTGCCGAACTCGTGCATATGCCGGCGTGCGGCCATCGCATACATGTTCACTACGGTCGGCCCGTAGATGAATTCGAACGGCACATCCGGCGAAGCGTCGCCGTAATTGCGCGGCGCGGTGCCGGTCGCCATGCCTTCCGAGCGCGGGCGCCCGGCAAGCGTAATCAGCGCCACCTTGCATTTGCCCGCAGCGACCGCCTGGGCGGCATGGCCGACATGGAGGACATAGGACGAGCCACCGACATCGGTGGCGTCCATATGCCGGACATTCCTGAGGCCCATATAGTCGATCATCGAGAGCGGGCCGAGGCCGGGTGCATCGCCGGCGCAGTAATACGCATCGACATCCTCCACCGACAGGCCAGCGTCTTCGAGCGCGCCTCTGGCGCTCTCAGCGTGGAGTTGGGCGACCGACTTGTCGACCGCCTTGCGGGTCGGGTGTTCGAAGATACCCGCAATGAAGGCCTTACCCCTTGTGTGCATGCGCGGTTCCATTTCTGGCGGAGGAGATTCGAGTGAAGAGGCACAGACTAGTGCCCGGATCGAGAAGTTTGAATGCTTTTTCATAGCGTTATTATATTTTGCAAACTAAACGCGGCTCCTTGTATTCTGGATATCAGACGCGGGAGCCGAAGATATGTCAATCCTGTCAGCGCCTTACATGCACGACGAAGCGGCGGCCTTCGCCCATGTCGAAGCCATGCTCTGGCCGGACGGGCCGGTTTGCCCGCATTGCGGCGTCATCGGTAAAGCCTATGAGTTGAAGGGCGTTCGCTCCAAGCCGTCGAAGAAATGCCCAGAGGGCTAGGTCCGGCACGGCCTCAAGAAGTGCAAGGGCTGCGGAAAGCAGTTCACCGTCCGCATCGGCACGATCTTCGAGGGTAGCCATATCGACCTCCATCTATGGCTCCAGGGCATCTATCTGCTTACCAGCAGCAAGAAGGGAATCAGCAGCAACCAACTTCACCGGAGGCTCGGCATTACGCTCAAATCCGCATGGTTCATGTCGCACCGCATCCGCGAAGCCATGCGCAGCGACGGCTCTGTCCCTTTCGGCACCGGGGGCGGCGTCGTGGAAGTGGACGAGATCTTTATCGGCCACGACAAGACGATCAAGCCGGAGGGCGAGAAGAAGGGCCGGGGCTACGCGCACAAGTACAAGGTCCTGTCATTGGTGAACCGCAGCACCGGCCGCGCCAAGTCCATCGTCGTGGACGACCTCAAGGCCAAGACGCTCACTCCGATCCTGAAAGAGAACATTGCCGTCGAGGCGAAGGTCTATACGGATGAGGCCGGCTAGTATCAAAGGCTTGGAGCCGAGTTTGCCAGACACGATTTCATCCACCACGGGGCGGGCGAATACGGGCACGACCCTGTCCATACGAACACCATCGAAGGCTATTTCAGCATCTTCAAGCGGGGCATGAAGGGCGTCTATAAGCATTGCGCTAAGAAGCATCTTCACCGCTATGCGACGGAATTCGAGTTTTGCTACAATAACCGCATAGCCAACGGCCCGGACGACGCTACGCGCGCCCCCATCGCTCTATAGGGCATCAAGGGCAAGCGGCGGACCTATAATCCAGCTCATTAAATGTGTTGACATATGAAACGATTCATGCAAACACTCGATCTGTGCCGGGAGTGCGTCACATAGCACGATGGGGCTACGGCCCCGCCCGGCGTCTTTAGACTATGGGGCCAGTCCAATCGCGTTTAGGGTATCGAGCCACCCCATACCCATCAATATTTCCGAATCGATCCTTGCGAAATGCAGGCTTTATCAAGTCAAGCCAAGTGCTGTCGCTATGCTCGTGATAACGCCAAATTGCGCCAGCAACCATATCGGCGAGTTGAATCCCGATACTCATGTGTGAAGGTGAGAAGAAAATACTTTCTATGAAATATGTGTAGGTTGAAGTGTATCTATTTACTTCACGAGCTAGCCGTTCATGTTGCTCTCTCATCTTTTGATCTTGTTGACCATTCCGTTTATCTGCAACGATTATTCCTGATGTTTCACGACCGCTATCACGGCTGATATCTTGGAGAAGATATTGGAATCTTTCCGTAACTATCTTATATATCCCGAAGTATATGTCCTCCTGATGATTGACATTTCCGATTTTGTAGGCGAGTTGCGCGTCACAAACACCGGCAATAATTCTCAATGATTTTGTCTCGGTGATTATTTTGAAAATTTCCTGTCGGAACTTTTCTCTATGCTCGTCCCCTCAACCCAACATGGGATTGTTGGAGTCTTTGTTTCTGGGAGCAAATATCCGTCGGGTAGAGGAAGATGTCCAAGACTAGGCCAAGGAGTCAATCCGCCCGCTTCATCGAGACGGCCCGCAAGCTTGAGGCCGACGAGAGCGAGGATCGGTTCAACAAAACGCTGCAGCGGATCGTGAAGCCTCAGAAGCGAGAGCGCAACGAGGACTCATCGTAATAGGGTCGCACAAGACATGCCGCTACTGGCACAAAATGTGGAAGGCCGGCCCTTGGCACCAGATGAAGGCTGGTGTCGCAGGTATCCGCCGAGGCCGCTAGCGCTTGAATCCAGAGTTAGCTGGCCCAAAACGGAAAAATGGCCAAGAACGAACGAGCACGACAGTTGTGGGGAGTTGCAGAAAGGGTAGCGTAACGCTGCGCCGGACTAGTGGCAGTTTGTCAAGTGTAATAACGCCTTTTTATGTCCTCCTGTCATGCCCCTGCCCAGGGCCGGCCGAGACCCCCTATGCGATAATATCGGAAGCATATTCCTCAGCGGCCTGGCGCGTCACCTCGATGAACTTCTTCGTCCCGAGCACGATCGCCTTTCTCGACACACCGCCGTTCAGGAAGATGTAGTAGTCACAGAGCAGCAGCGCACCGCCCTTGGTCACCGCCGCACGGGTAATGATATAGCGGTCGTTTATCTGGTTGGCGCATTCCAGCTTTTTTTTGAGCGATACGGCTTCCTTCAGCGGAAAGAGGATCGCGAGATGGATGGCGTCCTGGTGGCCCGGCAAGGTGGCGATGCATTTCAGCCCGCTCTCGGTAATGACGGAGTCGCCGTCGCTGTCCTGCTCGCAATCCATATAGGCCCCTTCATAAAGGGTGTGCAGCAAGTCTCGATTCAGCGCGCCGGGCTTCACAAGGTCGTCATACACCACCATTGTCTGGCACCTCGTCCCAAGCATTCACGAATGCCGAAATCATAGGCACACTCTCCCGTCCCTGCAAGACGGAACGGACAGAAGCCGCCATGCCGCTGCCCTCTGGATGGCGCTTGTAGAAGCCCGCACAAACCGGCAAGATAGAGCAGGAACAAAAGGGAGGGACCTCGATGTACCTGCGTATTCTCGCTGCAACGGCAGTCGCCGCTGGCCTGTCGGCCACGGCCGCCGCCGCCGCCGACCTGCCGAAGACGGTGACGATCACAGCCTATGGCACCACCTCGTCCGGCTATGCTCAGTCCATCGCCATCGGCGCCATGCTCAAGCAGAAGCACGATGTTGAACTGCGTGTGATCCCAGGCAAGAACGACGTCTCGCGCATGATCCCGGTCGTGAAGAAGCGTTCGCATCTCTGCGCCTGCGGTATTGCTTCCTATTTCAACCAAGAAGGCGCCTATATGTTCGGCTCCAAGCGCTGGGGGCCGATGGCAATGCGCAATCTCTACAACAATGCCAAGGGGAATCACGGCCTCATGGCGATTGTCGCGGGCGACGCGGGTATCAAGACCGCCGCTGATCTCAAAGGCAAAAAAATGGCCTTTATCAAGGGCGCGCCGGCGCTGAATGTGAACCTCCAGGCGCTGATGGCCTTTGGCGGCGTGACATTAGACGATGTCACCATCGTAGAATTCCCCGGCTGGAAACAGGCGGTGGACGGCGTGATCGCCGGCCAGGCAGACGCGGTGCAGGGTTCAACCATGTCGCCACATGCGAACCGCCTGATGGCATCGCCGAGGGGCAATTGGTGGATCCAGTTGCCACCGGATGACAAGGAAGGCTGGGCACGGGCTCAAGCCGTCGCCCCTTTCTGGAACCCGAACCGGGTCACGCTTGGCATCGGCCTTGAGAACAATGTGACCGGCAAGCCCGAGCTCGACGGCCAGATCTACCCCTATCCGATCGTGGTCGGACTCGCGGGTGATATCAGCGATGATTTCAGCTACGCTATGACCAAGGCGGTGATGGAAGGCTATGAAGGCGAAGACGGCTACGGGACAATGAAAGGCACGGCGGGCTACCAGCTCGACGCCCAGAACCTCAAATGGGTGTTTCCCTATGCAGCCGGTTCGATCCGCTATTACAAGGAAGCGGGTGCCTGGGGCACGGAGGAAGAGGCGCATAACAATGCGCTGCTGAAGCGCCAGGACGTATTGATCGGCGCGTGGAAGACCTATTACGCGGCCAACAAGGACATGGAGGACGAGGCCTTCGAGTCCGGCTGGGCCGAGGTCCGCAAGCAGGCGTTAACGGCGGCCGGCATGGACGCGCCGTTCTCGTGATCACCCGAGGCAGGAAACTGCCGCACTGATTTCGGCTGGGACCCGCCATGCGCCACGCATGGCGGGTCCTTGCTTGATATGAACCGGTCCGCGAACCGGAGGCTCACGCACCATGACACAACCTGCTCGGGAAACGGAACTCGGCCGACAGGCGGAAGAGGCGGTAGAACGCGCCGAGACATCAGTCAGCCGCCACCGGGAACTGGGCCCGGTATGGATGACCATCCTGGTCACTGCCTCCACCTTGTCCGTGCTCGCCTCCATCTACTTTATTTTCAACATCCACCTGATGATCGGCGTCAACATCTTCGGCGAGGAGACCGGATACTACTATTTCATGCTAGCTATGCTGCTGCCGCTGGTCTTCCTGCTCTATCCGCCCTGGCGGGGCGTCGGGCCGATGGACCGGGTTCCCTGGTACGACCTGCTGCTTTCCCTCACCGTCTTCACGGTCTCGATCATGTTCGCTGTCCATGGCGAAGAAAATCTGCTGGAGGGCTGGGAATACGATGCGCCTGAATGGGCGGTCTTCGCCTCCTATTTTATGTGGCTGATGGTGCTGGAAGCGACCCGCAGGGCGGGCGGCATGCCGATCTTCATCATCTGCCTCGTCGTGTCGCTCTATCCGACGCTCGCCGAATATGCGCCTGGTTTTCTCGAAGGCCAGGCGGAGTCGCTTGCGGTCACCGCCAGCTTCCACATGTTCGGCACGGAAAGCGTGATGGGCATTCCCATGCGCGCCTTCGCCTCGCTGGTGGTGGGATTCCTAATTTTCGGCGTCGCGCTGCAATTCACCGGCGGTGGCGCCTTCTTCCTCAACCTCGCCTTCGCCCTTCTCGGGCGCTTTCGGGGCGGGCCGGCCAAGGTGGCGATCTTTTCCTCCGGCCTCATGGGCTCGATGAGTGGCTCGGTCATCACCAATGTGCTGACCACCGGTGCCCTTTCGATTCCGGCGATGAAACGGGTCGGCTTCCGGCCGGCCTATGCCGGCGGCGTCGAGGCCTGCGCGTCCACAGGGGGTGTGCTGATGCCGCCAGTGATGGGGGCCACCGCCTTCATCATGGCGACTTTCCTCGAAATCTCATACGCCGTGATCCTAGTCGCGGCGATCATTCCCTCGCTGCTTTACTATTTCAGCCTGTTCATGCAGATCGACGCCTATTCGGCGCGCTTCGGCCTGGCAGGCCTACCGAAATCGGAAATGCCCAGGGCGCGGCAGGTGATTCGCGACGGCTGGCATTTCATCTTCGTGCTGGCGCTGTTGATCGTGATGCTGCTGGTGATGCAGCAGGAAGCACAGGCTCCCTACTACGCCTCAGCCCTGCTGATCGTCATCAACCAGGTGCGGGCACAAGACCGCTGGAACCTGGAGCGCTGCAAACAGTTCCTCATCGGCATTGCCAAGCTGTTCACCGAATTGGCCGGCATTCTAGCAGGCGTCGGCCTCATCATCGGCGCGTTGATGCTGACCGGCAAAGTTGGCAACCTCTCGCTAGAGCTCGTCACCCTTGCCGGCGATTCGCTTTTCGTGCTGCTGGTCATGGGGGCGTTGACCAGCTTCATTCTCGGCATGGGCATGACGGTGACGGCGGCCTATCTGTTCCTGGCGATCGCGCTGGCACCGGCACTTACGGCCAGTGGACGCCTCGACCTGCTCGCCGTTCATCTCTACATGATGTATTGGGGCATGATTTCATTCATCACGCCGCCGGTGGCTCTCGGTGCCTTCGCCGCTGCCACGGTCGCCCGCGCCAACCCCATTACCACAGGCTTCGAGGCTATGCGGCTCGGGGCTATCATCTATTTCGTGCCGTTCTTCTTCGTGCTTAACCCGGCGCTGATCGGCCACGGCTCGACCGTCGAAGTCATCACCGTCTGCGGGCTCGCCTTTGCGGGCGTCATCCTGATTTCAGGCGCGCTGCAAGGCTATCTGATCGGCATCGGGCGGCTCACCGGCAATCCGCTTGTGGCATGGCCTGTCCGCATGGCGCTGTTCCTATCCGGCCTGTTGCTGGCCTTGCCCGGCGGCGAGCTCACCGGTTATTCGCATACGCAATTGCTGGTTGCGGCAGCCGTGCTGGGCGCGCCGGCGGCGGCGGGCGGCTGGTTCCTAAAGCGGCAAGGCGCAGGAAGCCCGGCCTGACCCAGCTACAGATCGCCGGGTGCCGCCCTCACCCGTCATGGGCAGATCCGGGCTTGATCCCGGCATGACACAGGCTCCGTGCCGGTGATAAACAGACCTTTGTCGTCGGCACGCCGGATGGCGGCGTTCCGGTCCAGCAACAGCACGCCACCCACCTCGACCGCGATGCCCCGCAGCCCGGCCGCGGCCGCGGCTTCCACCGTATCCGGGCCGATCACCGGCAGGTCCATGCGCCGGTCCTGTTGGGGTTTGGCCATCTTGACCAGCACGCCACCCGGACCGGCCCGCCTGAGATGAGCGGCGCGCGCCACCATCCGGTCGGTGCCCTCCGCCGCTTCTATCGCCAGTACGATGCCCTGCTGCACGACCACCGCCTGGCCCGCATCCGCGCGTCCAAGCGCTTCGGCCACTTCTAGGCCGCGGCGAATGTCCTCGAGTGCGGTTCCATCCGGCGCCAGCCTGCCCAGCGGACCGGGTGGGACCAGCGTATCGGCGAGAATGGAGGACACCTCAACCACCCGAAACCCCTCGGCTTCGAATGCCGACGCGATATGGCGCATCAACCCATCATCGCCCAGCGCGCCCGCGCCGATCCGAGCGAGCAGGCGGACCGTGTAAAGGTCTGGGCGGAGTGACGCCAGCGACGGGCGGCGGACATGCCCAGCGAACACCACTTCATCTGCCGCCTCCTCACGAAGCGTTGCAATGACCCGCCCGACAGCGCTGATCCGGGCCCAGCGATGCGGGTGCCCCTTGAGCCGGCTTGCCTCTGCAAAACCCTCCAGCCCGAGCAGAAAATAGGGCCGTTCGCAGTTTCGGCAGGCTTCTGCCAGGGCCAGCGGCAGCGATCCGCCGCCGGCAACAATCGCCAGTTTAGGTTGCATCCCCGGAGCTTCCCGGCAGGCAGAGGCCGCGGTCCGATTCCGCTCCCATGAACTCGACGATACGGCGCACCGCGGGGTCGGTTCCGTATTCGGCCGCAACGGCGTCGAGCCGGTCGCCGATCGGGTCCTTGCCGTCAAACAGTCGCCGGAACGCATTGCGCAGCCGCACCAGGGTCTCGCGGTCGGTACCGGCGCGCTTCAGGCCAACCCAGTTGAGCCCTCGAAGCGTGGCGCGGTCGCCGAACACCATGCCGTAGGGAATCACATCCTGCACCACCGCCGACAGCCCGCCGATCATCGCATGAGCGCCGACGCGCACGAATTGGTGGACAGCCGCCAGCCCACCAACAGTCGCACCATCCTCGAGAACGACATGACCTCCTAGAGTGGCGTTGTTCGCCATGACGCAGCCATTGCCCACATGGCAATCATGCGCCACATGCGCGCCCATCATGAACAGGTTCCGGTCCCCAACGACGGTGCGGAGGCCGCCGCCTTTCGTGCCCGGGTTCAGGGTGACATGCTCGCGGATGATGTTGTCCGCGCCGATTTCCAGGGTGGAGGACTCGCCGGCATATTTCAGGTCCTGCGGCGGATGTCCGACCGACGCGAAGGGGAAAATCCGGGTACGCGGGCCGATGGCCGTGCGCCCTGCCACCGCGACATGGGAGTGTAGGACGCAACCGTCGGCGAGGCGGACATCACTGCCCACATGGCAGAACGGCCCGACCTGTACGCCTGCTCCGAGTGCCGCGCCATCCTCGATAACGGCGCTCGGGTGGATGGCGGACTCCATCACAGACCCTGGATCATCGCGCTATATTCAGCTTCCGCTGCCAACAGGCCGTCAACCCTAGCTTCGCCCCGAAACCTCCATACCGGCCCCCGGTGGCGGCGGACTGCCACTTCGACGCGCACCTGGTCGCCCGGCACCACGGGCCGGCGGAAACGCGCATTGTCGATCGTCATGAAATAAACCAGCTTGCCGCGCACATGGTCGCCCATCGTCTTCACGACCAGCACAGCTGCCGTCTGCGCCATCGCCTCGACCAGCAGGACGCCCGGCATGACCGGCCGGGACGGGAAATGTCCCTGGAAATGAATTTCGTTGATCGACACATTCTTGATACCGACTGCGCTTTCGCCCAGCCGGATTTCGGTCACGCGGTCGATCATCAGGAAGGGATAGCGATGCGGAATCGTCGCCATCACCTCGCCGATCTCTGCAATATCGGCGTCGTCAGTCGTCATATGCCCTCAATATACACTCGCCACCCGCTTCCAGAAGCGTCACGCTCATTCCGAAACTTCAATGGTTACACCAGGCAACACCTCGTTCAAGCGTGTCAGCACATCGTCCGTGAGCTCCAGGGCTTCCTCATCCGCCCATACCAAGGCGGCCTTCTGAATCACGATATTGGCGCCAACCTCACCGGCCAGTGCGCGCGCGACTTCATGCAATTGCAACTGGACCTTGCGCACTGCCTCGACACGCGCCCGGTCCAGCAATGTCCGCTGGCGCTGGGCGCTGCCGCGCAGCGCCATGAGTCGGTCGCGCAACTCCTTCACTTTCGCCTTGTAGGCTTCCTTGGAGAGCAGGTCGCGCTGTTTCGTCAGCGCCTGGTCTTCCTGCCGCAGACGCGCCTCGGCCGCGTTGAACTCGTTTGCGTAGCGCGCGCCTAGATCCTCCACCTGCCTGGCTATGTCTACCGCCGCCTGTGCTTCGCGCATGATCCGGTTGGTATCGACGACGATCACAACAGGCTGCGGCGCGGCAGCGAGGGCCGACACGGCACAGAAACATATCAGCCATACGGCTATGAGCTTCTGCATCAGAACTGCTGCCCAATGCTGAATAGAATGGTCTCGTCCCTGTCGAATTCCTCTTTCATCACCGGCCAGGCGAAATCGAGGCGAAGCGGGCCCAAAGGCGTGGTCCATGAAATCCCGAAACCGAGCGAACCACGGATCGAGGATTCGTCGAGGAATTTTTGTTTGAGGCCGTCGTCCTCGACTTTGGTGAGCGTACCGAAATCGGCGAAGATCCTGGCCTTGAGGCCCAGATCGTCGGCCGAAAGACTGACCGGGAAGATCGCCTCGGCAGTCGCCGTTGCCAAGTAATTGCCGCCGATCGCAATGCCAGAGTTTGTACCCTCGTTTATCCTCGGGCCGACGCCGCCGGACTCGAAGCCCCGTAAGCTCCTGCCACCGAGAAAATAGCGGTCCACGAGGCCGACATCCTTGCCGAGTCCATGAATCACCCCGACGCGCCCGGACAGCGCCAATGTCACAGGCGGTTTCTTCGATACCGGCAGGTATTGCGTGCCCCTGACATCCGTGCGCAGATAGCGTGCCTGCCCCCCGAGGCCCGCCAAATCATTGCTGAGGCTCAATATATTGCCGGATGTCGGGTCGAACCGGTTGTCCCGCGTGTCATAGGCCACTTCATGCCCGACAACCGACGATGTGGTGGATGATCTTAAAACACTCGTATTACTGGCATGGGGCTTCACGATCCGACGTGCCACAGTATAGCGCCAGCGCTGATTCCAGTTCTCGGAAAGCTTGTAGCCGACCCGGAGCCGGCTGCCCGTCCTTTCCAAATCGTAAGACCCCACATCATCATTTTCCTGCACGATGCGGAAAATATCACCGCCGACAGAGATGGGCCTGTCCTGGAAATAGGGTTCGGTAAAGGATAATTCGATCTCGTTCTGCTCTTCAGCAAGCGTCGTAGACAATGCCAATTGCTGGCCCTTGCCAAGCAAATTACGTTCGCCCAGCCTGAGAGTGAGCAGCCCGCCACTCTCGCTGGAATAGCCCGCGCCGATGGAGAATTCCCCGGTGGAGGTTTCCTCGACCTCGACCTTCACCCTTGTGCGATCCGGCTCGCTGCCGCGTTCGTTGGAAACATCGACCTTCCTGAAATAACCCAGATTGCGCACCCCCCGGGTTGCCCTGGCAATCTTCGAAGTGTTGTAGGCGTCGCCTTCCACAATGCCGAATTCCCGCCTTATCACCTGGTCCAGCGTGCGCAGATTGCCTTCAATGTCGATGCGTTCGACATAGACCCGCGGCCCTTCATCGACAAGGAACACGATATCGACCTGCCGGTCTTCTCTGCGGATTGTCGATTTCGGCTGTACATCGACAAACGCAAAGCCTGAGTCACCGACCGCATCGACTAGCTCGTTGACCGTTTCGCTCACCTGTTCTCGGTCGTAGATTTCGCCCGTCTGCGGTTTGAGCAGGAAAGATAGGCGGAAATCGGGAATATCCGACAGTCGGTTTTCGAGCGAGATCGTGCCGAAATTGTATTGCGGGCCTTCCTCCACGGTGAACGTCAGGATGAAACCGTCCCGGTCCGGTGTCAGCTCCGCCACTGCCGACACCACCCGGAAATCGACATAGCCCTCGGAAAGATAGAAGTTGCGCAGCAGCTCGCGGTCGAACGACATGCGGTCGGGGTCATAGACATCGTCATTGGAAAGGAAGCGGTACCACGCCGCTTCCTTACTGCTGATCTCTCCGATCAGGTCGCTGTCGCTGAACTGCCTGTTCCCGATGAACACGATCCTTTCGATGAGCGTCTGGTCTCCTTCCTCGATCTCGAACGCAACATCCACCCGGTTTTGCGGCAGCTCGATGATCTTCACCTCTACGCTTGCCGCAAAGCGGCCTGAGCGCCGGTATATTTCGAGAATGCGCCTGACATCCCTCTCAGCCGCCGAGCGGGTGAAGATCTGACGCGGCCTTAATTGCACCTCAGGATTAAGCGTCTCGTCATCGATCCGCCGATTTCCCTCGAACGCAATACGATTCACGATCGGGTTCTCGACGACCGTCACGACCATGACATCGTCGCGCATGTCAATGCCGACATCGGAGAAATAGCCGGTTTCAAACAGGTTTTTTAGAGCATTGCTGATGCTGCGTGGCCCGAGCGCGTCGCCGGGCTGCACACGCATGTAGGAACGGACGGTGTCGGGGTCCACGCGCTGGGCGCCGACAACCTCGATATCGCGGACGACCCCGCCCTCCTGCGCGCCCACACCTGCCGACGCCAGAGCGGCGGCGACCACTATCCATGTGGCGAGCATGAGACGCCAATTGCTCATGCAAACTCCCAGTGACGGGTTCATCCGACGGCGCGTTCCAAAAACGCCACGACCCGAAAGTACACCAAGTCGTTCCAGGTTACGAACAGCATCAATGCTACGACCAGTCCGAGGCCGATCCTGAACCCGATTTCCTGCGCCTTCTGTCCCAGCGGACGGCCCCGAATAGCCTCAATGGCATAGAATACGAGATGCCCGCCATCCAGAAGCGGAATCGGGAACAGATTGATAAGGCCCAGATTGATCGACAACAACACCATGAAGTGCAGATAAGCGGCGAAGTCGATCTTTGCGACCTCACCTGCAAGATGCCCGATGCGCAACACGCCGCCCAGTTCGTCGGTGGAGCGGCGGCCTTCGATCATCTCGCCGACAAAGGTGAGTATCGTCGCCGTCATGGTCCAGGTGTAATCGACCGCGGCGATAAGCGCCTCTCCCGGGCCGTATTGCACGGTTTCCACCGCCTGGCCGCGCACTCCGAGCAGGCCGAATTCATGCACATTGCCGAAGCTGTCCGTCTGTTGCGCGGTGGCGGGGACGATCGTCAACGTGACTGTCGTGCCGTCGCGTATGACGACTGCTTCCAGCGGGCGGGCAGGGCTCAGGCGCACGATATGCTGCAGGTCCTCGAAGCGTGCGATGGTCTTGCCATCGAGCGTTGCAAAGCGGTCACCGGCCCTAACGCCCGCGGATGCAGCAGCGCTGTCTTCAACCACCTCGGTGACCACCGGACTCGTGTGCCGCTGGCCGTAGGTCATGAACATGACCGCGGCGACGAGAATCGCGAACAGGAAATTCGCTGCCGGGCCTGCCGCCACGATGAAGGCCCGCTGCCCAAGAGGCTTGGCACCGAACGCAACGGCTTGCTCTTCCGGCGTGAGCGGGCGGGCCTCGTCCGTCTCGCCGAACATGCGCACATAGCCGCCCAACGGGATCAACGCGAGCTTCCAGCGCGTTCCGGCCCGGTCGGTCCGGCCCCAGAGCTCCCGACCGAACCCGACGGAGAAGACCTCCACCCTGACGCCACAGCGGCGGGCCGCCCAGTAATGGCCGAACTCGTGAACGAAGACGAGCACGCCCAGAAGAGCCAGGAAGGGCACTAGATATTCCCAGAGAAAACTCAACCGGCGTCTCCCGCCCTTGCGCCTTTGGTTCGCTCGACCAACCGTTCCGCCACTTCCCGCGCCTGCCGATCAGCGGCCCGCACATCGTCGAGAGTCGAAAGCCTGCCCGGGCCTATGGCAGCGACAGTGTCGCCGGCAATGTCAGCGATTTGCAGAAACCCGATCCGTTCCGACAGGAATGCGGCAACTGCCACTTCATTGGCCGCGCTGAGCACTGCGGGCTCGGTGCCACCATGCTCCAGGGCAGTGCGAGCAAGCGTCAGGGCCGGGAACCGCTGTGGGTCGGGCGGCTCGAAGTCGAGACGCCCGACGGCCGCAAGGTCAAGGCGCGCGCCAGTCACCGCCAGCCGGCCCGGCCAAGCAAGTGCAACGGCGATGGGCGTGCGCATATCCGGCGTGCCCAGCTGTGCCAGCACCGAGCCGTCCGCATACTCCACCATGGAATGCACGATCGATTGCGGATGGACGAGAATATCTATGGCGTCGCCGGGCATGTCGAACAGATGGCGGGCCTCGATCAGTTCCAGCCCCTTGTTCATCATAGTCGCCGAATCGATAGTGATTTTGGCTCCCATATCCCAATTAGGATGCTTGAGCGCCTCGATCGGCCGCACAGCTGCCATATCTTCCCGGCGCGCCTGCCGGAAGGGGCCACCCGAAGCCGTCAGGATAAGGCGGCGGATCGACGCCCGGTTGCGGGTGTCGAACACTTGGAAAATCGCATTATGCTCAGAGTCGACCGGCAGGATCGTGCTTCCAGAAGCGCGCGCCGCTGCCATCATCAACTCACCCGCGCATACAAGGCTTTCCTTGTTGGCAAGGCCGACGACAGCGCCCCGCTCAATGGCTGCGAGGGTGGATTCAAGCCCCGCTGCGCCGGCGATCGCCGCCATGGCCAGCTCGGCGTCGCGGCGGGCGGCTTCCACGACAGCGTCTGGCCCGGCAGCTGTCTCGATTCCGGTCCCAGCCAGCCCGTCCTTGACTGCCGCATAGCCCGCCGGATCGGCGATAACGGCAAGTTCGGGACGGAAGACGCGCGCCTGTTGCACAAGCATATCGGCATTCTTCCCCGCAACGAGCCCCACGACATGGAAGCGCTCCCGATGCTCCGAAATCACCGAGAGCGTATTCGCGCCTACCGAACCGGTCGAGCCGAGGACCGTGACTCGCTTTGCCGTCATGTCCAACGCCATCCACTAGCTGTAAGAAGCATGACAGTTGCCGCGCCGGCCAGAAGCGCGTCCACACGGTCCAGCAGACCGCCATGCCCGGGAATGAGGTGCCCGCTGTCCTTGACACCGAAGCGACGCTTGCAGGCACTCTCGAACAAGTCGCCTGCCGCTCCCGCCGCTCCGATCAGCAGGCCGGCTGCGAAACCGGCGCCTCCGGGCGCGTCGAACAACATGCTCACCGTGGCACCTGCGAGACCGGCCGCGGCAAGGCCACCGGCGAGCCCGCTCCAGGTCTTGCCAGGGCTCCAGGAGGGGGCGAGCTTCGGCCCGCCGAACCGGCGGCCGGTCCACCAGGCCGCGATATCTCCCGCCCAGATAACGGCAAGCAGCCAAACCACCAGCTCCAGCCCACCGAATTCCTGACGCCTGAGCGCGATCAGGCACATGGCCGGCAACGAGATATAGATAACCCCGACAGCCAGCGCCCTTCGCCTGAGGCAGAGCCCGGCGGCCAGCGCCGTTCCCAGTGCGACCGCCGCCTGCGCGACCGTTGGAACCGGCAACAGGACCGAGGCCGAAGCCGCCGCTGGAATAGCGGTGAACGCGCGCACCGCGTCCGGGGCCGCCATGCTGGCCCATTCGCGCCCAGCGAGCAGCGCGCCAGCGAGCACGAAGGACTCCCAGACAGGGGTCCCGGCCCATACCGCCAGCACCGCCGCTGGTATTAGGACAAGGGCAGCAGCCGACCGCCGGGCGGTTTCGTCAGGCAGCGCGAAAGCCATAGCGCCGTTCACGCCCGTTGAACTCGATGAGGGCCGCTTCCAGATCGGATTTCGTGAAATCCGGCCATAACCGTTCGATGAATAAAAATTCGGCATAGGCGGCCTGCCACAAAAGGAAATTGCTGATGCGCATGTCGCCACCGGTGCGAATCATGAGGTCGGGATCGGGAACACCCGCCGTGTCCAGTCTCATTGCAAACGCGTTTTCGTCGATCTCCCCGGGGCAAAGTCGGCCCGCAGCTCCTTCCTCGACCAGCCGCCGGGCGGCACGCACGATCTCGTCGCGGCCGCCATAGCTAAACGCGACCTGCACCAAGATGGCGTCATTATCGACGGTCAGAGCTTCGGCACGGGCGACCCGCTCGCAGATATCTGCCGGCAGCCGACCCCGCTCGCCGATCATCCGCAGGCGAACACCGTTGCGGTGCAGGTCGTCCAGTTCCCTGCCGAGATAGTAGCGCAGCAGGCCCAGCAGGTCATCCACCTCCTCGGCTGGACGGCGCCAGTTTTCGGAAGAAAAGCTGTAGAGGGTGAGGATCTCAATACCGAGTTCGGTCGCCGCGCGGACTACGGCGCGCGCTGCATCCGCGCCGCGCGCATGGCCCGTCGCACGCGGGAGGCCGCGGGCGGACGCCCAGCGTCCATTGCCATCCATGATAATCGCGACATGACGCGGCGGACATAACGGCCCCGGGAGTCCCCGTGTTTCGACCGCCACGACAGTCACACCTGCATGATTTCGGATTCTTTGACGGCGACGGCGTTATCGATTTCCTTGACGAACCGGTCCGTCATCTCCTGCACCTCTTCGGCCCAAAGATGCTGCTCGTCATGGGAGAGGTCGCCCGCCTTTTCCATCCGCTTGAGCTTGTCCATGCCGTCACGGCGTACATTGCGCACGGCGACCCGTGCCTGCTCCGCATAACGGTGTGCGATCTTGGCGAGCTCCGTCCGGCGCTCCTCGCTCAGTTCGGGAATGGGCACCCGAACCAATTGGCCGTCCGAGGCAGGGTTGAGGCCGAGCGCCGATTCGCGAATGGCCCGCTCGACCGCCTTCACATTGCCCTTGTCCCAGACCTGCACCGTCAGCATGCGGGGCTCCGGCGCGCCGAGCGTAGCGACCTGATTGATGGGCATTTCCGAGCCGTAGGCTTCCACTATCAACGGTTCGAGAAGCGATGTGCTGGCCCTGCCGGTTCTAAGCCCTGTGAATTCGCGTTTCAGCGCCTCGATGGCACCGCCCATGCGCCGTTCCAGGTCGTCGATATCGGGGTCTTCGGACAACAGAGCCTCGCGTTCCTACCGGATCACCGTCGATGCCTCGCGGCCCGTCAATGCGCGGGCGAACGACCCCGCATTATGCAGCGAAAAGACGAGAATCGGAATGCCATTGTCCCGTGCCTGTGCGACGGCGGTGGCATCCATGACCTTGAGGTCGCGTTCCAGAACCTGCTTGTAAGTCAGCGTGTCGTAGCGTTGCGCATCGGGTGTTTGTTCCGGATCGGCGGAATAGACGCCGTCCACCTTGGTGGCCTTGAAAACGATGTCGCAGCCGAGTTCGCTCGCCCGCAATACGGCGGCGGAGTCGGTCGTGTAATACGGGTTGCCCGTGCCGCCCGCCAGCACCAGGACCCGGCCGCGGCGGAGATGGCGTTCGGCACGCTCGCGGATGAATTGCTCGCAGACCGTGTGCATCGGGATTGCACTCTGCACGCGTACCTCGACGCCAGTGTGCTCCAGCGCGCTGCGCAGCGCGAGCGCGTTGATGACGGTGGCGAGCATGCCCATGTGGTCGCCGGCGACGCGCTGGACGCCGATCTTCGAAGAGTTCACTCCTCGGAAGATATTGCCGCCGCCGATGACGATGGCGACCTCGACGCCGAGCGCCCGTCCTTCCGCGATATCGCCTGCGATGCGCCGCATGGTAGCGGGCGCGATGCCGAAGTCCTCGGCTCCCATCAGCGCCTCGCCCGAAATCTTGAGCAAGACACGACGGAAGCGGGGTTCCTGCGCCATGAACTCTCCCTTCGGGACTCGGCCGTCAGCTCCCGAGCGTTTCAGCCACCTCTGCAGCGAAGTCCTTCTCCTCGCGCGCGACGCCTTCACCGAGCGCGAAGCGCACGAAACCGGCACAGGAAACCGGCGCGCCGATATCGCCCACCGCCTCCTCCAGGATTTTGCCGACCGACTTGTCGGTATCCATGATGAAAGCCTGCTCCTGAAGCACGACCTCCTCGTAATACTTGCGCATCCGGCCTTCGACCATCTTTTCGACCACATGGTTGGGACGGCCGGACGCCTCCGCCTGGTCCACTAAGATGGCGCGTTCGCGTTCGATCGTCGCCGCATCGACATCGTCGCGCGCCACCCAGCGCGGGTTGGCCGAGGTGACATGCATGGCGATCTGCTTGCCGAGCGCGACCAGCTTGTCCTTGTCCCCGGAGGATTCGAGCCCGACCAAGACTCCGATCTTACCGAGGCCCGGCGCAGCCGCGCTGTGGATGTAGCCTGCGACGACACCGTCGCCGACCTCGACCTTGGCATAGCGGCGCAGATTCATGTTCTCACCGATGGTGGCGATCAAGCTGATGACATACTCCTCGGCGGTCTGCCCTTCCATATTGCTCGCTTTCAGCGCCTCGAGGCCGCCTTCCACTGAGAGGCCGAGCGTCGCCAGCTTGGCGACCGCCGCCTGGAACCCTTCATTGCGCGCGACGAAGTCGGTTTCGGCATTAAGTTCGACCAGTGCGCCGCGCCCGTCTTCCAGCGCCATGCCGACCAATCCTTCGGCAGCTGTCCGCCCGGCCTTCTTCTCTGCGGCGGCTAGCCCCTTCTTGCGCAGCCAATCCACAGCGGCCTCGATGTCGGCCCTGTTTTCCGTCAGCGCTTTCTTGCAATCCATCATGCCTGCGCCGGTCCGCTCGCGCAGATCCTTGACCAGCGCTGCCGTCACCTGAACCATCGGTGTTCGCCCTTCCTGCGGTCAGTTCGTTTCTTTTGCATCGTTCGTTTCTGCATCGCTGGCCGCGCCACCACTCTCGGCAGTCTCGTCTGCTGCTGGCGCTTCCGAGGCCGGCACATGGGCAACGGCTTCTGCAACCTCTGCAACCTCTTCGGGCTCAGCCAGGGCTTCCGGGCCCGGTGCATCGACAACGGCCTCTGCTACCTCTACAGCCTCTTTGGACCCAGCCAGGGCTTCCGGAGCCTCTTCCGGCGCGTCGGCGGGTGCGGCGACTTGTTCCTGCGGCACGGTCTCCAACACGCCGATATCCTGGCCGGATGTGACCATCTCGCGCTCGATGCCGTCCAGCACCGCGCCGGTGATCAGTTCACAATAGAGCGAGATCGCCCGGATCGCGTCATCATTGCCGGGCACCGGGAACTCGACGCCTTCGGGGTCAGAATTGCTGTCCAGCACCGCAACCACGGGGATATTTAGCTTGCGTGCCTCGGCAACAGCGATGTGTTCCTTGTTGGTGTCGATCACGAAGAGGATGTCAGGCAAGCCCGCCATCTCCTTGATGCCGCCTAGCGTCTGCTCCAGCTTGTCACGCTCGCGCTGGAGTTGCAGGGATTCCTTCTTCGTGAGGCCGATATTTTCCTGCGCTAATTGCTCTTCGAGATTGCGTAGCCGGTCGATCGAATTGGAGATTGTCTTCCAATTAGTCAGCATGCCTCCGAGCCAGCGATGGTTGACGAAATACTGCCCGCATTGCCGCGCGGCCTCGGCCACTGTTTCCTGCGCTTGGCGCTTCGTGCCGACAAACAGCACGCGCCCGCCCTCGCCCACGACACCGGATACCGCTTCCAGCGCCCGGTAGAGCATCGGGACCGTCTGCTGGAGGTCCATGATGTGGATACCGTTGCGGATCCCGAAGATGTATGGCCCCATCCGGGGATTCCAGCGTCGGGTGTGATGTCCAAAATGAACGCCGGCTTCCAGAAGCTGGCGCATGGTGAATGTCGGCACTGCCATCGGCTCGCCTTCCTCGTTCCGGTTTGTCCTGTCGCGAGCCGTCGCCTTCCGCTCGGGAAGGAACCGGACCGGCCTGGTCGGCCGCGGCCCGCGTGCGAAATCGCGCGCTGTTTACGCGCGCCCGCCCCGGAATGCAAGCACCACCGGGGCCTGCAACCTGGCGCCCAGGGACGGCTATACGACCGGGCTGCGATTGCCGTCCACATTGATAGCCGTGCCCGTGATGTAGGACCCGGCGTCGGAGGCCAGGAAGCAGGCGATATTGGCGAATTCCTCCGCCTCGCCGAAACGCCCGAGCGGCACGCCGAGCTTGCCCGCCATACCCCCAAGCCAACTGTCGAAATCGGTGTCCGGCGCCGTGGCCTCATGCCGCCGAACCCACTGGCCGGAACGGATATAGCCGGTCAGCAGCGCGTTCACGAGCACGCCATATGGCGCGCCCTCGCCCGCTAGCACCTTGGTGAGCGCCATGCCGGCGGCCCGTGAGACGGCCGTCGGCGCGCCACCAGCCTGCGGCGCCTTCGCGCCCACATTCAGCACATTGACGATACGGCCCCAGCCGCGCGCCTTCATGTCCGGCAGCGCCAAGCGCGACAGTCGGATCGCGGCGAACAGCTTGAGGTCGAGATCGGCCTGCCAGGTGGCGTCGTCGATCTCCTCGAACCTGCCGGTCTGCGAAGTGCCGGCATTGTTGACTAGGATGTCCACCGCGCCGAATCGCGCCACCGTATCGCGATAGATCCGTTCGCAGTCTTCCGCCCTGCTGACATCGGCGGAGAACGCAGCGGCGCGGCCGGGCGCCACCGCCTCAATTGCAGATAGCGTCTCGTCAAGCGGCCCCTGGCGGCGGGCGGCGACAGCGATCGACGCGCCGGCACCCGCGAATTTGAGCGCCATTGCCCGGCCCATGCCGTCGCTGCCGCCGGTAATAAGCGCCGTACGGCCGCTCATGGAGATCTGCATGTCGTGTGCTCCAGTTCGGAAATGTCTCTCAAAGGACCTAAGTCATTGCGCAGTGTCATTGTGCTGTTGAGCTGCGCGCCGGAACCATGCTGCCGCTTCCGC
>JAPORR010000137.1 GCA_026710105.1 Alphaproteobacteria bacterium
TCCACGTCGCCGGCAACATCAATCCGGCCCCGGTATTCCTCGCGCGTCGCATAGCGCACAAGCTCGCGGAAGCCCGTTCTCGGCTGGCCTAGCGCGTCGCGCCCTTCCTGCACCGGCTGGCGTAAGATTATCCGGGTTGTGCCTCTTGTCATGACCGGAGTGTCACGAAAGAGCCGTCGCGGGTTGTTAGCGCCTCGCCTCGCAGCGTCACCACGCCAGGCGGCAAAGCCTCGCCGCCGCGCATGAGCACAGCCGCCGCTCGCAGCCGCCTGGCCGGCTCACGGGCCAGCGCCTCCAGCATGACGCGGCTTCCACCCCCTCGCCCTATCGGCTCGCCGTCATAGAGCCGGGTTAGAAGCTCCAGGGCGAGGCGCTGCACCATTGGTGGCGTTGGATCTAGCTCGCGCGTCACGTCCACAACGAAAGGCGCGCGCGGGTGCGACGCGGGCCATGCTCCACCGGGAGGCCATAACCGGGGTTGCGGCCCGTCTGTCCCATAAACCGGCAAGCCTTCCGTCACGGTGACGGGCGCGCCGTCACGGCCCCAATGCGTGAAGGCGTCTATCGAGACGATGTTGTAGACAGCGAAGCCGAGCGGTTCACCCGCTTCCGAGCGCTCCAGCACATAGCGTTCCTTGGACTGGATTAGCGGCAAGCCCGTTCGATGCTCTATCCAGGAAACGCACTGCGCTATGAGATCGGACAGCAAGCTGTCCTGGTCCACAACATCAAGCGGAATGTCTAACTGCTGTTTTGCCTGAATGACGCTCACAATGTCGGTTGCGCGTTCAGCCATTGTCCGCCTCCACCAGTCCGGCGAAAGCGGCCGCCATTGCCGGCGTCATGCCGCCGTCCACCAGCGCCTTATAGGCCCGCGCCCGCATGGCAACATCGCTCTTGAACACGGCGCTTGCATCCAGTTCCACCGGCTGGCGCCTCCGATAGCTCCATTGCCACCCTGTCGGCCCGCTGTTGCAGCCGGTTTCCGAATACGCGCTGACCTTCACGGATATGCCATCCCCTCGCGGGTCGATAGGCGCAACATGAACGCGGCGCTCCACCGGCTGCATCGAAGGCGGCGCGAATATCGAAGCCGTCCGGGTCGGCCAAGTCCCACTTCGCCGGCAAGCCGTGTCCAACTATTGTCCGGACTCGCCCTGTCAGAGGGCCGGGAGATTGACCGACCCTGATGCAAGGGGGCGGCTTCGGTCGCCCCTTCCGCTCGCGCGCCGTTCCTCCATTGTGGCCATGTCGGCGCACACTGGCGGCGCACACACTGGCGAAGACACGGGCGCGGGATTGTCCTTGGGATCTATCTGTAGCGGGGCGCTACCTTCGCATACCGTCCATGCCCATCACCTGCTCCATCGCGGCCCCGACCCTCTCGGCGGCGGCTTCGATGTCGCGATCTGCCAAGTGAGCGTAGCGCAATGTCATGTGCACAGTGCTGTGACCGAGCAGGCGCGAGACAACGGGTAGGGGAACGCCGTTCATGACGGCATGACTCGCTACCGTGTGCCGCAGGTCATGAAGGCGGCAATCCTCAATCCCCGCCTCGCGCCGGATGCGATACCAGAGCGACAGTTCGGGACCGCGCGGTCGGGCCGGGTCGCGCGGCGAGGGAAATACGAACGGGCTTTCGCCACGCGGCTGCCGGTCGAGAATGGCGCGGGCCCGGCGGCCCAGCGGAACCGTTCTCGGCCCCGTCTTGCTGTCGGTGAGCGCCAGCATGCCGTCCTGGACCTCGGACCAGCGCAGGCCGATGATCTCGCCCCGGCGGCAGCCTGTGAGCAGTAGGAGCCGGATGATGTCGGCCTGCTGCCGGTCGCCTTTTCGGGTCAGCGCATCCAGAACGCCGTGCAGCCGGGCGACCTCCTCACGGGAGAGGAAGCGCGTCAACGCCGGGCGGCGATTGCGCCTGATGCTCCCGGTCGGGCTGGCCTCGACATGGCCGCAGGCGACAGCGTAGTTCATGATCTGGTTGAGAATGTCGAGGTCGCGATTGGCGCTGCTGGGCGCCGTCCGGCTGTAGCGCTCGAACCACCGTTCGACCTGTGCCGGGGTAATGCGATCCAGCGATTTCGCGCCGAAGGCGGGAAGCAGCTGTCTTCGAAGCGTTCCGGAAGCGGTCCGTTGGCCCGACGGTTTGTAGCGGTCGAAATGAACCTCCTTCCACACGCCCGCCACGAAATCCCGGAACAGCGGGACAGTCTTCTCCGGCTGCGGATCGGCGTGACGCCCGAGAGCCTCCCGGCGCGCATCGGCAACGCACATTGTGGAGACCGGCCCGAGAGAAACGCGCCTGGTGCGCCCGCCGGCGTCCAGCAGCATCACCCAGGTCTTTCCCCCGGAGGGCCGCACCCTCACGCCGAGACCCGCGACCTTCGTGTCCCAGACCGCATATTCCCGCGCGCGGGGCCGGAGACGGGCCATGGTCGCGTCGGTGAGCTTCATCTTCTCCTTTGCCGCCATGACTCAATCTCCCCCCAGAACGGCGCCGACCGTCTCGGCAGCCTCATGCACCATGGCGTCGGCAAGGTGGATGTATTTGAGCGTGGTCTCCGGTCTGCGGTGGCCGAGCAGCCGCCCGATGGCGAGCACGGTCTCGCCCCGCCTGAGCGCCAGACTGGCCGTGGTATGACGCAGGTCGTGAAGATGCACGTCTTCGAGCCCCGCCTCGGCACGGACCTTGGTCCAGAAAGAATTCAGCCAGCCGGCAGTGAGAGGCTTGTCCCCCTTCGATGCAGGGAATATCCAGCGGCCCTTCCGCTCAAGCCCGTCGAGAACGGCCCGCGCTGGCTCCGACAACCACACGGTCCTCGGCCCCGTCTTGCTGTCGCGCAGGAACAGGTTCCCCTCGCGGTAGTCGGACCATTGCAGGGTGAGGATTTCGCCCTTGCGGCAGCCGGTGAGCAGCA
Source organism: Alphaproteobacteria bacterium (assembly GCA_026710105.1). GTDB lineage: Bacteria > Pseudomonadota > Alphaproteobacteria > Bin95 > Bin95 > Bin95. Next base: position 2,919 of record JAPORR010000137.1, read on the forward strand.
GCAGGCGGATGATGGCGGACTGCTGCGGATACCGGGCCTCGTGTGCAGCAAGCCTTGTGGACAGACGGCGGAGTTCGTCGTCGGACAGGAACCGCTCGCGGCCCTTGCGGCGATAGCGTTTGATGCCCCGGCAGGGATTGCTGCCCTCCGGGCGCAGGCCCATACGCTCCGCCTCCCGCATGATGACGGAGAGGATCGGCAGGGACCGGTCTGCGGCGACCGGCGTGGCTCGCAGACGGGCGAACCAGCTCTTCACCTCCTGCCGGTCGATCTCGGCAACCGGACGTCCGGCGAAATGCGGCATGATGCGGTTGCGCAGATAACCCCGGTTCACCTTGAGCGTGCCCGGCTTCCAGACCCGCTCGTGACGATGGAAGGCAGTCTCGGCCACAGCCTCGAACAGCGCCTCGCCGGGCGCATGAGGCGCTTCCTCGCCGCGCCGGATGGCAACAAGCATGGCGGCGGCGGTAGCGCGTGCCTCGGTGACACTCATGGTTCCGGTGTCGCCGACGATCTTCCAGACCCGCTCCCCTTTGTGCTGGCAGTGGATGAAGAACCGCCTGGTCCCCGAAGGCGAGACGCGCACGCCGAAGCCTCTCAACTTGCCGTCACGGACCTCGCGGGTTGTCTTGCGGGGATTGAGCGCCCTGACACGGGCGTCGGTGAGGGTGGTTGCTGGCATGCCTTGTCTCCCGTCTGTAGTGGCAGCCGGGGAACAGGGGCTTGCAAGTCTGTGTCCCGACCCGCATAATCTGCGGGAGAAAAACGACGCTATCCCATATAGTTAGCACCAAAAGGTGCGGTGATGGTGTCGAGATCGAAGTCTGGTGGCAGGATGAGGCCCGTGTCGGTCAGAAGAACAAGATTACCCGGG
>JAPORR010000066.1 GCA_026710105.1 Alphaproteobacteria bacterium
TTACAGGCTGTTCTATTCAGCGGGCGACCCGACAAAGCGGGGAGCCCGGAAAGTGTTAGCGGAATAGAGACTGCCACTTAGCGCGCCAGGCGGCAAGCGCGGCGTCAGGACCGCGAACGGCGCAAAAATCGCCGTAGAAGCGCATGACGGCCTTCCCGGCTGGGAAACATACTCGGTGCGGCCCGCGCGGGCGCTGACGGCGCTCCCTGTCCATGCGCGAGGCCTTCGAGCGCGGCTCTCTCTTCGCGCGGCGACTGCTTCCCCGCCGACGAAAGGGTCGAGGTCAGGATCGACAAGACCCCGTACGCTCGGTTCGACAAACGACTACAGCGTGCCGCATACCCATGTGCGGCGCACCCTCACCGTGGTTGCGACGCGGGAGCAGGTGCGCATCTTCGACAGCCCTGCATCGAGAACCCCGACCACATCGAGGAACTGGTCAGGCACAAGCATCACACCCACCTGCGCCGCCGGCTGTCGCCCCAACAACGAACGCCTTGCGGGCATCCGCACGTCGGTGCTTGTCATCGGCATTCAAGCCCATCATGCGGGTTAGGTCGCGGTCATCGGCGACTAGACGGCGTTTTATTCTCGGCCCGCGGTAATTCTCTCTTTTGGGCGGCGAGGGCGTCCGACTTGTCGGGCGGACGCCTTCGCCGCCTCCCCGACTAATTCGTCTTCGGGTTCGGCCGGCGGCAAAAGTGAGGATTTGCTAGGGATTGCGGGCAAAAAATTCCCCGGTTAGGGAGTTTGATCGCGATCAGGAGTGGCCTCTGCTGGCATGATCCGGAATCCTATCTCCCCGGTTCGTGGATCAATCTCCTGCTCCAGCGTCACCAGGCTCGGTAGATCACGAAAAGCGTCGTCGATTTCGCTCTTCGTCCGGTGCTTTGTGTCGGCTTCGCCAAACGCGAGCCGGCGCCGATCTTCACGTGTCAGCACAGGATAATCTGCCGGGTTATGGCTCCAGCCGAAAGGCGCCCCCTTCGCCGCCGGGCGGCGCGTTTTGCCGGGTAGCCAATTCAGGGACTGGGAGGCGAGATAGGCGCGCCAGCGCGGAGCGGATTCGACACTCAGCGCATCCAGCGCCGGCAGTTCAACGATAGGCCCGTCGGTCGCGCCCGGCGGATAGGCAGAAGCCATACCTGGACCCACTGGAAGACCTGGCCGAGCAGACGGCCCAGGAAAGGGATCAACTGGCGTCAATGTTGTTCGGCTGACCGAAGACGACCTTCTGTTGGAAGGGCGCGGCCTTGCATCGGCAGGCCGTAGCGGTGCCCCGCATGGACTCCCGGCCGCCTTTCAGCCAGAATTCAAGCCCTCCTGTGACGGCCATTGTTCCCCCTCGAATATACCACAAAACCAACAGACTACAGAACGCCTGTCACAAAAATGCCGGTACACGACCTTTCAATTCCGACTGTCCCCCGTGGCATTCGTGCGCCGACTGCATGGTTGATCGGCCCGGAGCGGTCCGTGGCGAGCAGGATCGCGCCCGAGCGGGAGCTGATCGGCAGCGGCTGGTCCAGGCGAGCGACGGGTTTTCGTTGCGATTCGCGCAAGGGTGGCAGTTATGGGCCAGGGATCGCTTGCAAGACGGCGACGTTGAGCGCCATGGCGGATGCGACCGCGGCTCCAACAATGGCGGCGGCCAGACGTACGCACCGGCATAGCAGCGGGCGAAGTCTTCCGCTTGGTCGCGGGTGTAGTGGTCGAGAAAGCGCGGGCCGGGGCGGCAAGCCTCAAGCGCAGCCGTCCCGGCCTAGCCCTTAACTTGCCTTAGGGCAATTAAGGGCAATTAAGGGCGGTTTGACATGTCTTTGAAAATGCTGAAGAAAGCGGCAAAAAGGTCCGCGCGTGACTACGGAAAGGTCCGCGCGTGACTACGGAAAGGTCCGCGCGTGACTACGGAAAGGTCCGCGCGTGACTACGGAAAGGTCCGCGCGTGACTACGGAAAGGTCCGCGCGTGACTACGGAAAGGTCCGCGCGTGACTACGGAAGGGTCCGCGCGTGACGCAGGCTATTGGATTTTGCCTGTCCCGAACAGGCAGAAACTCTTGCCGTCGCGGATAAGCTCGATCACTCCATCAGCATGAAGGCGCTCGAACGCCTTGCGGGCATCCGCGCGGCGGCGCTTGTCATCGGCGTTGAGGCCAATCATGCGGGTTAAGTCGCGGTCATCCAGCGCCCCGACTTTGCCAGCGAGCGGGTTCACTATTGTGTCACGTGCGGACCGGACGATGCGCCCGCCCTTGCGGCGCTTGGGCTGCCCATCCGGGCCAAGCACGGGCGTACCAATCTCGCGCGTGATCGGGTTCCCATGGTGGGAACTGCGGTCCATGTAAGCCACAGCAGACAGATAGGCTCGATACAGAGCCGCCGAGTGCAGTCTGTATATGCGGAGACGATCCCAATCGACGCGGGCACCGTGGGCGGCAGACTGCGGGACGCGGACCGTAAATTCAACAACCGGGAAGTCTTTCGTGTCCGGGATCGCGGAAGGAAAGATCGTCGCTATGCGTCCGCCGTTGACAGGTACATAGCCGAGATTACGTTTCATGCGGTGCAGCGCTTCCGGGAGCCGGTGCCAGTCTCGGCGCTTGTTTCCCCGATCCCAACCTTCCGCGAAGAACCAGCGTTCAATGCTTGGCGTTCCGGGAATGGGCCAATCTGCCTCATGCTCGGCCAGATGCGGGAAGCGCAGTGTGACCCAACGGCCATGTCGATCTTCAATGGCTAGGTGCAGGAAAGCGCTAACGAAAAGGTGCATATCCCAAGGCGCGCCCCGGCCCTGGGTCATGCTTTCGCCGCCGCCCTCATCGTAAAGCCAAAGCAGCCATGACGGGCAAACAGTGATCGCCGGCTCGAAACCAGGGAGTGCCAGTTGATCGGGTTGCGCTGGAGTGTCAGCTCCGGGGAAGCCAGGCAGAACGTTATCGGTGGCGACCTTCTGGAACGATGGCAAGCTGGCGCGGCGCTTGGGGTTGTATGGTGCTGCCTCGCGCGGCCGCTCTTGCCAGGCGCGCACGAGGGGCGCGAGCGGATGTTGTGGCTGCCTGTCGTCGGGTAGGGCGAGCCAGCGATGATGCACCTCCTCCAAGTTATAGCCTTTCTCACTTGGAGCCCGCGGAACCTCTATTCCCCGTGCTTCGAGCTGGGCTGCCGTCCCCCATATCCCCTCTCTTGGATTCTCCTCCGCAGACTCAATGACGACCGCGAACAACATAGGGCGCATGGTGGGGCCGGCGGGACTGTCCGGTATCAAGGCATTGAAGGCCGTCCATCCGGCACGGTGTCGGTCGAAGACAGCCGACAGGCGTCGGTTGGCCTCGCGGACGGCTTTGCGGATGTATTCTTCGTTCAGTTCGCTCGTGGACATGTATTCATGCTGGGTTACGGCGAACACGAATTCGCCTAGCTTGGCTACGGACGGGATCATGTTTGCGGGGCATTCCTCACCGGCATGGGCGTTCGCCCATGTCGCGCGGGCGATTGCGGCGAGAATGTCCGGCAATGTCCGTGCGTTGCGGATCGGGTTAGACATCGCCCTGCCCTATATCGTGCGCCGTAGTATCCTCCCACGGCTCGGCCCGCCACCACTTCCAACCGTGCAAGCGCAGCGGCGC
>JAPORR010000080.1 GCA_026710105.1 Alphaproteobacteria bacterium
TGCACGAATGTGTCATTAATGTTACCGAGGCGTCGCCATACATTAATCGCTCTTTGGATAGATCCGTGAGATTTTCGTCCTGCTTGCGGAGTTGTGGTGCAAGATGATATGAACTTTCGATATAAGTTCACATGCGCTAAAGAGATTATCGACGCTTAGCCACGTATGCTCATGAGTATATGCAAATCTCGCAACTTCCAAAAACTCCCGGGCAGTCTTTAGTATAGCAGTACTCTTCGCCCGACATTCTCTGAAATAAAATGTAGAAATCTATCCACTATCAGTCCAGAATAGCGTGAAGTGTCCAGCATACAACTCCTCTTCATAAAGGTCAAAACTTACAAAATTCTTCATGTCAGAAACTAGCGCTTTCTCTCCCTTTTTATGGCTTCGTTGCGCGCACATAGGCAATTCTAAGCACTTCCGAATTTAAACGTATGATTCGACCAAACGATTCCGGTTGAATCATCTGATCGGCGGTCAGAAAGAACGTCTCGGTAAGCATTCCGTCCGAAAAAACATCGGCGTATTTCTGGAGCGAATGCAATTTGAAACATGTGGATAATTGTCCTGTACCATCCGTCGATTTCGGCCGGAATGTCGTCAGATTCTGAAACATCTATCCGATTGCCTGGACGTTGGCGCTTTTGCAACCATTGGGAAGAGGTCGGCGTTTGTGGCATGCCAGAGTGATCCCGATCTTCGCTACGCGTTAGCATGCACTAACAGTAAGGGTGACTCGGTGTCACGCGTCGCGCGCGCCATGCTCCGCCGCCTTCTCGCCAGGCCGGCTGCACAGCAGGATGGGGGCGATCCGTCGTCAGGCGGACGGCTGCTGCCTGCTCCGGAGCCTCTGCTACCGCAGTGACGAGGCACTGGTGTGGCGCCCGCTCACACAATCCTGTTCGAGGTGGGTCTTGCCAATTCGCACATTTTTGTGCGAGATTGCCATTCGTGAACGGGCGTGAATTCATAACGAGGGTGAGAAGGCTGGCGCGCAAGAACGGGATCGCGGTCAGGTTCGACCGGTCGAGGGGCAAGGGCAGCCACGGCACGCTCTATTTCGGTGATCGCCACACCGTGGTGAAGGACCGCAGGAAGCCTCTCAAGACCGGCACGCTTCGTGGCATTTGCAGGCAGCTCGGTATCGACCCGGACGACCTTTAGGGAGTTCCGATCATGGCAACCCGATACAGTTACCCCATCGACCTTCACGAGGAACGCGAAGGCGGTTTCTTGGTCACTTTCCCGGACTTCGACGAGGCATTCACGGACGGCGATACCTTCGCCGAGGCGGTCGCGGAAGCTGCAGACTGCCTGGAGGAAGCGCTCGCAGGCCGCATCCTGAGGCGCGAGGACATTCCGGAGCCGAGCCCGGCCAAGGGCCGGCCCGCGGCGGTTCCCGGCGCGGTGCTGGCCGCCAAGGCGGCGCTTTACGAGGCTCTGCGCGAGCAGCGGTTGTCCAACAGCGCCTTCGCGGCGGCTATGGGCATCCAGGAAAGCGAGGTTCGCCGCATGCTCGATCCCCGCCACGCCACCAAGATCGGCAGGCTGGAGGAAGCCCTCGCCCGATTCAGCAAGCGCTTGGTGGTCACCGTGGAGAAAGCCGCCTGACCTTCGACTGGCGGTGGGAACTTCGGCGTTTCCGCGGCAGCCGTTTTACCGTCAGGTACCAGGCCGGCGGGACGCCTCCCGCAAGCCGGGCGGGGGCAGGACGTCCGGTCGTCACCGGGCTTCGTCGGCCTCGCCGCCGCCCGCCATGGCTCGGGCTACCGCCTCGCCGACCCGCTCCGCCGCCGCCTTGATGTCACGGTCGGCCAAGTGAGCGTAGCGGAGGTGATGTAGGACCGCGTCCCCGGTCAGGGAACGACGGCGCCCAAATGCTGGGCGCTCTCATCGCTTGCACGCCACGATGTGGAAGATGTGCCAGTGCTTCATGGCTCCACGTGGGGTTTCAGCGTCGTCTTCCTCCTCGTCAAAGCGTTCGATCTCGAAGGCGGTGAAGAGGGCACGCACCTCTGCCTCCGGCAGATGAAGCAAGTCTGGATTGCCGGCCCAGGCGTCGTGAGGACCGAAGAACTGGCCGGCGAAGCGCCCGCCAGATGGAAGGGCCGCCACGACGCGCTGCCAGAAGGCCGGAAAGGCGTCCGGGTGGCAAAAGGGAAGGCTAAAGCTCGCATTTACGAGGTTCGCCCGCGGCAGCCCGGCGGTCTCGGAGACCCGCTCGAAGGCCTGCCGCCGGACCGTCAAGCGCGGGTGGCGCGGCAGCGTCAGCGCTGTGGGTTCCTTGTCGATGCCGACGACATGCCAACCGCTTGCCAGCAACGCACAAGCGTCCCGTCCGCCGCCGATGCCGAGATCGATTGCAAGCCCCAGACGGCCGCCGAAGCGCGCCAGCGCCTCCAGCAGCGTCGGGCGCGGCGGGCGGCCCCGTGTCTTTGCATAATAGTCGTTCCAGCCCATCCCGTCTCTGGCCCCGCTTCCGCTGTTCGCTGCCCGCTTCTATACTCTCATCCATGCCTTGCATGGGGGAGCGCGGAGTTCGGGACTTGGCGCTTCACGGGGGCTTGAGCATCTGTGTAGGGAGCGACCGATGGGCAAATTGCTGACCGAAGCCGGAATCGAGGCCTATGCGCGCGACGGCTATATCTTCCCGCTCGTCGCCTTCTCCGTAGCCCAGGCGCGCCGCTACCGCGACCGGTTGGAGGCCTATGAGGCCGATACCGGCGATGTCATCCATTCCAACATGCGCCACAAGGTCCACCTGCTGTTCCGCTGGGCGGACGAAATCGTCCACCATCCGCGCATCCTTGATGCTGTGGAGGACCTGTTGGGGCCAGATCTGCTTTGCTGGACGACCAATTTCTTCATCAAGGAGGCGAACGACCCAGCCTTCGTTTCCTGGCACCAGGATTCGACCTATTGGGGACTGGATCCCCACGATGTCGTCACCGCCTGGGTTGCACTCTCCGATGCCCCGCTTGAGAGCGGTCCGATGCGCTTTCTGCCGGGCTCGCACAAGCTCGACCAGATCCCGCATATAGACAGCTTCGCCAAGGACAACCTCCTGACACGCGGACAAGAGATCGAGATGGAAGTGGACGAGGCGCAAGCCGTCGATGCGCCGCTCCGCGCGGGTGAGTTCTCCCTCCATCATATCCGCCTCGTCCACGGCTCGAAGCCGAATCGCCGACCCGATCGGCGCATTGGCCTCGCGATCCGCTACGTCCCGACCTATGTTCGCCAGGTGAAGCTGAATGACTCCGCGACCCTGGTGCGTGGCGAGGACCGCTACGGGCATTTCGACCTCGAACCCCGGCCCGCGGCCGATCTCGACACGGCGGCCCGCGCCGCCCATATGACGGCGATGCAGCGTATGCTGGGCGCGGTGTATGCCGGCACGGACATCACCGAGGCGCGGCGGTGAGCGCAGCGGAGATCCTCGTCCCACACCACCGTCCGACCGAGGGAGATGTCGCCGTCCGCACCCATCTCTGGCGCCCGGCGGCCT
>JAPORR010000134.1 GCA_026710105.1 Alphaproteobacteria bacterium
ATGCCGCGACGCGCTGCCCCTCGAAGAAGCGGCGCGTATCCCGATCCTTGAAGCTCCGAATCATTCACGCTGACCGTACTGTATTTTACGCCTCCCGTAAAGGATGCTGGCGGTCAACGTCTGCTCGCGTTCCTGCCGGTATGGCGTCCGTCGCTCGGTTCAGTGGCGAACAGGCTCGTGCGACGATGGCTGCTCCCGGCGGGAACGCGCGAGCCCGCACCGCCGCCGACAGGGCAGGCCAAGTGAACGACGCTGCCGGCGCGCACGACTCCACGCATTGATCTGTTACCTCGTGCTTCCTATAGTGCCGCTCAGAAGCCGCGCGGAGGTTCGGGAACTGTCTCCTCAAGTGCGCGGCGGGCGCTGCCGCTCAAGCGCCGCTCGGGCTAAATGCCGATTGCACAACGGCTTTCATGGCCCGACAGCTTATGCGGCCAGGAAGCGCAATCGGGACGCCCTTCGGCGCGTGTTTCACACACCTGACGCGCTGCGCCTTCCACGCGCTGAAGCGGGACGCTGCGGCGGGCGTGGACGGCATGACATGGGCGCTGTATGCGGAGGGGCTGGACAAGCGCTTGCTCGACCTTCACCGTCGCGTGCAGTCGGGGGCGTACCGGGCACCGCCGGTCCGACGGGTAGAGATACCCAAGCCGGACGGCGGAACACGACCGCTCGGCGTCGCCGCACTGGAGGACAAGATCGTCCAGAAGGCGGTGACGGAGATCATCCTGACGCCGATATACGAGCCGGTTTTCCTCGGCTTCAGCTACGGGTTTCGACCGGGGCGCGGGGCGCATGATGCGTTTGACGCGCTCGCCGTCGCCATCGACCGGCGGAAAGTCAACTGGGTGGTCGACTGCGACATCCGCGCGTTCTTCGATACCGTCTCGCGGGACTGGCTGGTCCGGTTCCTTGAGTATCGGATCGGGGACCGGCGGGTGATCCGGCTGATCGTCAAGTGGCTGAAAGCCGGCGTCATGGTCGATGGCCGGTGGCAGGACACCGCGCAGGGAACGCCGCAGGGGGCGACAGCCACGCCCATGCTGGCGAATGTATATCTGCACTATGTCCTTGACCTCTGGTTCCATCGCAAGTGGCGGCCCGAAAGGGCAGAAGGCGACGCGATCATCGTGCGCTACGCCGATGATGTGGTCGTCGGGTTCGAGCACAGGCGGGACGCGGAACGCTTCCTGCATGCACTTGGGGAACGGCCAGTTCGATCTGGCCCTGCATCCGGAAAAGACCCGGCTCATCGAGTTCGGACGGAACGCCGAAGCGAACCGTCGGGCGCGGGGGCGAGCCCGGCCGGCGCGGCTACGATGTCTTCCTGGAGTGCTGGCAGTCGGGCGTCTATTGCCGCCAGGCCGGCGACAGCTCGCCTTCTCGCCCCCCTTCATCGTCGAGGAAGGCGAGATCGGGCAGATATTCGAAATCGTGGCCGACGCCATCCGGCGGACCGACTAGCCCGAAATCACCGCCCCGGACCGCCTGCAGGGCGATCCGGGGCGGTCAAGCCGAGGGCCGGACACCGGCCGCCAACGAAGACGTCAGCCCGGCAGTTCCTGCATCACCATGGGGGCAGGGAAGTACTCGAAGCCATCGCCGCGCTTTGCGATGTTGCCGATGCCGGGCCACGGGAAGTGATACGCGATCAACGGCATCCGCTCGGAGGCGATCATGTCGAGAACCCGATAGCGCGTCTGCGCCGATTGTTTCGGATCGGTATCGTAGGCGAACTCCATCAACGGTTTTTCCATCAGCAGCACCTGGTGATGGGTCGTATCGCCGATGGCCGCCATCGTCTGTCCCTCCGAGGTCAGCAGGAACATTGTGTGGCCGACCGTGTGACCGGGCGTCCACATGGCTTGAATACCCGGCAGAAACTCCTCGCCATCCTTCAGAAAGACGATGCGGTCGCGGTTCGGCATCAGATTTTTCCTGGCGCCTTCCACGAAGGGTTTCATGAAGGCCGGATCGGTCATCGACAGCTTGGCCTCGTCGGTCCAGAAGTCGAAATCCGCCTGCGAGATATAGATCTGCGCATTCGGGAAGTTGCGCTGGCCGTCGTCGGTCATGATGCCCCAGACGTGGTCGCAATGGCCGTGCGTGCAGAGAACCGCATCGATCGATGCCGGGTCGATGCCGGCCACTGCCAGATTTTCCATCATCTTGCCGGTCGTGGGGCCGAACATCGGCGACTGGCCCATGCCGGTGTCGAACAGCACAAGATGCGAGCCGGTGTTCAGCACCAGGATATTCTGCTCCAGGATGACATTCCTCGGACTGAGGAAATTGTCGGTGAGCATCCGCCCGACTTCCTCTTTCGACACGCCGAGGAAGGCGCCCGAGGGATCGCCAAGCGGCAGAACGCCGTCCGAGATCACCGTGCCCTGCATGGCCCCGTGCTTGAAGCGGTAGAAATACGGCACCTGGTCCGTAGCCATCGGCGCCTTGGCCAAGGCAGGCCCCGCGTTGAAACCGACAGTCGATGCGCCGGCGACTGCGGCGGCGCCCAACAGGACGTTGCGTCGGGTAAGTGTCAGGTCATGCATTGCCTTGCCTCCTTGGGGATCCGGTTGCGGCCAAACTGCCTTTGTTACAGTATAACATGTTCATCAGCGCGCAATGAGAAATGTGCGCTGTGGCGATCCACTGGACGCATTAGGCGGCGACTTCCACCACCGCCGCGGTGCATTGCGGAGCCGGAACGGGCTCTCCGTGCTCACGCAGGCTCTCTATGTGCAGCGCGATGGCCGTTCCGATCTGGCGGATTGCCTCGTCGCGGGTTGCCCCCGTGGCTACGCAACCGGGCAAGTCGGGCACGTAGGCAGCAAAGTTTCCCGGCGCCTTCTCAATCACGATCGTGTATTCCATCTCCGTCCTCACTTCTTCAGTCCCGCCTGCTTCAGGATGCTAGTCCAGGTGCCTGGGGGAAGGTCGTCGCTGGCCTTGCCCGCTATCGTCACTGTCCCCGGCTTGTCGGGATGTCGGTACTGACGATGACTGCCCCTTACCCGCACCAGCGCCCAGCTCTCACGTTCGACGAGGCGGATTGCATCACGGACCTTGGGCATTCGGCGCAGGCTTCAACTTTGGCACACGACGAACTCCCGCGCCACTTGCCCCGCCGGGCTCACGAGGTGACGCCGGCGTTCACGGCCTCGCGGAGCACCCTGGCCGGCTTGAACGCGATCAACGTAGCACGAAACGCGGCCCCGACGATCCCGGTTCCACCCTGATCTACACCGCGCCACGCCCGCCGTCTCCGGGACAGCGGTGCGCGGTTCGCCCGATCACCGTCATCCGTATGGCCAGCCATCCCGCCGCCATCAACGTGCTGGCCGGTCCATCGCTATCGCCCGCCCGGAGGTACGTACCGCCGTCCCGCCAGCGCCGGGGACGGACTGCCATATCAGGCCAGCGGGCGAGAACTCGGGCCGCACGCGCCCGGCTTATACCAACGGCTGATTTTTGAGACTCATTTTGGGGATTCCCAAGGGGAGCGTG
>JAPORR010000028.1 GCA_026710105.1 Alphaproteobacteria bacterium
AGACGGGGAGCAGGACTGGCAAGAAGCGAGAGAGAACCTTGGACGCTGCCTGTCACGCATGAAGTCCGCGTCTTCAAGCGGGCCTATGGCCGGCTGTTGAGCCGCTTCAGGGCCGTCCTGCTCTTGGGCGCGTTTCAGGGGCGTGGCGAGGAATGGCAAGCGCTAGGGAGCTCTGATGCCCTGGAGATCCGTCAGCCCGAGATCCTGGTGCGGAGTTTCATCAGCAGCCCGTCCAGGCCGCCGGATTCGAGCACGATGGCTGAGAACTCCTCACGCTGGGCGATAACCATGCTCACGCCCTCGATGACGATATCAGTGACCGCAAAGCCGCCGTCCTTGCGGTCCACTCGCCAGTCAACCAGCACGGGCGGACCTTCGGTGCGAGCCGCCGTGGTGTACACCATCGACCAGTCCTCGAAGTCACGCACCCCGTCTACCTCGACCTGCAAGCCCGCCAAATCCTCGAACCGGCGCGCGTAAAGACCGGCCAGATAGTCTTCGATCAGCTTCCTGAAATCCGCCCGCTGCTCCGGGCTGGCACGACGCCAGTGCCGCCCCAGCACGAGCTTGCCGATCTTGTCCATGTCGAAATCCCGGTTGAGGACTGTGCGGAACCGGGCGCGGCGCTCTTCGAGCGGCGTCGCGGCATTGGTCAAATGCGGCAGCACTGTATCGGCGAGATTCCGGATGAAAGCGTCGGCGCCGCTCTCGGCCGCCGCCACGCTGGTCAGAAACAGAAACGGAAGACAAAGGACAAGGGAACGCATGGTCGGAACTCCCGGAGTCACCGCGTCGGCGCCCCACTACGCCGGAAATTGGGCCGGACATCGCGCTGGAAATCAGGTCGCGGCGGCGGATAGGCGTAATCACTGTCCAGCATGTCGCCGGGCGGCGCCTCCTGGTCGCCCTCAAGCTCGAAGGCACGGCGCTGGCGGTAAAGCGCGCGGATGAAGGCGTAATAGTCGAGCGAGTTCGCCTTGATATCGTCGAGCGTATCCAGATTGCGGTGCCGAAAGTCGAGCGTTGCCACACCGGACCGGACTAACAGCATATGGTCGAGATCGGCCCGGCGGAACCCGATATCGACAGGATCAGCAACGCCCTGGACGACAAGGCCGGCGGCATCGCGGACATTGGAGGGGCCGGCGACCGGCAGCACCAGATAGGGACCGGCACCCGCGCCCCAGGACGCCAGCGTGGTGCCGAAATCATTGCTGCGGTGGGGCAGGCCGTAATTCGCCGCCACATCGATAATTCCGGCCAATCCGATCATCGTGTTGAGAATGAAGCGCTGTGCCGTCTCGCCCGAACGCTCCCATTCACCTTGCGCAACATCATTAATGAACACGAATGGAAGCGAGAGATTGCGGACCACATTGCGGACGCCATGCCGGACTGGGTGGGGCAGGGTCTTGCCATAAACGAAGGCGGCTGGCCGCAGGACGATCGTGTCGAGCATCTCGTTGAAGGCGAAGACCATCCGGTTCAGCGGTTCCAGCGGGTCGCTGTAGGACGTCTCCTCCTGCGTTTCCTCGCCGGCAGCCGAAGGCAGGGGTGCTGCGAGGCAGAGCAGGCAGGCCAAAACGACCGCGCGCGCCGGGACGCCTGAGCGTTTTCCGGCAACAGGGCCTCCGGCAGTGGTGCTTTCGGCAGCAGGAAGGCCACCCATGCCGAGCATGCGCCCGAATCCCCTTGGCATCGGCGTTTCCACTCTCCGGGTCTGTCGGCAAGAGTGGTTAGCACACAATACCGGGCCCGCAAACACGCTGCACACATAGGGTGACAGGGCAGGCTGGCGCCCCTATAAGGGGCCTCACCATGCCGCATCCTGGCGCGACGGCCCCGTCCGCCGATAGGTGAGCCACCGCCCGGAGGCCATTCCGTGACGCCTGCCCTGTGACGCTTGCTGCATCCTTCGAATTCTTTCCGCCGAAGACAGTGGCGGGGGAGAGCGGGCTGCAGCACGCCGTGGATGTCCTAGCTCCTCTAAGGCCTCGATTCGTGTCAGTGACCTGCGGAGCCGGCGGTGGCGCAGGAGAAAGCGCGCGTGGCCGCACCGCCGCGACGGCGACTCGGATCGCCCAGGAAAGCGGGCTTCCCGTGGCCGCACATCTCACCTGCGCCGGCGCGCCGCAGGAGGAAATCGATGATACAGCTCGCGCCTATTGGCGGGCCGGCATCCGCCACATCGTCGCGCTGCGAGGCGACCCGCCGTCGGGTATCGGCGCGCGTTATCAGGCGTATCCGGGCGGCTATGCCTATGGGCTCGACCTGGTCGCCGGGCTTCGCCGCCTGCATGATTTCGAGATCAGCGTGTCCGCCTATCCCGAGGGCCACCCCGACGCGCCCAACCCCGCTTTCGAAATCGACTATCTGAAGCGCAAGTTGGATGCAGGGGCGGCGCGCGCGATCACCCAGTTCTTCTTCGAGACCGATTTCTTCCTCCGGTTCCGGGACCGCTGCAGCAAGGCCGGGATTGATTGCGAGCTGGTTGCGGGCATTCTGCCCATCGGGAATTTCGCCCAGGCAATGCGATTCGCGGCGCTTTGCGGCACGCTGGTACCGGACTGGCTCGGCGCACAGTTCGAGGGCCTCGACGAGGATCCAGAGACACGGCGTATGGTCGCCGCGACGGTCGCGGTCGAGCAATGCCGACGCCTGGAGGCGGAGGGCGTGGGAAGTTTCCACTTCTACACCCTCAACCGGCCGGAACTCACGCGCGCTGTCTGCCACATGCTGGGCGTGCGCCCGAACCCGCAGCGGTCCGCGGCCTGATTCCGCCCCTATCGACGATCACAGCCCGTAATCAGAAGCGGTCGCGGGGAATCACTTCCGGGTTAGGGAGAACTCGATGCGGCGGTTGCGCCGGAACGCCTCTGCGCTGTCGGCTGGGTCCAGAGGATGGAATTCACCGAACCCGGTGGCGGCGAGTCGCGCGGCCGGCACGCCCGCCCTCTCCAACAGCTCGACCACAGCGACCGCCCGCGCTACCGACAGTTCCCAATTGGATCTATAGCGGGACCCGCCACGCAATTGCTGCCGGTCGGTATGCCCATCCACACGCAGCACCCAGTCCAGGTCTTCGGGAATGCGTGCTGCCACATCGGTCAGGGCGTCGGCGATCCGACGCACGCGCTCCTGCCCTTGCTGGTCGAGGTCTGCGGAGCCGCTCCGGAATAGCACCTCCGTCGGCAGGTAGAAGCGGTCGTCGTCGGTCTGCACCAATTGTTGGCCGGCCAGCGCCTCGCGCAATTGGCCGACAAATTCCGAACGGAAGCGGCGCAACTCGTCGATCTGGCGCACCAACGCGCTGTTGAGCCGGGCGTCGACCACCAGCGTCTCAGCCTGCTCGGCCTTCGCTTCTGAGGCCTCCAGTGCCGCATTGAGCCGCTTCACCTGGTTCTTAAGCGCCTCGATATTCGCCACCAGTCGGGCTACCCGTGCCTCCGCTTTCTCGGCCCGGGTTCTCATGTAAGCTAGCTGGTCTATCCGCTCCGCCTTCTCGGCTTCGAGCGTCTTGCGCGCCTCGTTGAGTGCCCGGCGCAACGCGTCCAGCCGCTCGATTTCCAAGATCTGGTCGTCGATTTGCCGGCGCAGCGCTGCGAGGCGCGCCTCCTCTTCCTGCTCGACGGCTGCGAGATCCGCCAGGCGGTCCCGGAGGCGGGTGTTCTCGACCGCAAGCTGCATCACGCGGGTTTCCGCCGCTTCAAAGAGCGCTCTTGCCACACTGTCGGGCGCCGCCGCAACGCCATCCTCTGCAACGCCGCGCCGCAATTGCAACTCCTCCCGGGCCTCGGCCAGGCGGTTGCGCGCAAGCGCAAGCTGTTCCCTGAGCCGCTTTGCCTCGGTGCGCGCCTCTTGCAAGGTTTCGGCAAAGGCGGCGGTCCTACTTTCCAACGCCGCCCGCGCGCGCTCCGATTCGGCAATGCGCATGCGCGCGTTGTCCGCATCCTCGGCCCGCTTCCGTTCCAGCACTCCGATCCGGTCCTGCGCGACCTTGGCGTCCTCGGCGCGCACGGTCTCCAGCCGAGCACTCTCGATTTCCGCCGCCGCCAGAGCTTTCTCCAGCGCGACGATGTCGGCCGCCGCTCGTTCGGTTCTCTCCGCCAGAGCCGTCTTGAGCCGGGCCGCTTCATCATTCGCCTGGGCGAGCGCACGGCGGGCCTCACCCAGCGCTGCCTTCAACCGTTCGGCTTCGGCGACCTGCGCCTCGCTCCGGGTCCCAAGCGCCGCGAGGTCGTCCTCCAGTGCCGCTCGTGCAGCCGTCAGCCCGGCAATCATCCGGTTGAGTTCAGCAAGCGTCTCGGCCTGCGCCACGATTTCTTCCCGGCTGGCCGCAAGCGCGGCGTTCAGCCGGTCAATCTCCCCGGCACGGCCAGACGATTCCGCCTCTACTGCCTCGATCCGCTCCTTCAGAGCTGCCGCCTCCTGGTCGCGCGCGGCGAGCAGGCGGCGCGCTTCTGCGAGCGTCGTCTCGACATCGCTCTTCTGCTGCCGGGATTCAGAGAGCGCCGCCTCCAATGCGTCACGGCTGCGCTGGAGAGCGACCAGATTGCGCTCCAGGCGCTCGATCTCGCTTACCTGGATCTGTAGCCTGTCCTGATCGGCGGCGGCACTGTCTGTCAGGCGGGTGAAGTCCTCGCGCAGCAGCGAGACTGTGCCCTCGGCCTCTGCCGCCGCGGTCGTCAGCGCCTCTAGCTGGCCGGCATAGTCATCGCGCGCCTCGGTGGCGAGGCGCAGCTCCGCCGTCAGTGCCTTGAGATCCTCGCGCAGGCCGGCGCTGGTCGTCTGCTCCAGCGCCAAAATCTCGGCGAGCGCCGCGAGCTCGCGGTTCAGCCGCGACAATGCCTGGTCACGCCCGGACAGCGCCTCGTTCAGGAAGAACTGCGCCAGCACGAAGACCATGACCAGGAAGACGACGACCATCAACAGGCTCGCCAGGGCATCTACGAAGCCCGGCCAGGTGTTGATATCCCGTCTGCGTCTGCCCGTTCTGCCCGCCATCTCGGCGCCGCTCGCCGCGGTCTCCCCCCGGCTCAGAGATCCAGAATGTCGCGCATGGAGTAGAGGCCGGGCGGCTTGTCCGCCAGCCAGCGCACCGCCCTGAGCGCCCCGCGCGCGAAGAGCGTCCGATCCGTGCAGCGATGGGTGAATTCAAGCCGCTCCCCTTCGCCGACAAACATCACCGTGTGCTCGCCGACCGCATCGCCGCCGCGCAGGGCGGCGAAGCCGATGCTGCCCGTGTGGCGCGCGCCGGTATGGCCTTCGCGGCTCCACTGCGCCGCCGTCGCCAAATCGACGCCCCGCCCCGCCGCCGCTGCCCGCCCGAGGCCGACCGCCGTGCCGGAAGGCGCATCGACCTTGTGTTTATGGTGGATCTCGACGATCTCGATGTCGTAGTCCTCGTCGAGCAGGCTCGCCACGCGCTCGACGGTTGCGAACAGCGCGTTCACGGTCACGCTCATATTGGGTGCATAGACGATCGGCAGGCTCTGTGCCGCCTGCGCCAGCGCCGCCTCCTGCGCAGTGTCGAGGCCGGTCGTGCCGATGACATGGCGCACGCCGGCCCGGGCGGCCATCGCAGCATGCGCGACGGTTGGGCCGGGCAGGGTGAATTCGATCACCGCGTCGGCGGCTGCGAACACCGCCGCCGAATCATCTTCGATGACGACGCCACCGCCGAGGGCGTGTCCGATCGCCGGGTGCCCGGGCGCTTCACTGGCCGCGGCGAGCGCTAGGTCGTCCGCCGCCTGCACCAGCCCCGCCAGCAGCCCGCCCATGCGGCCGCCGGCTCCGATGATGCCAATCCGCATTTCCGTCCTCCGGCTCTTGCAGTTATAGGGCAGCATGTAGCATGAAACGGCCTGAAATGACTGAAACCAGAATCTATGTCCTTGGCAACGAGAAGGGCGGCACCGGAAAGTCCACGGTGGCGTTCAACCTCGTCGTCGGCCTGTTGCGCGCCGGCCAGTCTGTCGGCTGCATCGATCTCGACCCCCGCCAGGCGACACTGGCGCGTCAGGTCGAGAACCGCTGCGCCTTCGCCGCACGTGCCGGCCTCGCGCTGCCGGTGCCGGAGGTGAAAACCGCTGATGGACCGGACGCCCTAGAAGATGCTCTTGAGGGGTTTGCGGGCCGCTGCGACGCCGTGGTGGTCGATACGCCAGGCCGGGCCGACCCGGCCGCCCAGCGCGCGCATGCCAGCGCTGATGTGCTCATCACGCCATTGAATGACAGCCATGTCGATCTGGACCTGATCGGGCGGCTCGACACCGGCACCCGCGCGGCGGCCCGTCCGGGCGTCTATGCCGAAATGGTCTGGAAGCAGCGCATGGTGCGTGCCGGTGCCGGGCGCAAGGCCCTCGACTGGATCGTGATGCTGAATCGCGTGCGGCAGGTCGAGACTCGCAATGCGGCCGAGATTCGCCATCTCCTGCGGGATCTCGCCAAGCGCTTCGCCTTCGAGATCGCGCCCGGCTTCGGCGAACGCACGATCTTCCGCGACATGTTTCCGGACGGCCTCGGGCTGATGGACCTGCGCCAGCCAGGCATCGACCGCACGCTCTCCATGAGCCATGTTGCTGGTCGCAACGAAGTGCGTCGCCTGCTCGACATGCTGGGCGTGCCGCCGGTGTAGCAGGGGGGTAGCGGGACGATTCCGAATGAGGCTTGTCCGCTGTCTTTACTGTGTTGATATACAGGGCTTTGAGCGAGGCTTAAGATTTTGATACCCTGTCGGGGTCATTGATATCTGGGTGTTGGGGGATTCGCCTGCGGGGACGGTCATGGAGCTGATGATCTGCAAGCCAACACCCACAAAGCGCGCTGCACCCGAACGACAGCACCCTCTCGCCCCCTCCTGGCGTCTCCGCTAGCAGGGCATTGTTTATCCGCCGTCATCCGCCTTCAGCACGGCGTCTATGGCGGCCTTGCTGACTTGGATCTCAACGCCGGCGCGCTCCTGCTGGAGCAGGAGGAAGGCGCGGGAGTCACGTTCGCCCCAGCCGCGGGCGAGCGCCTCGCTCATTTCAGCACGTGTCAGATCGATGAGCCGCATCGGCACGCCCATGTCGCGCCCGAGTTCGGCGGCGAGCGCGACATCCTTGTGCGCGAGCCGGAGCGCGAAATCAGGCGGGTCATAGTCGCCCGGCAGGAAATGGTCGGCAAGGCTATCGAAGCTGCGCTGGCGGCCGCGCACGCCCTGACGGATTGCCTCCCAGAGCGCCAGCGGTTCCACTCCGGCCTTCACGCCCGCGGTGAACATCTCCACAATCGCGCACTGCATGGCATAACCGGAGGCATTGTGGACGAGCTTGGTGACCGCGCCGGCACCGAGCGGGCCGACATGGCGCACCTGGTCGCCCATCGCGTCGAGCGGGGCGCGATGGGCCTCGAATACCGCCTTGTCGCCGCCCACCAGAACGGCGAGCTTGCCGGACTGCGCGCCACGGGGCCCGCCGCTCACCGGCGCATCGAACAGCGCCGCGCCGATTGCCGCAAAGGCTGGATGCAGGCGACGCACCAGCACGGGAGAGTTGGTGGTAAGATCGAACCAGACCTTGCCTCGTTCGAAGCCCGCCAGCAGCTCCGGCGCCACCGTTTCCACCTCGGGCGGGCCCGGCAGCGACGTCAGCACCACATCCGACGCATCCGCAACGGCACGCGCGCTCTCTGCCCACACAGCACCTGCGGCTTCCAGCGCACGCGCCGCCTGGCGGTTCAGGTCGTGGACCGTCATCTCGAAACCCGCCTTGCGGATATTGAGCGCCATCGGGCCGCCCATAGTGCCGAGGCCGATAAATCCGATGCGCATGGTTCCCCTCCCGTCGCGCGGGCAGCGCCGGCCGCCCCGCCTCAATCATGGTCGCTGCGGGCGAGGATAGAGCTGCCTGCACCGGTTTCGTAGCCCCTGTGAAGGCGTCAGAGCGTCAGGTTCGCGGCGGTTCGACGCCTGAAGCGCGCAGGGCAGCGGCGAGCGCCGCCTTGAGCCGGTCGAGACCGGCCTCTCCGGCCTTTGCATGTGCCTCGCAGCGCGCGACCAGGGCATCCTGCGTGTTAGAGGCGCGCAGGAGCCACCAGCCGTCTTTAGTGGCGACGCGCACGCCGTCGGTTGCGTCCACATCCGCCCCGGCAGTGGCAAGCCGCTGGGCGACCTCTTCCGTCACCTCGAATTTGCGCGCCTCGGGACAGGGGAACCGCAGTTCCGGCGTGTTGATCCAGACGGGCAGCGCCCGGCGGAAGTCGGCGAGCGAGAGACCCGCGCGCGCCAGCGCCTTCATCAGCCTGAGCGCCGCGTAGAGGCCGTCATCGAAGCCGTACCAGCGATCGGCGAAAAAAATGTGCCCGCTCATCTCGCCTGCGAGCGGCGCACCGGTCTCGGTCATGCGGCTCTTGATGAGTGCATGTCCCGTCTTCCACATCTCGGGCTGGCCGCCAGCCACGGCCACGGCGTCGAACAGCGCCTGGCTCGCCTTCACATCGGCGATGATACGCGCCCCCGGCCGGTCAACAAGCAGGTCACGCGCGAGCAGGATGAGCAACTGGTCGGCCCAGAGCACTGCCCCCTCGCCGTCCAGCGCACCGATGCGGTCCCCGTCGCCGTCGAGCGCGATGCCGAGGTCCAGCCCCTCGCGGCGCACCAGCTCCGCGAGCTGGGCGAGGTTCTCCGGCACGGTCGGGTCCGGGTGATGTGCAGGGAAGGTCCCGTCGATTTCCTCGTTCAGAAGCCTGTGGTGCCCCGGCAGCTGGGCTGCGAGCCGGGTCAAGACCCGTCCGGCCGCACCATTGCCGGCGTCCCAGCCGACACGAAACTCCGGGCCGTCACGCGCCTCCTCGGCAAGGCGCGCGACATAGGCGTCCTCGACCAGGGATTCCGAAATCGCGCCGCTGCCGACGACGAACGCGCCCGCAGCGGCGAGCGGCCCGAGCGCCCGGATGCGCGGGCCGAAAAAGGCCTCGCCCGCCAGCACCATCTTGAAGCCGTTATAGGCTGGCGGGTTGTGCGAGCCGGTGACCATGACGCCCGCATCGAGGCCCAGATGGTAAAGGGCGAAATACAGCATCGGCGTTGGCCCGAGGCCGATGCGCACAACATCGATGCCGGCGGAGGCAAGCCCCTGCGCCACTGCCGCCTCCAGGGCCGGCGAACTTAGCCGGCCATCATAGCCGAGCGCCGAGCGCCGCCGGCCGCTGCGGGCCATGACTGTGCCGAAGGCGCGGCCAAGCGCCAAGGCATCCGCCTCGCCCAGTGTCTCGCCGACGATGCCGCGCGCATCATATTCCCGGAGGACGGTCGGGTGGAACACATGCCGGCTCATGCCGCCCGCCCTTTGCCGATGCCACGATAGATGAAGCCAGCCTCCGCCATTTCCGCGGGCTTGTAAACATTGCGCAGGTCCAGCAGCACCGGCGCGGCCATGACGCTGCGGAGGCAGTTCATGTCCACGGCGCGAAACTCGTTCCATTCCGTCACCAGCACGGCACAATGGGCGCCCGCTGCCGCGTCATAGACATCGCAGCACCAGGTGACATCCGACAATAGCGGGCGGGCGGACGCCATCGCCTGCGGGTCGTAGACGCGCAGCGTCGCTCCAGCCGCTTGCAGCGCTGGCACCAGAGCAAGGCTCGGCGCCTCGCGCATGTCGTCGGTATTGGGCTTGAAGGCAAGGCCCAGTACGGCGACGGTCTTGGCTGTTGCATCGCCGCCGAGCGCTTCCACCACGCGCGCCGCCATAGCCTGCTTGCGGGCGTCATTGACTGCGGCGGCCATTTCCACCAGCCGCATCGGGGACCCCGCATCGCTGGCGGTCCGGGTCAGTGCCAGCGTGTCCTTAGGGAAGCAGGAGCCTCCATAGCCGGGGCCGGGATGCAGGAATTTGCCGCCGATGCGCCGGTCGAGCCCCATGCCGCGCGCCACATCCTGCACATCCGCGCCGACACGCTCACAGAGGTCGGCGATCTCATTGATGAACGTAACCTTGACCGCGAGGAAGGCGTTGGCGGCGTATTTGGTCAGCTCCGCCGTCTCGCGATCGGTGAACAGGATCGGTGTCTCGCGCAGGAAGAGCGGGCGGTAGAGTTCATGCATCGCGGCACGCGCTCGGTCGGTCTCGACCCCGATCACCACCCGGTCGGGATGGATGAAGTCCTCGATCGCCGCGCCCTCGCGCAGGAATTCGGGATTGGAGACCACATCGATCTCGGCGTCCGGGCGCTGCTCGGCAACAATTCCGGCGACGCGTGCGCCCGTCCCCACTGGCACTGTCGATTTCGTCACCAGCACGGTATAGCCTTGAGCGGCGGCCGCGACTTCCCGCGCCGCGTCGAAGACGAAGCTCAGATCCGCATGGCCGTCGCCGCGCCGGCTCGGCGTGCCGACGGCGATAAACACGATGTCCGCTTCGGCAACGGCGGCCGCCAAGTCGGTGGAGAAGGTGAGCCGCCCGGCCGTGGCATTGCGTGCCACCAGATCGGCGAGGCCCGGTTCGTAGATCGGCATATCCCCGCGCCGGAGCATGTCGATGCGCGCAGCATTCCTGTCCACACAGACCGCATGCGTGCCGAACTCGGAAAAACAGGCACCCGTCACCAGGCCGACATAACCGGCGCCTACCATTGCGATGCGCATGTCCCTTTCCCCGCCGTCCTGTCCTGCGCCGGTTCCCGTTTCAGGCGAAGCGGGCCAGGATATCTCTTGCCGCCGCCGCCATCTCGGGCCTTGCGAGCGCGCAGGCGATATTGGCTTCGAGAAAGCCCAGCTTGTCGCCGCAATCGAACCGTCTGCCCTCGAAACGCAGGCCGTGGAAGGGCACGTCGCCGACCGTGCGAGCCATGGCGTCCGTCAACTGGATTTCACCGCCTGCGCCCGGCTCCTGGGCATCGAGCGCTGCCATAACCGAGGGGTCAAGCACATAGCGCCCGACAATGGCGAGCGTCGAGGGAGCGTCGGCCGGCGCCGGCTTCTCGACCAGACCCTGCACCGAGGCGAGACGCCCGTCATCCGCCGCGACATCCAGTACGCCATAGCGCCCGGTGTCCGCGCGCGGCACATCCATGACCGCGACGACATTGCCGCCATGCTCACGGTGGGCATCAAGCAACTGGCCGATGCAGGGCTGCTCGGAGAGCACGAGATCGTCAGGCAGGAGCACAGCGAAAGGCGTCGCGCCCACCACATGGCGCGCGCACCACACCGCGTGGCCGAGGCCGAGCGGCGCCGGCTGGCGGACATGGGCAACCATGCCGGCGGACAGCGCCGTGGCGGCAGCGGCGCGGCGCAGATCCTCCTTGCCATCCGCCGCCAGCAGCTCGTCGAGAGCGGTGGCGTGGTCGAAATGGTCCTCCAGAACCGCCTTGCCGCGCGCAGTCACGAACACGAAGGAGTCGATGCCGGCGGCGCGCGCCTCTTCGACCGCATACTGGATCAGCGGCTTGTCCACCACCGGCAGCATTTCCTTCGGCACCGCCTTCGTGGCAGGCAGGAACCGGGTGCCGAGCCCGCCTGCCGGAATCACTGCCGTCCTTACCGGTCGTCTCATCACTATGCACCCTTTCCCGCCTCGCAATCCGCCGCGCCGGCAGCAGCCTATCAGGAGCCGAGCAAGACATCCTTGGCCTGGTTGATCTGAGCGGCAAAGAAGGTCGAACCGCCTCGATCCGGATGGTATTCGCGCATCAACCGACGATGCGCGGCGCGGATTTCCGCCGCCGCCGCCCCCGGTGTCAAGCCCAGCACCTTGTAAGCCTCGCTGCGGCTCATGCCAGCGCTACCGGGCGGCGATGCCTCATTCGCGGCCCTGTCACGCCAATGCTCCGGTCCCTCGCGGTCCAGCCAGCTCTCCAGGAGCTGAGCTGAGCGGGGGTCGTTGCCGGTATAGAAGTGCAGCAGGTCGAACAGCCGGCTCTCGCTCAGATCGGCAAGACTTGCGCCGGCATGCGGGCCGTCGATCACGCGCCCATGCATCGCCCCGGAATCGTGATCGAGACGCATGGAAAGGAAGCGCGTGCGCACCTCGGAGCCCTTGCCAGGCGTCGGGCCCCTCGCGGTCTTCGCCATATTGCGGGCGCGCCGCCATTGCATGAACAGGCCGAATATGAGCGGTGCCAGCAGACTCAGGACGAGGCCGCGCCCGAAGATCACCACAAGCAGGGCAGCGGCACCCGTGACAAGCATGGCGGCCAGACGCAGGACACGCAGGAGCACGCCGGGGTCAGCATTGGCGGCCCAGCGCATGAACAGGGGCAGACAGGCCAGCAGCGCCAGGACCAAGACGACAACGCCGATCACTGCCGCCGGCCCCTCCCTCCGCCCGGCAGGGCTTTCATCTGCCCGGCCAATTGCTTCGCCGCGCTGCCGGGAAGCGATGCCAGCGCGGCCCGGCCGCCGGCCGCGAACGCCGCCACTGCACGCAGCAGGGCACGGAGCTGTTCTGCACTGCCGGTGTCGAAACGGCAGCAGGCGCCGCCGGTCAGTCGGGCGATTTCGTTGAAGCCGCGCGTCGCCAGCGGGTCGGCGCCCTCCTGGAACAGGAATGCAGGCGTACCGAGCATGCCGAGCCGGCCCGCCTCATGCGAGACGAGGTCGATATCCTCCTCGAAGGCGTCGCCCACAAACACCAGCGCATCCACCTTGCGCCGGTTGGTTTCCTTGGCAGCGTGGGCCAGCACCCGGCCGATCTGTGTCAGCCCGCCATAGCAGCGGATTTGCAGCATGCGTTTCAGCAGGTCGGCGGCGTTCTTCACCCAGCCGCTCGCCTTGCATTCGCGGAAGCCGCGATAGAAGACGAGCTGCACTTCGAGGCCGCCCAGCGCGGCAGCGGTCTGGAACATCTCCGCCTGGAGATGGCTGGCGCGATCCCAGGCTGGCTCGCGGCTGGCGGTCGCGTCAAGCGCAAAGATCAGCCGCCCGCCGCCGCCGGAACGCGGCGTCCGGGCGGCCCTTTCGAGGAAGGCGTCGATCTCCCCCTCGGGCGAGAAGCGTGTCGGCGTTCCGGCCATAGCAGCACGGGACCATACACTATCGGAGCGCTCCTGTATGCCCGGCGGCGCTGCCAAGAGCGGCGCCATCGCAAGACATCGACTAACCGTCTCCCGAATGCGAACGCCAGGGCCGTAGCTCTCCATGTGGGGCAGGAATCTCCGGGACGAGCGTCATGTGGTGGACGCGGTCTGCTGGTTCCCCCGCGACCCAGACGCCGATGGCAGCAGCCGGGTGGAAGCCGAGCGGTTCGTAATAGGTCCGCGCGCCAACCAGGAAGACACGCGGCCAGCCGACGGCACGCGCCGCCTCGAGGCTCCGGCGGAGCAGCGCCCGGCCGATCCCCTGGCCGCGCAGAGGCGGCAGCACGGCGAGCGGGCCGAGAAGCAACGCCCGGGCACACCGGTCCCCGACGGCAACCGGCGTCTGCTGAACGCTACCGACTAGGCGCCCCTCCCTCCACGCGGCGAAGGCAAGCGCTGGGCAGGACGGGTGGCCGGCGCGGAGACGGTAGGAGGACTTATTCCTGCGATCCGGCCCGAACACCAGGTCGAGTTGCGTTTCAACGGCGGGAAGGTCGGCGGCTGCAAGCGGAGAAATCTGGAAAGAAGGCACGATCGGTGAGCTCCCGGACAGACATGACAGCGGCGATGCCGGCCGGAACCTTGTCCGGCCGGTTCAGCCGCGTCGTCGTCGGAGCCAGCGAACCATGCGGGCCAGACTAGCTACTTTCGGCCACACCTCGCAAGGGACTTCACAAGGGGCCCCCGGCGGTTCGTCGTCACTTCAGCCAGATCGGGTCTTTCAGGGTAGCGATAAAGGCCTTATGGGCGGCGCGCTCCTCCGGCGTCGGCGCATGAGGGCGTGGCGGGCGGAACGGGGCGTTTACACGGTCTTCCCCGGTCGCCCCGACAGCGTCCGCAGCCTGGAATGCGAGACCCGGCTGGCGTCCTCCGGTCAGATTCAGATAGACCTCTGCCAGCAGGCGGCAATCCACCAACGCGCTATGTTGGGTGCGGGTCGAAAGATCGATCTCAAACCGGTTGCAGAGTGCATCCAGGTTGTTCAGCGCGCCCTGGAAGCGGTTACGCGCCATTTGTAGCGTATCGATCAGCCGCTCCTCGGCGAGCGGCGGGAGGCCGAGCCGGGCGAATTCAGCATTCAGGAAGCCTACATCGAACGGCGCATTGTGGATCACCAGGGGCGCATTGCCGACATAGTCGAGGAATCCTTCTGCAATCTCGGCAAAACGTGGTTTGTCCTGGAGAAACTCCTCCGACAGCCCGTGGACGCGGTAGGCGGCTGCCGATATGTCACGCTCGGGATTGATGTGGCTGTGCCAATGCGACCCGGTCGGAAGCCGGTGAACCAGCTCCAGGGCGGCGATCTCAACGATGCGGTCTCCTTCCTCTGCGTTAAGCCCGGTCGTTTCAGTGTCGAGGACGATCTCACGCATTCCGCTCTCCTCTCTTGCTGAGCCGACGGCGCAGCATGATCCGCAACCGGTCGCGGGTCAGCCGTTTGCCGGCTCCTGTCGGGACCACGACATCGGCCCGCTTGCGCTTCACCGCATCCGGCGTCTGCTGCGCGCGCACCTGTTCCAATCTTTCGCGGCTCGCACCGGGCCGGGCCAGCACGCGGGCTGCCTGGATATGCGCCGGTGCAGACACCACCACGGTCCAGTCGCAGCGCTTCTCGCCGCCGGTTTCGAAAAGCAGTGGCACATCGCGCACTGCCGCCGGTTTGCGCTCGCGTGCGGCACGGCGCAGGAAGGCCCGTTCGGCGCGGCCGACCAACGGATGCACGATGCCCTCCAACCGCCGGAGCGCCTGCGGGTCAGCGAAAACACGCGCGCCAAGCAGGGCCCGGTCAACCGCGCCTGCGGTTATCGTACCCGGGAAAGCTGCCTCTATCGGCGCGACGGCCGCTCCGCCTGGAGCCATCACACGGTGTACCTCGCCATCGGCGTCGAACACCGGCAACCCCGCTTCGCGCAGCATGGCAGCCGCGGTGCTCTTGCCCATGCCAATAGAACCGGTCAGGCCGATGATGCGGGGCAGGGTGCGGCGGCGGTTCACAGTCCGGCCAGCACATGCGCGCGAAGCGCCTCGTCCACGGCGGGGTCGGCGCCAAACCAGGCTGCGAAACCGGGTCGGGCTTGATGCAGTAGCATGCCGAGCCCGTCTACGGCGGTGAGGCCGTGCCGTCGTGCCGCAGCAAGCAGAGGCGTTTCCAGCGGCGTATAGACGATGTCGTTCACGACCGCGCCGGCAGGCAGGGCATCAAGCGCGATCTCGAGCGGCGGGCCGCCGTCCATGCCGAGGCTCGTTGCGTTGACTAGGAGGCCCGCCCCGTCGAGCGCCGCCTCCCGCTCATCCCAAGCGATGGCCGTGACGGGTCCGCCGATGTCATCCACAACCCTCTCGGCGCGCGCCGCTGTGCGGTTAGCAAGTCGCACCTCGGAGGCGCCCGCATCGACCAGCGCCGCCACCACTGCTCGTGCCGAACCGCCGGCGCCAAGCACGACCGCCTTGCCTGGTCGCCACCCCGGCGCGGCAGCCCGCAAATGCTCCCGGAAGCCGTAAGCATCCGTATTACTGCCATGCAGAGAGCCATCCATCTCTGTAACTATCGTATTGACGGCACCGATGCGCCGGGCGAGCGGGTCGACTTGATCCACGGCGCACAACACCGTTTCCTTGTGTGGCAGAGTGATATTGGCCCCAGCCAATCCCAGCCGGGGCAACATGCGGATGACGTCATAGACGTCTCCCGGACGCACGGGGAACGGAACATAGACACCGTCTATGCCGTAGCGCAGAAGCCAGTAACCATGGATGGCGGGCGAGCGCGAATGCGAGACCGGCCACCCAATGACGCCGGCCACCTTCGCCGCGCCGGTCAGCATGCCCATGCCGGCACCCCCTCGCTGCGCAGGAAGTCGAGCAACGGCAATAGCGGCAGCCCTAACACGGTGAAAAAATCTCCCTCCACACGCTCGAACAATTGCGCCCCCAGCCCCTCAAGCTGGTAGGCTCCGACGGAGTCCAGCACCATCTCCCCAGCTCCCGCCAGATAGGCGTCGATGGCTGCCGGCGTCAAACGGCGCATGGCAAGCCGGGCACGGTCGGTATGTTTCCACAGGACGAGCCCGTCCCTGAGCGCAAGAGCGGCCGTCACAAGCTCATGCTCCCGGCCCGAAAAGGCAGCAAGATGCGCGGCGGCCTCGCACTTGTCGCGCGGTTTATCGAAACGCCGGTCACCCATGACGAGCAATTGGTCCCCCCCAAGAACCAGACGGCCCGGATAGGTGGCCGATATGGCGGCGGCTTTCGCTTCAGCAAGCGCCAGTGCCAGAGAATCAGCGTCGAGGCCGGTGAATGCCGCTTTCACCGCGTCCTCATCCACGCCCGAGGCAATTCGTTCGACTTGAACCCCGGCCCCGGCAAGCAGCCGCGCCCGCACGGCGCTGGCAGAAGCCAGGATTGGTAATTCAGCCGGCTGCACTGTCACGGCTGCGCCCCTCCAGCAGGCGGATGATTCCCGCGGCGGTTTCCTCGATCGACCGGCGAGTCACATCGATAAACGGCCACCCCCTTTCGGTAAACAGCCGGCGCGCGGCGGCAACCTCGGTCCGCACCCGTTCGAGGTCCACATAATTCGTCTGGCGCTGCTCGTACAGTGAGCGCAGGCGGTTGCGTCTGATCTGCACGAGCCGGTCGGGATCAACTGTGAGACCCATCACCAGCGGCCGTGTCAAACGGATCACCTCCTCCGGCAGCGGCACTTCGGGCACAAACGGCACATTTGCTGCCTTGTATCCGAGATTAGCGAGATAAATGCAGGTCGGTGTCTTGGAACTGCGAGAGACACCGATCAGAACGACATCCGCCTCGTCCAAATCGTCGCTCATCTGGCCATCATCATGCACCATGGTGAACTGCATAGCGTCGATGCGAGCGAAATAACGGTCGTCAAGCTTCTGGCGGCGGCCGGGTCGGTGATGCGCCCGCCGCCCGGCCCATTCGCTGATCGCGGTGACCGGCTCATCCAGTAGCGACACGAAGGGCGCACCCGCCTCACGGCAGGAAACTTCCAGCAAATGGCGGAGTTGATCGTTGACGACGGTCGCGAGCACCACCCCGGGCGCGGCACGAATCCCTTCGATCACGCCGAGAAGCTGGTCCGTATTACGGATCAGCACCCAGAAATGCTCCCGCACCGCTATGCCATCGAACTGACTGATGCAGGCCCGGCCGAGCGTGCGCACAGTCTCTCCGGTCGCATCGGAGACCAGATGCAAGTGAACGACCGGGCTATCCACGCAACCTCCGGGGAAAAGCGGTGCAAAACCGAACCCGATTGATAACATACCCAACTATCCCGCCGCTTCCTCAAACCTTCCCCAGAGGGAAAAGGACAAGATCAATTCCGTGGATAAGGGGAGTAAAGGGAATCTGGCATGGCTTTCTGTGCATGTGGGCAGGGGATAAGACCTGTTTCCACAGCCAGGAGCAGTTATATAAAAACAATAAATTAGACTCTCTTTATACTTTGGCAGAGAAAGCACTCCCGGCAGCATGGTCAAACCCTTCTTGAAAGCCCTTGCAGGCGAAGCCGTGCGCCCAGCTCCCTTCTGGCTGATGCGGCAGGCCGGGCGATATCTGCCGGAATACCGCAAGCTGCGTGCCTCTACGGACAGTTTTCTCGACCTCTGCTTCTCGCCAGCGCTTGCTGCCGAGATCACACTGCAACCGGTGCGCCGCTTCGAACCTGATGCTGCGATCCTGTTCTCTGATATCCTGACAATTCCGCATGCCATGGGCCAGGAAGTGCGCTTCCTGGAAGGCAAGGGCCCGGTGCTGGGACCTTTTGATCCGGCGTCCTTGCAGCCCGTCGGCGGCCGGTTGGACTCCGTCTATGAAGCCGTGAGGCTGGTGCGCCGCAGCCTCACGGATGAAGTGGCGTTGATCGGCTTCGCTGGCGCCCCCTGGACCGTAGCGGCTTACATGATCGAGGGCGGTTCCAGCCGCGACTGGCTCAAGGTCCGCCAGATGGCACTCGGGGAGCCGGATGGCTTCGGAGCACTGATCGATAGGCTCATTGAGGCTACCATTGATTATCTCGCGGCGCAGGTGGAGGCCGGGGCCGAAGCGCTACAATTGTTCGACAGTTGGGCCGGTCTGCTGCCGCCTTCCGGCATCAGGCGCTGGTGCCTAGAGCCGGCGCGGCGAATCACGGCGGGGCTGAAGCAACGTCATCCGTTCGTGCCCTTGATCCTGTTCCCGCGCGGGGCTGGTGCGCTCGCCGCCGAGTTCGCCGAGATCGGCGATTGTGTCGGCATCGACACGACCGCCGACCCTGCTTGGGCGGCCGGGGCGATTCAGGACAAGGCGGCGGTGCAGGGCAATCTGGACCCTATGCTTCTTGTTATCGGCGGTACCACTATGGAGCAGGCTGCAAGGGAGATCCTGTTTACGCTCCGGCAGGGTCCGCATATCTTCAATCTCGGCCACGGCGTCCTGCCGGCCACGCCGCCTGAGCATGTCGCCGCGTTGCGCCGGCTGGTACGGGAGGTGCTGTGAGCCGGCTGGCTGTTATCCTCTTCAATCTCGGCGGACCCGACAGCCCGGAGGCTGTCAAGCCGTTCCTGCGCAATCTGTTTTTCGACCCCGCCATCATTCCCGCCCCAGCACCCGTGCGCTTTCTGCTGGCGCGTTATATCGCCGGCAAGCGGACCGCGCCGGCGCGCGCCGTCTATGAACAGCTCGGCGGGTCGTCACCATTGCTGGCGCAGACCGAAGCGCAGGCCCGCGCGCTTGAGGCCGCACTGACGGCGCAGGGCCAGGAGGCACGCTGCTTTATCGCCATGCGCTACTGGCACCCGCGCGCCGCGGCGGCGCTGGCGGCAGTGCGCCTCTACGAGCCGGACGAGATCGTGGCCCTGCCGCTCTACCCGCAATACTCGACCACGACATCCGGCTCTTCGCTTGCGGAGTGGCAGAAACTGGCTGGCGCGGATGCGAGGCTGCGGGTTCTGTGCTGCCATCCCCTGCTGGAGGGACTTGTGGAAGCCTGGGCCGGTCCACTGGCTGAAGCCGTGCGCTGCGCGCGCGCTGCTGCCCCGGTCCGCGTGTTGTTCTCGGCGCATGGCTTGCCGGAGCGGGTGGTTGCCAAGGGTGACCCCTATGCTTGGCAGGTGGCGCGCACCGCCGAGGCGTTGCAGGCGGCCGCCGAGGCGCGTCTGGATGGCCTTAGCGGAGTCGACTGGCGTGTGACTTGGCAGAGCCGGGCCACGCCCGAGAAGTGGCTCCAACCAGACACGGGAGTGGAAGTCGAGGCGGCGGCAAGGGAAGGGCTGGCGCTGGTATTGGCACCGATCGCTTTCATTTCCGAACATTCCGAGACGCTCGTGGAACTTGACCTCGAATACCGGGCCGTGGCGGAGCGCGCTGGCGCAGCGGCTTGGGAGCGTGTGGCGACGCCAGGCACGGCACCAAACTATATCGAGGCCCTGGCAGCGCTCGTGCTCGACTCGCAGCCACAGAAGCGCCTCTGTCCGGCTTCCTGCTCTGGCTGTCCAGTCAAGGCAGCATGAGCTAAGGATGGGGGACACCGTGTTTGCGGCAGACCGCCATCAACAGCCAGACCGACCAGGCGACCATGCAGACGGCCCATCTCCTCCGCTAGTGCCGGGAACAGCTCCTCTTGAAACTGATGCCAGAAATCGGATAGCTTCGCGCATAGGGTCATGGGGGTTGCCTTCTTGGTAGCTTGCAAACCCAAGATACCACAGGGTGACCTCGAAACCCGGACCGCCTCTACCCTGAAATCAGCTCATATCAGCGGAAATCACCCTCCTTCGAACGGTTTTGCAAGAGGCCCTATCAGTCAAGAATATAGTTCCCCATGAACTGGCTTTTCTCACTCTATCCTTGGGTCAAGGCGCTGCATATTGGGGCGGTCATTTTCTGGATGGCCGCCATGCTCTATCTGCCGCGCCTGTTCGTCTATCATCTGGAGACCGAGCCGGGGGCGCCGGACAGCGAGCGCTTCAAACAGATGGAGCGCCGTCTGCTCAGGATCATCGCGAATCCGGCGATGATCGCAGCCTTCCTGTTCGGCGGTCTGCTGCTCTGGATCTCGCCGAATACGGATTGGGCCTCGGGTTGGCTCTGGACCAAGCTCGCCGCCGTTGCCATCCTGTCCTGGCTACATCATCTCTTCGCGCGTTGGCGCAACCATCTCGCCGATGACGGCCGGGGCCTTTCCACGCGCCGCTGCCGCCTGGCCAATGAAGGCCCGGCGCTGCTTACGCTCGCCATTGTCATCCTGGTCGTCGTCAAACCGTTCTGAGAGGCCGGAGACCCCGCATGGCCGCTGATGAACCGCGTTTCCTGATCGTGGCTATGGACGGGCTCAGGCCCGACATGATCTCCGAAGATGCCTGCCCGGCGGTAGCGCGCTTCATCGCCGAGGGCTGCCTATGGCCGCATGCGCGGACCGTTTTCCCGAGTGAGACCCGGGTGGTTACACCGACCGTTGCCACGGGCGCCTGGCCCGCCCGGCATGGTCTCGTCGCCAACACCTTCCCCATGCCCGGAGGTGGACTGCGGGTCAATACGGCGCCGGTCGAGGGCCTTCTGGCAGCAGTAGCACATTATGGCGATGCGTTGGTCGCCGCGCCGACGTTAGGCGACCGGCTTGCGGCAGCGGACAAGCGCATCGCCGTCGTCTCGGCGGGCACAGCAGGCAACGCTTACTGCCTCAACCCCAGGGCGCGGGGGCGGGGTCAGCCGACTTTCTCCGTGCAGGGGCCGGACGTGAGCACCCCTGCCGCCGACCATGCCGGCGTCGAGGAAAGGCTAGGGCCGACACCGGCCCAGGCGCTGCCGAACACGGCGCGCTGCTGCTATGCGACCCGGGTGCTGCTGGAAGAGATGCTTCCCCGGCATGACCCGCATGTCGCTGTCATCTGGTATTCCGAGCCTGATATCGCCATGCATTTTGCCGGCATCGGCTCGGACACCTGCCAGGATGCGCTTGCCTCTGTGGACAGCGAGTTCGCGCGTCTGCTTTCTGCTCTCGACGCCAGGCCGGATGCGGCGCGCTGGAATGTCATCCTGCTTTCGGACCACGGGCAGGTAACGATCCGCGAGAAGCTCGACATGGCGGCGCAGATGCGCGCCGCCGGCTTCCGCGCCGGGCCCCGGATCGATGCTGACACCGATTATGCGGTGGTCTCGTCTTCCTGCGGCAATATCGTGAGCCGCGACGGCCAGATTGCCCGTCTAGCGGACTGGATGCGCGAGCAGCCCTGGGTGGGCCTGCTATTTTCGCGCGGGGCGAACGAGGTTGAAGGCCATGTGGCCGGCAGCTTCGCGCTCGGTCTCGTTGGTCTTGACCATGAGCGCACGCCGCATCTCGTCTACACGCTCGGCCAGGACGACAATCCGAACGCCTATGGGTTCGCAGGTGGTGCGGTCGCCGGGACAGATGACCCGCCGCCACCTGGTTTCGGTGGCATCCACGGGGGGGTGCATGCGAAGGAACTGGCTTGCTTGCTTGCGGCACGGGGGCCGCTCTTTCCTGCGCTGGCTTCTGCCGAGGCGGCTGTCGGCCCCATCGACATCGCGCCGACCGTGCTTGCGGCCTTCGGCATCGCGCCAGCGGAAACGGTTTCCGGTGGGCCCCTGGTGCGCCCCGGTCTGCCGCAGCGCCTGGTTTTCGAGACGGGCGCCGGCACTTATGCGGCGCGCCTCGCCATGCTGGAGATCGGCACCCGGCGCTATCTCGACTCAGGCCGCCGGGCTAGCTGAGCCTCGCGTTGGACGATATAGAAGGTGGATGCGAAGATCACCGCGCCGCCGGCCAGGGCCCAGACAGAGGGCGTCTCGCCAAAGACCAGCATGGCGACCAGCACCATCATCGGTAGACGGGTAAACTCCCAGGGCATCACCACGGTCAGGTCGGCGAGGAACAGGGCGCGGACGAAGGCCAGATGTCCGAGCGAGGCGACGCCGGCGAGAGCGACCAGCACGAACCAGATTTCCCAGCTGGGCCAGCGCCAGACGAACAGCGCGGGAGCCAGGGACAATATGGCAATGATGGCGGAGACGAGGAACACAATGCGTTCCGCCGGTTCGCGATGCGCCAAGCGCTTTAGCACGAGGGCCGATGCGGCGATCATCAGCGCATTGGTGAGGGCAAGGCCGGCGCCCGCATCGAGACCGGAAAGATCCGGGCGCAGCACGAGCATGGCGCCGAGGAAGCCGACAATGATGGCGGTCCAGCGCCGGGCGCGCACGGTTTCGCCTAGAAACAGCGCCGCGCCGACAGTGGCAAAGAGCGGCATGGTGAAAGACAGCGCGGTCACATCGGCCAGGGGCATGACGATGACGGCCCAGAAGCCGCAGATCATGCCGACCGTGCCGAAGACGCTGCGCAGGGTGTAAAGCCGCCAGGGAAAGTCTGGCCGCCGCAGCGCCGAGAGGTCCAGCCGCCGGAAGAAGGGGGCCATCAGGGCCAGCACCAGCAGGTTGCGGAAGAAGACGATCTGGAACGGGTGCAACTCCGCCGAAGCGAAGCGGATGCACACGCTCATGCCGGTGAAGGCGGCCATCGCCGCCATGGCGAGAATACCGGCCCTGGCTAAAGCCGGCAGGCGCCTCCAAGCCGGGATCAGCCGAATAGTGGGGACTCGTCCTCGACAGGTTCGGATTCGAGCCGGGGTTGCTCTGCCGCTTCCAGCGCCTCGCGCTCCTCGGGCGTCAGCTTGGCGCGTGCCTTGGCTGTTTGCTCCGCAAGGTCGATATAGGTGCAGAGGCCGAGATCGACCGGGTGCTGCGGGCGGATATTGCTCGTGTTCCAGTGCGTGCGCTCACGCACGGCGTTGATCGTGTTCTTGGTGGTGCCGATCAGCTTGCCGATCTGCGCGTCCGAGAGTTCAGCGCGATTGCGGAGCAACCAGGCGATTCCGTCCGGTTTGTCCTGACGCTTGGCGACAGGCGTATAGCGCGGTCCGCTGCTGCGCGCCGTGGCACGCGGTGAATCCCGTTTCGCCATGTTGAGCCGGCTCTCCGGGAGGGCTTCGCAGCGGGCGATTTCCTCGCGGGTGAGTTCGCCATAGGTAATCGGGTCGCGGCCGTTGATGCCGGCGCCGATATCGCCGTCCGCCAGCGCCTGCACCTCCAGCATGTGCAGACCGCAAAACGCGCCGATCTGCTCGAAGCTGAGGCGTGTGTTGTCGATCAGCCAGACTGCTGTTGCCTTCGGCATAAGGGGCATATCCATGACGGAGCGCTTCCGGTTAGGAGACTGTATAGTGCAGATTTAGAATGTTTAACTTCGATTGCAACGGCTGGGAGATTCACGCTTGCCTGTCCGCCGTCCGTTCGCGCATGCTACGCTCCCCCGCACGGCGTCTGGCGCGGGGGTGCCTGTCCGCCGTCCCTGACCCGTCAGTAGCAGGAGAGCCGCCATGCCGACGCCGCGTCCCAATCTCTCCATCGACGCCGAACGCCTCCGGGCAGCGCTCCGCCGCTCCTCGGGCATCGGCGCGGGGCCTAGAGGCGGCTTGCGCCGGCTCGCGCTCTCGGACAGCGACAGGGAGATGCGCGACCAGTTCGTCGCGTGGTGCGAGGCCATCGGATGCCAGGTGGTGGTCGATACCGCAGGCAGCATCTTCGCCCGTCGCGCGGGCCGGGAGGATGACCTGCCGCCGGTCGTGATCGGCAGCCACCTCGACAGTCAGGCATCGGGCGGGCGTTTCGACGGCGTGCTGGGGGTTCTGGCGGGACTGGAGATCCTGCGCACGCTTGACGACAACGGTATCATTACCAAGCGCCCTGTTGAGGTCGTGGACTGGACCAATGAGGAGGGGGCGCGCTTTGCGCCGCCCATGACGGCCTCGCGTGTGTTCGCCGGGCTCGCGACCGTCGAGTGGCTGCACGACCTCACAGATGATGACGGTCTGCGTTATGGCGATGAGCTCCGGCGGATCGGCTATCTGGGCGCGGCTCCGGTCGGTGGGCGCTCGCTTGATGCCTATTTCGAGCTGCATATCGAGCAAGATTCGCTCCTGGAGGAGCAGGGTGTGTCGGTCGGTGTGGTGACCGGCGGCTATTATAGCCATGCACTCAACTGCATCTTCCGCGGCGAGTGCGCTCATACGGGGCCGACCGAGATGAGGAAGCGCCGCAATGCGATGGTGGGGGCAGCCTATTTCCTGGCTGCCGTCAACGACATCGGCTGGGACTACGAACCCGTCGGGCGCAGTTCAGCCTCGCGTATGCAGATCTGGCCGAACCGCTTCGGCATTCTGCCGGACTATACCGAGGTGACGGTCGACATGCGTCACACGAACCGGGCGGTCACCGACGAGATGGTGGAGAAGGCGCGCGCGGCGCTGACGCAAGCGGCGGCGCGGGCGCAGGTTGAGGCTGAGGTCACCGCCGAGTGGACCTTCGGCGATGAGGCGTTCGATCCCGAATGTAACAATTTGGTGCGCCAAGCGGCAAAGGCGCGCGGCACCTCTTGCATGGACATGCTTAGCATCGCGGGCCATGACGCCTATTACATTTCACGCATCGCGCCGACGGCGCTGGTGTTCAGCCCTTGCATCGGCGGGATCACCCATAACGAGGCAGAGGACATTCCCTGGGAGCCGACCGTCGAGGCGGTGAATGTGCTGCTCGATGCCGTCCTCGCCCGCGCGGACAGGTAGTGAGAAAACGGCCCTTCGGGTCGCTCGATACCGGCTTGCCCACCCATCCTGACTTACTTGTTGCCATAGAGCCGGTCGCCGGCATCGCCGAGGCCCGGCACGATATAGCCGTGGTCGTCCAGACGCTCATCGACGGCGGCGGTGAAGATCGCCACATCGGGATGGGCGTTGTGGAATGCCTCGATCCCTTCCGGTGCGGCGAGCAGGCATACCATCTTGATATCGCGCGCCTGCGCCCCCTTGAGCCGGGAGATCGCCGCCGATGCCGAGTGCCCCGTCGCTAGCATGGGGTCAAGAACGATAACCGGGCGGTCGCCGAGATCCTCCGGCACCTTGAAGTAATACTCCATAGCACGTAATGTCTCCGGGTCTCGATAGAGGCCTACATGCCCTACACGAGCCGACGGGACGAGGTCGAGCATGCCTTCCAGCAGCCCGTTGCCGGCTCTCAGGATAGAGATGAGGACAAGTTTCTTGCCGGTCAGGAACGGTGCTCGGGTCTCTGCAAGCGGCGTTTCGATGCTGCGGGGTTCTGTCGCTAGGTCGCGGGTGACTTCGTAGCCGAGCAGCAGCGCAATCTCGCGCAGCAGCAGCCGGAACTTGGCCGTGTCGGTGTCCTTGCGGCGCATGAGCGACAATTTGTGCTGCACCAGTGGGTGATCGACCACCGTGACATTGTCCATTGAAGAGGTCCTTTCTCGGGTCCGAAGTCAGAAAGTGGCGGCGCTCGGCGCGGCTAGCGGGGCGCGCAGGAAGGCGAGGGCGGTGCGGCCGTAACGGCGGCAGTCGATCAGTCCGGGCAGGTCTGGCAAGTCGTCATATGCGCTTTCGACGACGACCAGCGCGCCCGGTTGCAGCCAGCCCTCGCGCCCGAGGGCGACCAGCGCCGGGACGGCCAAGCTCGCCCCCCAGGGCGGGTCCAGCCAGACAATGTCATGGGCGCCTGGTGCCGGTCCTGGTGCGGCGGCGTCGCGGGCATGGATGGCGCCGGCGCGGCCAACATTGCGGCGGAGTAGGGCGAGCGCCGTCGGGTCCCGCTCAATGAAGCTGGCCCGGCCCGCGCCGCGTGAGAGCGCCTCCAGCCCGACCGCGCCCGTGCCGGCGAAGACATCGAGAAAGGCCGCCCCGGCGAGTGGCGGCCCGAGGCCGGCATGCAGAAGGCGGGCGAACCCTGCCTCGCGCACACGCCCGGTGGTTGGGCGCACGGCCCGGTCTGCCGTCGCGGCAAGCCGCCGCCCGCGCCAGCGCCCACCGACGATGCGGATCGCGGATCGGGTTCCAGCCACCGGATAACGCCGCCTCCTCGATTGCCGGACAGCATTCGGTATTCTACACTGAAACCGGCTCGGGGTGGCTCCCATGCGCCGCCCGCTCTCGAAGGAGTGACAAGATGCGTAGGATCCTTATCGCTCTCGCTGCGGCAACGGTGATGACCTCCGCAGCGGCTGCCGGAGATGAAATCAAGATCGGCGTGATGGTGGGTTTCACCGGGCCGATCGAGTCGCTGGCACCGAATATCGCTGCCGGCGCGGAGCTCGCCATCAAGGAGGTCAGCGACAGCAAGGCGCTGCTAAGTGGCGCCATGGTGACGCCGGTGCGCGGCGATACGACTTGCATCGACGCCGCGGCCGCAACCGCCGCGGCCGAGCGGTTGATTACCGCCGACCGCGTGAACGCCATCGTCGGTGGCGATTGCTCGGGCGTGACCACGGCCATGTTGCAAAATGTGGCTATGCCGAACGGCGTCGTCATGATTTCGCCGTCGGCCACCTCGCCGGCGCTCTCCACGCTGGATGACAACGGCCTGTTCTTCCGCACTTCGCCTTCGGACGCGCGCCAGGGCCAGGTGATCGCCGAGGTGCTGAAGGAGCGCGGCGTGGGCACCGTCGCCATCACCTATACCAACAACGACTACGGCAAGGGACTCGCCGACAGCATCGCCACCAATTTCAAGGCGGTGGGCGGTGCGGTGACCATCGAGGCCGCGCATGAGGACGGCAAGGGCGACTACGCGGCCGAAGTCGCCGCGCTCGCCGCCGCGGGCGGCGATGTGCTCGTTGTCGCCGGCTATCTCGACCAGGGTGGCAAAGGCATCATCCAGAGCGCGCTCGACACCGGCGCTTTCGACACTTTCCTGCTGCCGGACGGCATGATCGGCGACAGCTTGGTCGAGGCCATCGGCGCGGACCTGAACGGCTCCTTCGGGACGGTCCCGGGCACGGACAGCAAGGGCGCCGCCACCTTCGTCGACTTAGCCGCGGCCGCCGGCTTCAAGGCCGGCCCGTTCAACGGCGAGGCCTATGACGCCGCGGCGCTCATCCTGCTGGCTATGCAGGCCGCCGGCTCCGCCGACAGCGGCAAGCTGAAGGACCATGTGATGGCGGTCGCCAATGCGCCGGGCGAGAAGATCCACCCGGGCGATCTCGGCAAGGCGCTCGAAATTATCGCCGCCGGCGGCGATGTGGACTATGTCGGCGCGTCTGCGGTCGAGCTGATCGGGGCGGGCGAGAGCGCCGGCAATTACCGCGAGATCGCGATCGAGGACGGCAAGATCGTCACAGTTCGGTATCGCTGACGGAGAGCGGGCGGCGCAGCGCGCATGCCCGGCGGATGATCCGTATCGCCGGCGTCTCGAAGCGATTCGGCGGCGTGGTGGCTGTTGACGGCGTGAACCTTGAGATCGCGGAGGGCTCGATCACGGGGTTGATCGGCCCGAACGGTGCCGGCAAGACGACGCTTTTCAACCTGATCGCCGGCGCGCTCGCGCCGGACGCGGGACGGATATTCCTCGGCGGCGAGGAAATCACCGGCCTCCCGCCGCACGAATTATTCCATCGCGGCTTGCTCCGGACCTTCCAGATCGCGCATGAGTTCTCCTCGCTCACGCTCCGCGAGAACCTGATGACCACGCTCGCGTGCCAGACCGGGGAGAGCCTGCTGGGGGCGTGGCTCAAGCCGACCAAGGTCCGCGAGGAAGAGCGCACCAATCGGGAGAGGGCCGATGAGGTGATTGACTTTCTCGGCCTCGGCCCCGTCGCCGACGAGCGGGCGGGCAATCTTTCGGGCGGCCAGAAGAAGCTCCTGGAGCTCGGCCGGACGATGATGGTCGATGCCCGCATCGTGCTGCTGGACGAGGTCGGCGCCGGCGTCAACCGCACGCTGCTCCGCCGGATAACCGAGTCCATCCTCCGTCTCAATCTCGAGCGCGGCTACACCTTCTGCATGATCGAGCACGACATGGAGTTCATCGCCCGGCTCTGCGACCCGGTGATCGTGATGGCGGAAGGCCGTGTGCTGACCGAAGGCCCCGCCGACCGGGTCATGGTGGACGAGGCCGTGATCGAAGCCTATCTCGGCCGCGGCGGACGGACGGCGGCCTCGTGAGCTTCCTCGAAGGTGAGGCCATGACGGGCGGCTATGGCGGCGCCGACATCATTCGCGGCTGCGATCTCGCCGCGGAACGGGGCGAGATCGCCGTCATCGTCGGCCCCAACGGGGCGGGCAAATCCACGGCGATGAAGGCGCTGCTCGGCGTCGCGCGGCTCCGCTCCGGCAGCGTGCGGCTCGGCGGTGAGGACATTACCGCGCTCTCACCCCAAGACCGGGTCGGGCGCGGCATGGCCTTCGTGCCGCAGACCGACAATGTGTTCGCCACCCTGACAGTGCGCGAAAACCTGGAGATGGGCGCGTTCCTGCGGCGCAGCGGCGTTGCCCGGACTATGGAGCGGGTCTTCGATCTGTTCCCGGCCGTACGTGAGAACCGGGACCGGCAGGCGGGCGCGCTTTCGGGCGGCCAGCGCCAGCAGGTGGCCATCGGCCGCGCGCTGATGACGGAGCCCGCCGCGCTGCTGCTCGACGAGCCGACGGCCGGCGTCTCGCCGATCGTGATGGACGACTTGTTCGAACGCATGCTGGAGATCCGCAGCGCGGGCGTCGCTATACTGATGGCCGAGCAGAACGCCCGTCAGGCGCTCGCCATTGCCGACCGGGGCTATGTGCTCGTGACCGGCCAGAACCGCTTCGCTGACACCGGCGCCGCATTGCTCGCCAACCCGGAAATGCGCCGGTCCTTCCTCGGAGGCTGAGGGATGCCGCCCGACCTCCTGAATGCGACGATCCTGCTCGGCAATTATGTCGTCGTTCCGGGGGTCGCCTACGCTGCGCAGCTTGCGCTCGGCGCGCTCGGCATCACGCTCGTCTTCGGTGTATTACGCTTCGCCAATCTCGCCCATGGCGACCTCATGGCCTTCGGCGCAATGGCGACCGTCCTGGCCACCTGGCAGCTCCAGGCCTGGGGCGTTGGCCTCGGGCCGCTGCCGACAGCGCTTCTGGCGCTGCCTTTGGGCATTCTCGCCGCCATCGCCGCCGCGCTCGCCGCCGACCGGCTGGTTTTCCGTTTCTACCGCCGGCGGCGCAGCGCCCCCGTCACGCTCGTCATGGCCTCGCTCGGCGTCATGTTCGTCCTGAACGGCGTCGTGCGCTTCATCATCGGCCCCGGCGATCGGCAATTCGCGGACGGCGAGCGCTTCATCGTGAAGGCGCAGGAATTCAAGCGGGCGACGGGCCTTGCCGAGGGCCTCTCGATCAAGACGGCCCAGTGCCTGACCGTTATCATCGCCATCGTCACGGTGGTCCTGCTCTTCCGGTTTCTCCAGCGCACCCGCACGGGCAAGTCCATGCGCGCTTATTCGGACAATGAAGACCTGGCGTTGCTATCCGGCGTCAACCCCGAGCGCGTCGCGCTCATCGCCTGGACAATCGCTGCCGCGCTCGCCGCCATTGCCGGCGCGCTTTACGGGCTTGACAAGAGTTTCAAGCCGTTCACCTATTTCCAACTCCTGCTGCCCATGTTCGCCGCTGCCATACTGGGCGGCATCGGCCAGCCGGTCGGTGCCATTGTCGGTGCGGTCATCGTCGCCTTCTCCGAGGTCGCCGTCACTTACGCCTGGAAGAAGTTCCTTTACTACCTATTGCCCGAGGCCTGGCGTCCGGACGGCCTGGCCCAACTGCTTTCGACCGATTACAAATTCGCCGTCTCCTTCGTCATTCTGGTGCTGGTGCTACTCATCCGCCCGTCCGGCATTTTCCGGGGGCGGGTGCTGTGACGCCGGCGCTCAGAAACGGCGCGGCCGCCGCCATCGTCGGAGCCGCGCTCATGGCGGTGGGGTTCGGCCAGTCCTGGTCTCTGGCGCTCGCGGTTCTGAATCTCTGCCTGATCTCCGCGCTCATGTCGCTCGCGGTCAATATCCAGTGGGGATATGCGGGTCTGTTCAATATCGGCGTCATGGGGTTCGCGGCGCTGGGCGGGCTTGCAGGCGTCTTGGTCTCCCGGCCGCCCGTGCCGGCCGCCTGGGCGGCGGGCGGCGTGGGACTTTTCATCGCCTTGCTCATTCTCATCGCGGCGGGGGGCCTCGCGCTGGCGCTGGCCCGCCATCTGCGGCGAAGCCGCTGGCGCATGCTGGCGATCGCGATCGTCATGCTCGCCGGCCTGCTGGGCGCGCGGGCCTTCTTCGATCCGGCGACGGACGCCATTGAGGCGGTGGAGCCTGCCAAGACCGGCTATCTCG
The DNA here is from genome assembly GCA_026710105.1 of Alphaproteobacteria bacterium. GTDB lineage: Bacteria > Pseudomonadota > Alphaproteobacteria > Bin95 > Bin95 > Bin95. Next base: position 30,269 of record JAPORR010000028.1, read on the forward strand.
GCGGCCTCGGCCTGCCGATTGTCCTCTCCTGGTTCGCGGGCGGGCTGCTCGCCGCCGGGGCCGCGTTCGTCATCGGGCGAATCGCGCTCGGCCTGCGCTCGGACTATTTCGCCATCGCCACGCTCGGCATTTCCGAAATCGTCATCGCCGTGCTGAAGAACGAGGACTGGCTGACGCGGGGGGTGAAGAACGTGACCGGGCTCGACCGCCCGGTTCCCTATGAGGTGGACCTGCAGCAAGACCCTCGTTTCGTCGATCTCGTCGCCGTGCTGCACAGCCGAAGCCTGGAGGCGCTGACGGGCGCGGCGCATGAAGCCGCGCTCCGCGAGTTGACGGTCCAGTTCTCCAGCCTGTTCGTGAAGCTCTGCTATGCGGGCCTCTTCCTGGCCGCGTTGGCGGTCGTGTTCTGGCTGTCAGAGCGCGCGCTGCATTCCCCCTGGGGCCGGATGATGCGCGCCATCCGCGACAACGAGATCGCCGCGGGAGCGATAGGCAAGGACGTGACCCGCCGCCACCGGCAGGTCTTCATTCTGGGCTCGGCCGTCATCGGCGTCGCGGGCGCCATGCTGACCACACTGGACGGCCAGTTCACCCCGGCGGGCTACCAGCCGCTCCGCTTCACCTTCCTCATCTGGGTCATGGTGGTGGTCGGCGGCTCCGGCAACAATCTGGGCGCGGTGCTGGGCGGCTTCCTCATCTGGTTCGTCTGGATCGAGGCGGAGCCCGCGGGCCTCTGGCTGATGCAGGCGCTGACCTCCGGCCTGCCCGCGGACAGTGCCGTCCGCGCCCACCTACTCGAAAGCGCCGCGCATATGCGCCCGCTGGTCATGGGTGTCATCCTGCTGCTCGTCATGCGCTTCCGTCCGCGCGGCCTTATCCCCGCCGACAGGTAGGGGGCCGGAGGCCCTGCCGGCCGGCATCAAGCATCATAGTCGAGCCCGAGATCACGGAAGCGCGCCGGGTCCTCAGGCCAACCTTCGCGCACCCTCACCGTCAGGAACAGGTGGACCGGCCGGTGGAGCGCATCCGCCAAATCCTTCTGTGCCGCCAGGCGTATCGCCCGGATGCGCGCACCTCCCTTGCCGAGCACGACCGCGCGCTGGCTGGGGCGGCGCACATAAACCGTCTGATCGATGCGCACGTCACCATTGTCGAATTCCTGCCAGTCGGCCGTTTCGGTCGCGATGTCGTAGGGAATCTCGTCATGCAGGCGCAAGAAGAGTTTCTCCCGCGTGATCTCGGCAGCGAGAAAGCGCAGGGGCGCGTCGGAGAGTTCGTCCTCAGGATAGAGCCAGGGGCCCTCCGGCATACGCTCCGAGAGATGCGTGAGCAGGTCGTCCACGCCACTGCCGGTCAGTGCCGAGACCATGAAGACATCGCTGAAAGCCCCGGTCTGGTAGAGCTGGTCGGCACGCACCAGCAGGCGCTCGCGGGGCAGGAGGTCGATCTTGTTGAGCGCCAGCACGGACTGCCCGCCACCCGCCTTGAGGCTCGCGGCGATATGCGCCTCGCGAGCACCCGCCCGGCGCGCCGCATCGACCAGCAGCACGACGATGTCCGCATCGCCCGCAGATCGCCAGGCGCGACGCACCATCGCGCGTTCCAGACGCCGGCGCGGCTCGAATATGCCGGGCGTATCAACGAACACGACTTGGGCCGCGCCGTGGATGCGGATGCCGAGCACACGCGTGCGCGTCGTCTGCGCCTTGGGTGTGACGATGGAAACCTTGGCGCCCACCAGGCGGTTGAGCAGGGTGGACTTGCCGGCATTGGGCGCGCCCAGAAGGGTGACGAAGCCTGCTCGGCGTGCCGTCATTCCAGCCGTTCGAGCAGGACGGCGGCGGCGGCGGCGGCGGCGGCGCGCTTGGAGCCGCCCGCCCCTCTCGCCCGCGTGCCGTTCGCCAGCACCGCCTCGACCTCGAACTCCGGACGATGTGCGTCGCCCCGACTGGCGCAGACGGTATAGACCGGTTGGCCGAGACCGTGGGAGTGGCTCCATTCCTGCAGGCGGGTGCGCGGGTCGCGCTCCACATCCGCATGGCGTTCGACGAGTGCCAGCCAGTGCCGGCGGACGAATTGCTGCGCGGCGTCGAGGCCGCCGTCGAGATAGAGCGCCGCGATGACCGCCTCGCAGGCATCCGCCGCCGGTTTCGCTGTCATGCAGCTGTTGCGGTTGTTGGGGTTCTGTATGAGGGCGGTGTCGAGGCCAATTGCTGTAGCAACTTCTATCAGCGCATTGCGGCTCACCAGCATTGACATGCGCAACCCGATCCCGCCTTCATCAAGGGTCGGGAAGCGTTCGAGCAGCATCTCGGCCACGGTGAGGCCCAGCACGCGGTCGCCGAGGAATTCCAGTCGTTGGAACACATTATCCTCGCGTCCTGGCGCGCTCGGATGAGTCAACGCCTGCCGGAGCAGGTCGGGATCGGCGAATTCGTAATCGAGCGCAGCGCGGAAGCGGGTGGTCACGGGCCGATCGCGTCGAATATGCGCTCCCAGCGAACCCCGCTCGGATATCGCCAGAACTCCCAGAAGCTGGTGTCATGGTCAAGGGAGAAGAACAGGATTTCCGCCTGCCCGACGAAATTCTCTGCCGGTATGAACCCCACATGGCTGGCGAAGCGGCTGTCTGTGGAATTGTCGCGGTTGTCGCCCAGGGCGAAATAGTGACCATCCGGCACCTCGAAGACCGGAGTATTGTCCGCCGGGCCGGAATCGCTTTCCTCCAGAATCTCGTAAGACCGCCCGTTCGGCAGGGTCTCGCGGTAGCGGGTCGCGTGTTTCACGATGCCGTATTTGTCGCGGTATTCGGTGGGCGCGACACGGCTGCGCTCCACCGGCGCGCCGTTGATGAACAGGCGCCCGCTGCGCATCTGAATGGTATCGCCCGGCAGGCCAACGACGCGCTTTACGAAGTCGATCTTCGGCGCCAGGGGGTTCTTGAACACGGCTACATCACCGCGCTCGGGGCCTTCCCCGAACAGCCGGCCCGGCCCTGGGATCACTGGCAGCCCGAAGGGCAGCGAGTAACGGCTGTAACCGTAGGAGTATTTAGAGACGAAGAGGAAATCGCCGACCAGCAGTGTCTCCACCATCGAGCCGGACGGAATGGTAAAGGGCTCGAAAAGGAAACTGCGGATGCCGAGCGCGATCAGACCGGCATAGACGATGGTCTTGACGGTTTCTTTCACAGGGGCAGCAACCTGGGCGGAGAGATACCGGCTAGCCACCGGCACACGTCGAAGCCAGATAGAACGCCGCTTGGCGGGCAGCTGTCAAGCGGAGCCATTCGCCGCATCCTCCGGCACGGCCGTGATGATGACCAGGGCATGAGCCAGTGGCGGCTCGTCGGTGATGGTGAGATCGATGCGCGGACGGGTGCCCGGCGGCAGAAGGCTTGCAAGCCGCTGGGCGGCCCCGCCGGTCAATTGCAGAGTCGGGCGTCCGCCAGGCAGGTTGACGACGCTCATGTCGCGCCAGTAGACGCCCTGGCGCAGCCCCGTGCCGAGCGCTTTCGAGCAGGCTTCCTTGGCGGCGAAGCGCCGAGCGTAGCTGGCCGCGCGCAGCCGCCGACGGTCAGACCGCTGCCGTTCCGCTTCAGTGAACACGCGCCAGGTGAAGCGCTCGCCGAAACGCTCCAGCGTGCGCTCGATGCGGGTTATGTCGACCAAGTCGCTGCCGAGCCCGACAATCATTGCGCGCGGCCCATCGCCGCCCGCATCCGACGGACCGCCTCGGCCAGGCCGACGAAGATGGCTTCGCCCACCAGGAAATGGCCGATATTGAGTTCGGCCACTGCCGGGATTGCCGCGATCGGGCCGACATTGTCACAGGTTAGCCCGTGGCCGGCATGGCATTCGAGGCCGAGTGCCGCCGCCTCCGCTGCCGCAGCGTGGAGGCGCTCTAGTTCCGCGTGCCGTGCTGTCTCGGCCAGGTCGCAATAACGCCCGGTATGTAATTCCACCGCCGCCACGCCGAGCGCTGCTGCGGCGTGAAGCTGTTCCCGTTCGGGCTCGACGAACAGCGAGACCCGAATGCCTGCCGCTGCCAGCGCCCGCACCCGGGCACCCAGCATGGTGCCGAGTGCTGCGGCGTTGAGGCCGCCCTCGGTCGTCAGCTCCTCGCGCCGCTCCGGCACCAGACAGACGGCGTGCGGCCGGATAGCGGCGGCGATCTCCACCATGGCATCGGTCGCCGCCATCTCGAAATTGAGCGGCACAGGCAGCGCCTCCTTCAGTCGGCGCATGTCCTCGTCGCGGATATGGCGGCGGTCTTCGCGCAAATGCGCGGTGATGCCATCTGCCCCCGCCTCGCAGGCCAGCAGGGCCGCCTGTACCGGGTCCGGATAGCTTGTCCCGCGCGCATTGCGGACGGTGGCAACATGGTCGACATTCACGCCGAGCCTAGGGCGGGCTGTCATGCCCTGACATCCCTTGCTCGGGCGCGGGCGATGCGGCCCCGCCTGCGCCTCTGATAGGCACGCAGCAACGGTGCCAGCATGATGAAGAGCGCCCCCCAAGCACCGGCACCCAGCACGGCGCCGCCGACCGTCATCGCCAGCAGCAGGGGTTGGGCCGTCTCCAGGAAGGTGGCGAACCGCCCGTCTATGCCGGCCTCCAGGGCCCGCCCCCAGAGATCAGCGAAATTGACGCCCTCCGCGCCGAAGCCGAGCCATTCGCCGAATTCGTAGGTCCCGACCCAGATGAAGGGGAAGGTCCAGGGATTGCCGACTACCGTGCCGATGGCGGCCGCGAGCACATTCGACCGGGTGGCGAACGCAAGCAGCGCCGCGATGACGAAATGCAGGCCCGGAAAAGGCAGGAAGGAGGCGAAGGCCCCCCAGGAAAAGCCGGCGGCCAGCGAGTAGGGCGTGCCTGGAATGCGGCTGAGGCGCATGGCGAGGTAGCGTGACGCTCGCCGCCAGCCCCCGGACGGCCAGACCCAGGCCCCGATCCGGGACGGCAGCCCACGCCGGCGCTTGCGCCCCAGGATTGCCATCGCCGTCAGCGCTTCGCCCGCTTCACAGAAGCGATTTCCGGCCGGGCGCTCAGAGCCGCCATGATGTCGCTCAGATGCCGCGTGTCGTTGACCTCGACATCGATCAGTATGTCGAAGAAATCTGTCTGGCGATTGACGAATTTAAGGTTCGAGATATTCGCTTGGCAGCCTGCGATAAGCGAGGCGACATGCGCGAGCGTGCCGGGCTTGTTGGCGGCTGTCAGGCGTATCCGCCCGACATGGCCCGGGCGGTCCCGGCCCGGTTCGTCGTCCCAGTCCAGCTCGATCCAGCGCTCGGGTGTATGCGAGAAGCTCTCCAGCGTCAGGCATTCATCCGTGTGAACCGTCACCCCCTTGCCCGTGGTGATGATACCGACGATCCGGTCGCCGGGGATTGGGTGGCAACAGCGGGCAAAATGCGTGGCAAGACCGGGAATCAGGCCGCGGATCAGCAGTGGGCCCGGCCGGTCTCCTCGCCGCCGCCGGGCGCGTTCGATGGAGACCACCGTTTCCGAGTCGGCATCGAGTGGCGCTTCGGGATAGAGCGCTCGGACGACCTCCCGCGCCGTGATGCGCCCGTCGCCGATAGCGGCGAGCAGGCTTTCAGGCGAGTCCAGGGCACGGTCGGCCGCGGGGGCCACAAGCTGGCGTTCGCGCCAGGCATGGCCGGCGTCGCGCATCTCGGTATCGAGAAGCTGGCGCCCGAGCTTGATGAACTCCTCGCGCCGCTGCAGGCGTGTATGCCGGCGAATATGCGCCCGGGCCTTACCTGTGACGACGAACCGGTCCCATTCCGGGGTGACGCGCAAGCTGTTTGCCGTGGCGATCTCGACCCGGTCGCCATTGCTCAGCTCCGTGCGCAGAGGCACCTGCCGGCCATTGACCCTGCCGCCGATGCAGCGATCGCCGACCTCGGAATGGATTTCATAGGCGAAATCGACCAGCGTTGCCCCGGCGGGCAGGGCTTTCAGGTCACCTTTCGGGGTGAAGCAGAACACCTGGTCGGGGAAAAGCTGCATCTTGGTGTGAGACAGGAATTCCTCGGGGCTCGACGCGTTTTCGAGGATGTCCAGGAATTGCTGCACCCACTTATATTGCCGCCCGTCCTTGCCGCCTCCTTCCTGCTTGTAGAGCCAGTGGGCGGCAGCGCCGTTCTCAGCGAATTCATGCATCTCGTGGGAACGGATCTGCACTTCGATCCTGTGTCCGTCCGGACCGATCAGCACGGTGTGCAGAGACCGGTAGCCGTTCTCCTTTGGGTTCGAGATGTAGTCCTTGAACTGCTCTGGCACAGCGCGAAAGGCGGCGTGCAGATGGCCGAGTGCCTCGTAGCACTGCATCGCCGACGCCACGACCACGCGAAACGCCATGATGTCTGAGACCTGCTCCAAGGACACATCCTTGCGCTGCATCTTGGTCCAGATGGAATGTGGGCGCTTGCGTCGGCCGGTGACCTCGGTTTCGAGGCTGGCCTGCTCAAGCGTGCGGATCAGCGTCGCGATGATTCCTCCGACCTGGCTGCCCCCCTCCCGGTCGAGCAGTTCGAGCCGTTGCACGATATTTGCCCGCGCCCCCGGCTGGAGGACGGCGAAGGCCCGATCCTCCAGGTCCTCCTTCCAGTCCTGCATGCCGATCCGCTCGGCCAGGGGCACATAGATATCAAGCGTTTCGGCCGCGATCCGCCGCTTCTTGTCCTCCCCGGAGATGAAATGCAGCGTGCGCATATTGTGCAGCCGGTCGGCGAGCTTGACCAGCAGCACCCGGATGTCCTCTGACATCGCAAGCACCAGCTTGCGCAGATTCTCGGCTTGCCGGGTGTGCGCGGACCGGGACTCGATCCGGGAGAGCTTGGTGACGCCATCCACGAGGCGGGCCACCTCGCTGCCGAACATGCGGCGGATATCGGCGAGCGTCGCGTCGGTGTCCTCCACCGTGTCGTGCAGGAGTGCGGTGATGATCGAGGCGCTGTCCAGCCGGATATCCGCGAGCAGCCCGGCGACTTCGAGCGGATGGGAAAAATAGGGGTCGCCGGAGGCACGGACCTGGTTGCCGTGCTGGATCATCGCATAAACATAAGCACGGTTTATCAGTGGTTCGTCGGCATTGGGGTCATAGGCCCTGATGCGTTCGATCAGCTCATACTGCCGAATCATCCGCCGACCCCGAATGCGCCTACCGCGCCTGACGGCAGGAAATCCCGCCACGTCCGCGCATATGTGTTGCTACCCGCCGTCGCGGGGCGGTGAGTCTTTGTCTTCCAGGGCCATCGCGCGCATCAGCGAGCCGATGTCGAGGTCCTCCTCCGCGGGGCCCCTCTGCGGGAGGTCGGGAGCCGGCAGCATGTCGAGCACGTCGCCCGTCTCTTCCTCCTCTTCGCGGTGCCGCAGCAGCCTGCGGATCTGGCCTTCCTCAAGCTCGTCGAGTGGCACGGTCTTCTCCGCGATCTCCCGGAGCGACACGACAGGGTTCTTGTCCCTGTCGCGGTCCACGGTGATCTCCGCGCCCTCGGAGAGGTCTCGCGACCGCTGTGCGGCCAGCATGACTAGATCAAAACGGTTCGGGACCCTGAGGACACAGTCCTCGACGGTGACACGGGCCATAGCCTCACTCGCTGTGAAATTGAACGACGAGCGTTATAAGCGGAACGGTGGGTGGCGGCAACTGCCCCGAGGCCCGGGGTACCGCCCCCGTGGACGTTCCACCTCGACAGTGGACCACCCATCACGGCGTTGCGCGCGGCGGAAGCGCAAGCCGTGGCGGCGCAGCGCCAGACGGAGTGGGTACTCCTGCCTCTGGAGAATGCCGGACAGCACGACAAGGCCACCCGGCGCGGCACGGCGGGCGATCTCCGGCGCGAGACGCATCAGGGGCCGGTAGAGGAGGTTGGCGAGGATCACATCATAGGGCGCGCGGGCGCGGAGCGCGGCATGGCCCACCCCATCCGCCAGAACAAGCCGCAGGCGCAGGCCATTGGCGCGCGCATTGCGGGCGAAGGGTGCGGCGGTGGCCGGGTCGATATCACTGGCCACGACGCAAATGCCCGGCCAGAGGCGCGCGGCGGCGACGGCGAGGACGCCGCTGCCGGCGCCGAGATCCAGCACGGCGCGCGGCCGCGGCCTGGTGCGGCGCCGGTTGAGCGCGGCGAGACAGCCTGCCGTGGTGGGGTGTGCGCCCGTGCCGAACGCGTTTGTGGCGGCAATGTAGAGGCGCGCCGGAGCCGGTGGCAGCGCTGTGCCAGGGTCGCCGACAACGATGCGCCCGATGCGGCGCACTGCCAAGCCCTTGTGGCTTCCCGCCGCCCAGTCGTGCGCGGCAAGCGGCGCCATCCCGGGTGTCGGCAGGCCTTCACCGGCGGCGCGGCAGGCCAGCTCGGCCGCATCGGGCGGCGTGGTGGCGATGCCTTCCACTACGCAGACCTCCGCCAGCCAGATTTCGCTTGCCCAGTCGGACCCCCGGCCCGCATTGCCGCTAGGCCCGCCAGACCTGCGGTCAGCCGATGCGAGCTCGAACACGGAAACGGCCTCGGCCCAGCCCTCGAACACGCGTTCGGCCGCCGCCGCCCGGGCCTCGGGGACGGTCAGCCAGGCGCGCCAGAGCGGGCTCAAAAGTCGATGCAGCGCCCGTTGACTTCCCAATCGCCGTAGCGCGTCGGGTCAGGCCTGTCGGGCTTGTCCGCGTCGTCCGGGCGCGACTGACGCGCCCCACCAGACGCAGGTCCAGATACAGAATCATGCGTCTTAGGCTCGGGAGGGCGTGATTTGTACGACATGGCTCTTACATATGGCATGCTGGAGTCCCTTGCCAAGCGGAGCCGTGACACCCTATGGCGAACTTCGCCCGCACCGCAACCCTGCTTGCCGGCCTGACCGGCTTGTTCCTCGCCGTCGGCTATATGTTGGGCGGCCCCACCGGCATGGCGCTTGCGCTTGCCGTCGCGCTCGGCATGAATGCCTTTGCCTGGTGGAACTCGGACCGGGTGCTGTTAAACATGTACGGGGCCAAGGAGGTCGATGAGCGGCGTGAGCCCGAGCTTTACGGGGCCGTCCGGCGCCTTTCTGACCGGGCGGGCCTGCCGATGCCGCGCGTCTATGTGATCCATAACGACCAGCCCAACGCCTTCGCCACCGGGCGCGACCCGCAGAATGCTGCCGTCGCCGCCACCACAGGCCTGCTCCAGAGCCTGTCGCCGAAGGAGGTCGACGGCGTGATGGCGCATGAGCTCGCGCATGTGAAGAACCGCGACACGCTCATCATGACGATCACCGCAACGGTTGCAGGCGCGGTGTCGATGCTGGCGAATTTCGGCCTGTTTTTCGGCGGGGGGCGCAATAGCCCGCTCGGCTTCGTCGGCGCCCTGCTCATCGCGGTTCTCGCCCCCATGGCCGCCATGCTGGTGCAGATGGCGATCAGCCGGGCGCGCGAATATGAGGCCGACAAGCTGGGCGCGGAGATCTGCGGCGACCCGCTCGCGCTCGCCTCTGCCCTCGAACGCCTGGAGCGGGGAGCGGCCGGCATCGACAACCACGCCGCTGAGCGCAACCCGGCCACGGCGCATTTGTTCATCGTCAACCCGTTGCATGCACATGCGGCCGACAAGCTGTTCTCAACCCATCCCGCGACGGCCAACCGGGTGCGGGCCCTGCAGGAGATGGCTCGCTCTCAGCGGCCCCGCCCTGTCAGCCGGTCCGCCGGCGCGCCCACGGGTGCATCCTGGATGCAAGGGCTACGCCGCAAGGGCCCTTGGGCGTGAGCGGCAGCGCGGCGCGCGCGCTCGCCCTCGACCTGCTCACCTGCGTCCTGCTGGAAGGACGCCCGCTCGAAGATCTCCCGCCGGACCGGGGCAGCCCGGAGAAACGAGCCTTCGCGCGTCGCCTCGCCGCGACGACGCTCCGGCGGGCGGGCCAGATCGATGCGCTGCTGACCCGTTTCTTGGTCCGGCCTCTGCCGCGCGGGGCGGAGCGGACCCGGCTGCTGCTGATGCTCGGCATGGCGCAGATCCTGTTCGGCGCGGCGCCGGCCCATGCTGCCGTCGATACAGCCGTCAGCTTGGCGCCACCGCGCATGAAAGGGCTGGTCAATGCCGTGCTGCGTCGCTCGGCCCGTGAGGGGCCGGCCCTAACGGCGGACCAGGACGCGGCCCGGCTGAACACGCCGCCGCGTCTGTGGGCCGGCTGGCGGGCGGCCTATGGTGAGCCAGCTACCCGCGCTATCGCCAAGGCACATCTGCGCGAGGCGCCGCTGGACCTCACGCTGCGTGGCCTGGAGGCCCCGGGGCCGCTGCCGATGGGCGAGACCCTGCCGACCGGCTCGTTGCGCCTCGCGAGGCCGGGCGCGGTCGGGCGGCTGCCCGGCTACGAGGAGGGCAGCTGGTGGGTCCAAGACATGGCAGCCGCCCTGCCAGCGCAGCTGCTAGGCCCGATCGCCGGCCTGCGCGTGCTGGACCTGTGTGCAGCGCCCGGCGGCAAGACGGCCCAGCTCGCCGCAGCCGGGAGCCGGGTGACGGCGGTGGATCGCGCGCCGGGCCGGCTGGCGGCGGCGCGGGCTAATTTCGCCCGCCTCGGCCTCGAAGCCGCGTGGGTCGAGGCGGATGCCGCCGAATGGCGTCCGGAGCGGCCTTTCCCCGCCGTACTGCTGGATGCCCCTTGCAGCGCGACCGGGACCATCCGCCGCCATCCCGACATTCCGCATCGGCGGGCCGAGCGGCAGCTCGACCGGCTGACGGCGCTCCAGGACCGCCTGCTCGCCAGCGCGGCCCGCGCCACGGCGCCGGGCGGGCGGCTGGTCTATGCCTGCTGCTCGCTGGAGCCGGAGGAGGGGCCGGAGCGCATTGCCGCCTTTCTTGCTGGGTGGCCGGATTTCGCGCTGAAGCGGGTCGCCCTGCCGGCACTGCCGGAGGCAATGGCACCCGATGGTGGGCTGCGAACCTTGCCCTCCATGCTGTCCGAGCGCGGCGGGATGGACGGCTTCTACGCTGCTTGCCTCGTCCGGGCGGGGTAAGGCGGCGCCGTTATACGAAACCTGTCACACGCGGTAAAGATAGGCGGCATTGTCGTGGTAGAGCGCTGCCTTTTCGGCCGCCGAGAAACTGGCCGTCAGGCGCTTGAAGGCGTTCCAGAGTACGGTGTAGCTGCAGCTCACCTTCTCGACCGGGAAGTTCGACTCGAACAGGCAGCGGTCCGTACCGAACAACTCGAGGGCCGTATCGTAATAGCGCCGCGAGGCGGCCATCAACTCTTGGCTGGTCGGCGGGCGCGGACGTTCATGCCACCCAAAGCCGTTGACCTCCATGGCAAGCCCGCCGAGCTTGGCCATGACATTCGGGCAGGCGGCGACGGGCGCCACCGCCCGGCACCAGTCGGCGAACACCTCGTCGGCGCGCCCGGCATAGGGGCCGATGCCGAGGGGTCCGCCGAAATGGTCGAGAATGAAGGTTTGGTCGGGGAAATCACGGACCAGTCGCTCCGCCTCGTCGAGCTGGGTGTGGTAGCACCAAAGCTCGAAGGTGAGCCCCCTCGGTGCCAGATGGGCGAGGCCGGCTCGGAAACCAGCGCTGTCATAGAGCCCTGGCGGCGGCGCAGTGCGGTGGTTGGGCACCTGCGCGCTCTCATGCCAGGTAACGCCCTGCCGGATGCCGCGGAACCGCCCCTGCCCGGCCTCGATCTGTGCGTCCAGCACGGCCGCCGCACTGTCGCCCCGGTCGAGATATGCCGTGCCGACAATCCCGGCGGCGACTCGCGCCGTGCCGCCGGCCGCCGACATGGCAGCAATGTCGGCCACAAACTCGGTCTCGCCGACCGGACGCATGTCCTCCGGTCCTTGCGTCCGGAACATGGCGCCGCATTCGATGAAGACGGTGCTGACGACATTGTGGCCGCCCGTTAGGTCCTCTAGGACATCATCCAGCAGGTAGCGCGGCTGGACATAGCCCGTGCGGGCTTCCCAGAGATGGTGATGTGGGTCGCAGATCGGCAGGTCGGGCTCCAGCGCCTCTTCCTGCGTCAGGGCGAGCCAGTCGGCATTGTCGCTTGCCATCCCGTCAGGCACCTCCCTCACCGTTTCGTGCGCGCACCTGCTGGCGCAGCACGTCAATCGGCATCGGCCCGCGGTCGGTCGGCAGATGCCAGAAGGTCCAGCCATTGCAGGCGGGCGCGCCCTGCAGTGCAGCGCCGACGCTGTGGATCGAGCCACGATGGTCGGCGGCGATCAGCGTGCCGTCGGCACGGACCTTGGCGCTCAGCCGCCCGCTGCGGTCAGTCAGCACCTGCCCCACATCCAGCAGCCCGAGCTCCACCAGCGAGCCGAAGGGGATGCGCTGTGCGGCCCGTTTCTCCGGCATGGCGACCGTTTCGGGGTCGGCGGCCGGCTCGACGTGGCGGATGCGATCTTCGGCAGCGGCAGCATAGGTCTCGTCGCGCTCAATGCCGATCCAGCGCCGGCGCAGCCGCCGGGCGACGGCTCCCGTCGTGCCGGTGCCGAAAAATGGGTCAAGCACGATGTCCCCCGGGCGGCTCGCCGCCAGGATCACCCGGTGGAGCAGGGCTTCGGGCTTCTGCGTCGGGTGCAGCTTGCGCCCGCCGTCCCGCAGCCGCTCAGAACCGGTGCAGATCGGCAGCAGCCAGTCGCTGCGCATCTGGAGGCCGTCATTCAGCGCCTTGAGCGCGTCATAGTTGAAGACATAGCGTGCCGTCTCGCTGCGCGCGGCCCAAATCAGCGTCTCATGCGCATTGGTGAAACGCCGGCCACGGAAGTTCGGCATAGGGTTGGACTTGCGCCAGACGACCTCGTTCAGAAGCCAGAATCCCAGATCCTGCAAGGCCACGCCCAGGCGGTAGATATTGTGATAGCTGCCGATGGTCCAGAGCGCGCCGTCGGGCTTCAGCACTCGCCTGGCGGCCGTGAGCCAGGCGCGGGTGAAGGCGTCATAGTCGGCGAGGCTGGCAAAGCAGTCCCAGTCTTCCTTGACGCCCTCCACGCGGCTGTTGTCCGGCCGGTGCAGCGCGCCCCTGAGCTGAAGATTATAGGGCGGGTCGGCGAAGACAAGATCGACCGACGCCTCCGGTAAGGCTTCCATCGCTGCAATGCAGTCGCCGCACTCGATATAGTCGGTTTTCAAGAAACGCCGCCCTTTCCCGCTGGCGGCGAGTGTGAGTCCCGACGCCCGCGCCGTCAAGAATCTTTCGGAATCAGTAGCTTGGAAACAGGTCTGAAAGTACGACGGTGACAAGGGGTGGGCCCGAGGCGAGCAAGCGCGGCCCGATGCGCCGGCACGCCATAGCCTGCGTTCTGCGTCCATCCATAGCCCGGCCAGTCGCGGTCGAGTGCGGCCATCTGCCGGTCGCGCGCGGCCTTGGCGAGCACGGAGGCGGCGGCGATGGAGAGCGAGGTCGCATCCCCGCCGGTGACGGTGTGGACCGGACAGTCGAGGGTGGGCGCGCGGTTCCCGTCCACCAGCACTATCTCGGGCCTGATCGGCAGGGCGGCCACCGAGCGCTGCATGGCGAGTAGCGTCGCTTGCAAGATGTTCAGCCGGTCGATCTCCTCGACCGATGCCACGCCGAAGCCGACGGCCACCAGTCGCGCCAGCCGGCAGTGGAGTTCTTGGCAGCGTTTCGGCCCGAGCGTCTTGGAATCGTCAAGGCCGAGCGCGGCGACCGCCCGGCGGCGTACCTCCGGCACGATGACTGCCGCGGCCATGACCGGCCCGGCGAGTGCGCCGCGGCCAACCTCGTCCACGCCCGCCACCGGCCCTTGCCAGGCTCGCTCCAGCGAAAAGTCCGGCATTTCAGAGCGCCAGCTGCAACTGCGCGCCGGGTGGGCAGAAGCGGGTTTCGTCGAGGGCCCCGTAACCGCGTTCGAGGCCGAGCCGGCGGCAGGCGAGCGCAAACCGTTTCGCGATCGTCTCGGCATAGGGCCCCTCGCCCTTCATGCGCGTATGGAAGCCGCTCTTGTAGAGCAGGCCACCGCGCATGTCGCGGACCCGCGAGAGCACCCGAGCCGCCCGGTCCGGCGCATGGACCTCGAGCCATTCGCGGAAGAGGTCCGCAATCTCCAGCGGTAGGCGCAGCATGGTGTAGCCGGCGCTCACGGCTCCAACCTGGCGGGCCGCCTTCAGCACCGCCTCCAGCTCGTGGTCGTTCAGCGCCGGGATGATGGGCGCGAAATTGACGGCAACCGGAATGCCGGCCTCCCGCAGTTCCGCCACCGCCTCCAACCGCCGCGCTGGCGTGGCGGCGCGTGGCTCCATGTGGCGCGCCAGCCGCCGGTCGAGGGTTGTCACCGACATAGTGACATGGGCGAGCCGGTCGCGGGCCATGTCCGCCAGCAGGTCCCGGTCGCGCAGCACGAGTGCGGACTTTGTGGTGATTGTGACCGGATGCCGACAGCGGGCGAGCACTTCGAGGATGCCGCGCATCACCTCATAGCGCGCCTCGATGGGCTGATAGGCGTCCGTATTGGTGCCGATGGCGAGCACGCGGCAGCGATAGCCAGGCCGCGCCAGCTCCTGTTCCAGGAGCGAGGGCGCGTTCGGCTTGGCGAACAGCCGGCTCTCGAAATCGAGCCCCGGCGAGAGCCCGAGCCAGGCATGGGACGGCCGCGCATAGCAATAGATGCAGCCATGCTCGCATCCTCTATAGGGGTTGATCGAGCGGTCGAAGCCGATGTCGGGCGAGTCGTTGCGGGTTATGGCATGGCGCGGTGCCTCTTCGGTGACGGTCGTGCGCAGCGGCGGCGGGTCGTCCTCCACCGTGCCCCAGCCGTCGTCGAATGCCTCCGGCCGCGCACGCTCATAGCGCCCCGCCCGGTTGCTCGCCGCCCCGCGCCCTTTGCGGATCGTCTGCATGCGGTACTGATAACCCGGGAACAGGAACAAAGCAAGAATTTTATTCAGGGCAGCAGACCCAGGCCGGGTTTTGGTGGGGCAGTGGCGTCAGTGCAGCTGAAGCTGGCGGGCGGTCTCTTTTCGCGCGGCGCGGCAGCTGGCTCTTGACAGGGCCTGTTCGCCTTGTCAGCGGCGGTGCTGGCCGGGCCCTCTTTCGACGCCGAGGGGGTGCGGTAGGACTGCGCCGCCGCGAGCAGCAGAGCGGCCAGGGTCTTGGAGTCGATGTGTCTCAGGATGAGCATGGCGAAACCTTTGTATCGGAGCCGTCATCCCCAGCCGCGCCCAGGGTGTTTGTAGGGTGAGTCTTTCTTCCTTCCTCCGGGCCTTCCCACGCCGGGCACTGCCCCCGGACATCTACTGCGAGGCTAGAACTCAGCGGAGAGCAGCAGGGAGACGGTGCTGCCGCTCTTGCCGGTGCCGCAGATTGCGGACCAGGTATCTGCGTCTCCATTCTCCCCGCCTATTTTCTCATCTTCGCCGAGGTCGACTTCCCAGCCGGCGCAACTGCCGGTGCCGTAGTCGTTGCGGCGAGCGTATTCGAGCGCGATGCCGATGCCCTCGACGAGCTCGGTGGAGAGGCCGAACAGCACTCGGCTCTCCGGCATCTCAAGGGCGAGGGCCTCGTGCGTCCGCTGATAGCCGAGGGCGACGCCGATTTCGCGCCCGCCCGCCTCGAAGGCATAGCCCATCTCGACGCCCCAGGCCGACGGCTCGGCCACACCAACGGATCCAAGATCGTCGTCTATGGGGTCCCCCAATAATGATCTATCCAAAATCGGATCTGTGAGGACAGGCTGTGTTTCGTAGGTGACTGAGCTCTCATTCGCAGTAAGATCCGCAACTGTCCAATCGACCCCATCCACCTTGTCGCGTGTGGTCATGTAGTGGCCGAGGAACGACAGGGGGCCGAAACTCAGGCCGCCGGAGACCGCCAAGCCGTCGATCTTCTTGGCGGTTTCGGGGGGCTCGCCCTCCACGAATCCTTCCGCCTCGCGAATGTCGCTGATCCAGCCAACGCCGAGCTCAACGCCCATGCCGCCGATCTCGGTGCCGAAACCGGCCTGCGCGCCGACCTTGTCGATGCGGTCCCGACCGTTGTAATCGGCATCGCCGTTGAAGGTGTAAGCCGAAGCGGAGAAGCCGGCTTCCGACTCGAAAGAAAGCATGAGCGCGTTCTTGACCGCCTCGCCGATCTCCAAAGCCATCGGGTCGGAGACGAGGTTGGTTTCGAAATCGGCGAAGGGCAGGCCCATCTTGCCGGCGCTGAACGATACGCCGGCGCCGGAATCGATGGTGAAGAACGCATCGGCGACCTCCACCTTGTCTTCGTCGTCCTTTTCCAGCACCAGTTCGGCGCTGGCGTAATCGCCGATTCCGGCCGCGAGCGCGACCTCCACCGTGTCCGTCTCGTTGTTGCTGGTGGAGTTGCCCTCATACGGGCTGTCATGTGAGACCAGCACCTCCACGGCGCCGCCGATCTCCAGCCCGTCGGTCCAGCCGCCGGCGCCGGATTCCGCCACTTCTGCGCGGATGTCGGCGGCAGTCTGCTCTTGCACGGCCACCTTCGCCTGCAGCTTCGCGAGCGCCTGCTCCTTCTCTGCCATGGCGGCGTCGCGCTCGGCGAGGCGCTCCTCGAGCTGCTGGATGCGCCGCTCCAGCGCCTCGAACCGGGCGTCTGCGCCGCTCTGCGCCCAGGCGCTGCCTGGTAGCAAACAAGCAATCAGCGCGGCCGTCGCCAATAATCCGGGGAGTCTCATGCGTGTCGTTCCTTTCGGTCGTATTTCCGTTCCGGCCTGCCCCGAATACGGTATGTCCGCGCAGCGACAGGTGACGGGCGTGCCGCGATACTACTAGAGTGATGCACGGGCGGCGCTGCGCGGTGCACCGCCCGTGCAGCGGCAGGGGAGGCTGGAGGAGCGTCTTCCCTGCCGTTTTCCGTTACCGGATCACTGGAAGACCGCCTCGGGGTCGTCGAGGCTGTCCGAACCCTCGAACTCGATGTTCACCAGCCCGAGCGCTCCAGCGGCCGCGGTGATCGCCCCGGTCTGGGTGGTGAGCCCGTCGATGGCGGCCTGCACAAGCGCATTGCCGGCTGTATTGCCCTCGCCGATCATCTGGTCGTAGGCCTCACCGGCCTCCGCCGCCTTCACCATCTTAGTCATCGCCGCCATAGTGGCGTCGAGGCCCGCGCGCAGCGTCCTGTCCGCTTCCGGCGAGACCGCGGCGACGAGCGAGGACAGACTCGGGCCCGACAGCGTGCTGCCGTCGACCCGCCTGTATTCGCCGAGATAGATGTTCCTTATGCCGAGCGCATCATAGTAATGCGAGTTATGCGTGTTGTCGCTGAAGCAGTCATGCTCCTCTTCCGGATCGTGCAGCAGCAGGCCGAGCTTCATGCGCTCGCCGGCGAGTTCGCCGTAGGAGAGGCTGCCCATACCGGTGATGATGGTTGCCAAGCCTTCCGCAGCATCGCCACCCACCAGCGCCGTCGTGGCGGGGCCATGCGGCGTCCATTGCGCTGTCATCCAGGCGAGGTCATCCACCAGCAGGCCGGCGGCAACCTTGAGATAGACAGCGCGCCGGTCGCAATTGCCGCCGGTGCAGTTGGTCATGTCGAAATCCGTCGCCGCCCGCGCGCCCGCGCCCGGCCCGGTGCCGTTCAGGTCCTGGCCCCAGAGCAGGAATTCGATGGCGTGGTAGCCGGTGGCGACATTCGCCTCGACACCACCGAGTTCGTGCAGTCGGTCCGCTAGGAGCGCTGCGTCGATCATGCGGGCGTCGATCTGCTCGCCCGAGACGGTGAACATGGCGTTGGCGATGACATTGGCGGTATAGCCGGGGTTTGACCCGGACGAGTCGCCATAGCCGGCATCGACATAGTCGATCAGCCCCTCATCAAGTGGCCAAGCGTTGACCTTGCCTTCCCAATCGTCCACTAGGGCATTACCAAACCGATAGACCTCGCTCTGCTGGTAGGGTACGCGCGCGTCCAGCCAAGCCCCCTGGGCTGCCGCGAGCGTCTCCTCCGACGGGGCGGCGACCAGCCGGTTTATTGACGCCTGCAGGGCCTGGGCGGTGATGAGTGAGTCCTCATAGACAGCGTGAGCCAACGCTGCATAGTGCGAGAGCACCCGGCCTTCGGGTGCGCCGCGGGCCGTCGCAGCCTTCGTTGCGCCGCCGACCGCTAGGCCTGATCCCAGCAGACAGGCGCCGAAGGCCGCGGCCAGCATTCTGTGCTTCTTCATGGATGCGCTCCATTCGTCCAGATTGCGAACGATAACGATTCGCATTATCATCATAGCTGTCAACCCCGGAGGGGAGATTTTTCGATGGCCGGGTTCAGGCATGGCGTCGTCGCGGCAGCGCTTGCCGCGCTCTGCGCCCCCGACATCGCGTTGGCTTCCGGCGATAGCGTAGACCGTGCAAGAATCGAGGCCGTGACACGGCCTGCGACCGATTTCACTGCCCCCGAGCGCTATGAAAGGCGGCCTGGCGGTGCGGCGACTTCCTTCGCCACGCCGAACCGCGACGCTTTTTCGCATCCCTCGGCAAACATGCCCTTCGAGCGCAAGCTCGATTTCGAGGTCGGCGACGGCGTCTTCGTCAAGATCTGGGTCTCCTCCCCGAGCTCGACCCGCTCGTCGGACGGGCTGGGGCCGCTGTTCAACGCGCGCTCCTGCCAGAGTTGCCATGTCAAGGACGGACGCGGGCGCCCGCCCGTGCCTGGCGACCCGGCGGTGTCGATGGTGTTCCGCCTGTCCGCCGGAACCGACGGCAGGGACCCGGACCCCGTCTATGGAGGCCAGTTGCAGAACCGCTCCGTGCAGGGCGTGTCCGCCGAAGGCCGGATAACCGCCGCCTGGGAGGAGATTCCGGTAAGGCTGGCCGATGGCGGCTCGGCCTCCCTGCGCTGGCCCCGCTATGGCCTCGCCGACCTGCGCTACGGCCTGCCCGCCCCGGATGTGCGGCTGTCGCCGCGCACTGCCCCGCCGATGATCGGCGTCGGCCTGCTGGAGGCGGTGCCGGAAGCCGACATCCTCGCCCGCGCGGACCCGGACGACCGCGACAGCGACGGCATCTCGGGGCGCCCGAACCTCGTGTGGAGCGACGAGCATGGCAGGGTCATGCTGGGCCGCTTCGGCTGGAAGGCCGGGCAACCGACGCTCGTCCAGCAGGCGGCGGCGGCGTTTCGCGGCGATATCGGCATTTCGACGCCGCTCTATCCAACGCCCTGGGGCGACTGCACCGAAAGGCAGGCGGCCTGCCGCAACGCCCCTCACGGCGATGACAATGCCGAGGGCGCCGAGGCGAGGCAGGTGCTGTTCGACCTGCTGGCCTTCTATACCCGTAACCTCGCCGTGCCGGCCCGGCGCGGCCCGGGCGACCCGCAGGTGCTGCGCGGCAAGCGCCTGTTCTACGAGTCCGGCTGCACGGCCTGCCACACGCCCAAATTCGTGACGGGTCGCGACTCCATCGGGCCGGAGCAATCCTTCCAGCTAATCTGGCCCTATACCGACCTGCTGCTGCACGATATGGGCCCCGGACTGGCGGACAACCGGCCCGAAGGCGGCGCCACGGGCCGCGAATGGCGTACCGCGCCGCTCTGGGGCATCGGGCTTACCGAAGCCGTGAACGGCCACAGCTTCTTCCTGCATGACGGCCGCGCGCGGGGCCTGCTGGAGGCCGTGCTCTGGCACGGCGGTGAGGCGGAGGCCGCGAAACAGGCGGTGGTAGGGATGACCGGGGACGAGCGGGACGCGTTGCTGGCGTTCCTGCGCTCGCTTTGAGGAAAGGAAGCAGCCGATGAGGCACGCCATCGCCTTGTTGACGCCGCTGGCCGCATTGCTCGCGCTGGCTGCGCCGGCCGCCGCTGGGCCGTCGGCGGAGGCTTTTGCAAGCGTCAACGCGGCACTCGCGGAAAACCATATACGCCCCCGTTACGAACGGCTGTCCGCTGCGGCGGAGGAGTTCGAGGCCGCCGTCGAACCGCTTTGCGCCCGCCCGGACTCCTCGACGCTGAGCGGGGCCGAGGCCGGGTTCCAGTCCCTCATGGACGCCTGGATGAGCGCCGAGCACCTGCGTTTCGGGCCAGCCGAGTCGTTCATGCGCATGCACCGGTTCCATTTCTGGCCCGAGGCGCAAGGGAAGGTAGGCAAGGCGATTGCAAAGCGGCTGGCCGCAGAGGGTGCGGCTTCCACCGCACCCTTCCGCGACGCCAGCGCGGCGGTGCAGGGCCTGCTCGCCGCCGAGTTCCTGCTTTACGACCAGAACGCATTGGTCCCGGCGCCCGCCCCGGCGCCTGCCCAATGCTCACTGCTTTCCACGATCGCCGGGAATATGCGCGGGATGGCGACCGGGATGGCGTCCGACTGGTGGAGCGGGGCGGACCCGTTCATCGCGCGCCTTGCCAGCCCCGGCCCGGAGAACCCGTATTTCGAGAGCCATGGCGAGGCGGCGCTGGCCTTCCTCAAGAGCCTCCATGACGGGCTGCAACGGATCGTGGATCTGAAAATAGCGCCGGTCATCGGCAAGGACGCCGGCAAAGTCCGCCCAAATCTGGCGGAATCGCGCCTAACCGGCCGGTCGCTCTGGAACATCGTCCTGAATCTGGAGGCGCTGCAGGAGCTCTATACGGGTGGGGCCGGGCCGGGCCTTGCGGCCTTGCTGCCGAAATCCGAGCACAAGCTGGAGAGGCTGCTTCGCAAAGGCTTCCGCGCGACGCTCGCGACGGCGGAGTCGATAGAAGGGCCGCTAGAATCCGCCGCCGCCGATCCTGCGCAACGCAAAACCGTCGAGAAGCTGCGGGTCCAGGCGCAGGCGCTCCGGCAGATCGTGCGGGACCGGCTGGCCAAGGCCCTCGACCTGCCACTTGGCTTCAATGCGCTCGATGGCGATTGACCGCCGGCAGGCGCTCCGGCTTCTCGCCAGCGGCCTCGGGGCATCGTTCTGGTCGAGGGGCGCGGGAGCGGGGCGGAGGAAGCACCGCTACCTTTCCGCCGGCGAGGCCGCCACGCCCGGCCGGTTTCGGGTCGCTGCGTTCTCGGAATCCGGCGAGGCGTTGTTCGATTGCGCGCTGCCGGCGCGTGGGCACGCCTTTGCCATAAGCCCGAACGGCCGCCTTGCTGTGCATTTTGCACGGCGCCCGGGTGAATTCGCGCTGGCGCTGGATATCGACCGGGGCACCGTCTCGCACAGCATCGAGCCCCCGCAGGACCGGCGTTTCCAGGGCCACGGCGTCTTCGATCGGTCCGGGCGGCTGCTTTACGCTACGGAGAATGACTTCGAGGCGGGCTGCGGCATCATCGGCATATATGACGCTCGGGACGGTTTCCGGCGGCTGGGCGAGCTCTCCTCCGGCGGCGTCGGCCCCCACGACATTCGGTTGCTGCCCGATGGACGGACGCTGGCCGTCGCCAATGGCGGCATCCACACCCATCCGGACTATCCGAGGGTGAAGCTCAACCTGCCGGCAATGCAGCCGTCGCTCTGCTTCATCGACCGCAAGATGGGCGCGTTGCGGCGGGAGCTCGGTCTCGGGGCTGGCCTGCGCCAGTTGAGTATTCGTCATCTCGCTGTTGGCGGGGAGGGCTGGATTGCGGTCGCCATGCAATATGAGGGACCGCGCGGAGACCGCGTGCCGCTTGTCGCGCTTTGCGGGGCCGATGGGCCGCTCCGCCCGCTGGAGGCACCGCCGTCGATCCTGCGCGCCATGAAGCAATATTGTGGTGATGTCTGTTTCGATCCGGCAGGCCGCTCCTTCGCCGTCTCCGCCCCTCGCGGCAATATCGTCACCGTTTGGGACGGCGCAAACGGCAGGTTTCTTCATTCAGCCCGGCTGGCCGATTGCTGCGGCTTGGCGCCGGGAAGACGGCCCGGGGAGTTTCTGGTAAGCAGCGGACAGGATGGGATATTCCTGCTGGACGGGCACGCGCGCACGCTGCGGCGGCTTGCTGCTGGATTCCCGGATTCCCGCCGCTGGGATAACCATCTGGCGACCACCGGATCGGAGACCTGCATGCCACAGCCGGGCTGCTGGATGTGATCTTCCAGGGGCCAGGCCCCCGCATCCTGATCTTGGGCGGGACGGGAGAAGGGGCGTCGCTCGCGCGGGCGCTCGCGGGCCGCGCACAGGTCACGAGTTCGCTCGCAGGCCGCACCCGGCACCCGGCGGCGCTGGCGGGCGCGGTCAGGACCGGTGGCTTTGGCGGCCCCGGAGGGTTGGCGCGCTATCTCCGCGAACACCGCATCGAGAGGCTGGTCGATGCGACGCATCCCTTCGCCGCGCGTATCTCCGCCCATGCGCGCGAGGCAGCGGAACGGGTTGGCGTGCCTCGGCTCGCGGTCCTACGGCCGATGTGGCGGCACGAGCCGGCGGATCGCTGGATCTGGGTGGCTGATGCGGCGGACGCTGCCCGGGCGCTGCCCGGGCTGCCGGATGCGGTGTTCCTGGCGCTCGGCCCCGGCGGTCTCGAGGCCTTTATGGGCGTGCGCGGCCGGCGCTTCGTGCTGCGGCGCATCGAGCCCGGCCCCTTGCCGCTTGAGGGCGCGGCGGTGGTGCTGGCACGCGGGCCCTTCAAGCTCGCAGACGAGCGACGGCTGTTCGAGGATTACGGCGTCGGCACGTTGGTGACGCGGGCTTCCGGTGGCGCGGCGACGGAAGCGAAGATTGTTGCGGCGCGTGAACGCGGGCTTCCGGTGGTGATGATCCGTCGCCCACCGCCGGAGCCAGGGCCGTGCGTGTCGAGCGTCGAAGCGGCGGCCGCGTGGGCGCTGTCAGGGGCGCTCAGCAGCGCCGACAGCGGATCTTCTTGAAGACAGTGTCACGGTCGCCGTCCGCGGCCAGCCAGTCCAGCAGACAGCGCAGCGCCTTGCTGCGGTCCGCCAAGCGATAGTCCTTCACCGCATCGTCGAGCAGTGTGAGCATGTCAGGGTTCAACTCCACCTCGACCTTTACCTTGTCGCCGGCCATCGCCTTTCCTTCTTTCCCCGCGCTAGAGCAGCGTTGCAGCCAGAATGACCAACAGGGCCACGACCCCACCGGTGGACCAGCCGAGGAACCGGCAGAAACCGGCCCAGATATTCTGGTGCCGCGCGTTTTCCGCCGCTGTCTTATAATCCGCCATCACGCACGTCTCCCCGCCGGAAGAAACGCTGCCACTATAAGCCGGAGCTTTTCTCCCTCACTGCGACGGATTGACCGTCATATCTTCCGGATCGGCCGCCACAACCCGCTCATTCTCTACCCTGATGCGCCCGTCGGCAATCCAGCCGATCGCCTGCGGCAGCACATGATGCTCGCGGGCGAGCACGCGGGCCGCCAGCGCCTCCTCCGTGTCGTCCGGGCGCACCGGCACTGCCGCCTGGAGGATAATAGGCCCGGCGTCGAGCGCCGCGCGCACGAAATGCACTGTGCAGCCGTGCCAGCCGACACCCGCCGCCAGGGCACGCCTGTGCGTGTCGAGGCCCCGGAAGGCCGGCAGCAGCGAGGGGTGGATATTGACCAGGCGGTCATACCAGCGCACCACGAACTCCGGGCCCAGCACGCGCATGAAGCCTGCCAACACGACGAGGTCCGCCCCCGCCGTGCGCAGTGCCGCATCGAACGCGTCCTCGAATGCCGCCCGGTCGGCAAAGTCCCGGCGCGGGATAGCCAGCGCCGGCACGCCCGCCGCCTCGGCCCGGGCGAGGCCCGGCGCGTCCTCGACATCGGCAACCGCAATCGCGACTTCCCAGGAGGCGGCCCGCGCATCCAACAGCGCCTGGAGGTTGCTGCCCCGGCCGGACAGCAGCACGCCCACCCTCACCGCTGCCACCCCTGCAGGCCGTCCAGGACGAGGTCTTCGCCCTCCAAGACCTCGCCGATGCGGAAGACCGACTCGCCCGCCGCCTCGAAGCCCGCTGCCAGCGCGTCCACGCGCTCGGGCGCCGCCGCGACGGTCATGCCGATGCCGCAATTGAAGGTCCGCGCAAGCTCTTCCGGTGCGACATGGCTCGCAAGCCATGCGAAGACTGGCGGCAGCGGCCATGCACCAGCGTCGATCCGCAAGGTGAGGCCTGATGGCAGGCCGCGCGGCGGGTTCTCGACGAGGCCGCCGCCGGTGATGTGCGCCAGCGCCCGCACCCCGCCCGCCGCGCGCGCCGCCAGCACGGGGTGGACATAGATACGAGTTGGCCGGAGCAGCGCCTCGCCGAGCAGCTCGTCCGAGAACGGCGACGGGCCCGCAAGGTTGAGGCCCTCGCCGTCGACGATCCGGCGGACCAGAGAGAAGCCATTGGCATGCAGGCCGTCGGAGGCGAGGCCCAGCAGGATGTCGCCGGGGTGGGCGCTCGGCTGCTCCAACTGCTCGCGCTCGACCGCGCCCACGGCGAAGCCCGCAAGATCGTAGCGCCCCGGCGGGTAGAAACCCGGCATTTCCGCTGTCTCCCCGCCGATAAGCGCGCAGCCGGCGGCGATGCAGCCCGCCGCAATGCCTTCCACCACGGCCGCTGCTGCCGCCGGATCCAGCGCCCCGGTCGCGAAATAGTCGAGGAAGAACAGTGGCGCTGCGCCCTGCGCGGCTAGGTCGTTCACGCACATCGCCACGAGGTCGATGCCGATGTCGCGATGGCGGCCGAGCGCCTGGGCTATGGCCAGCTTGGTGCCGACCCCGTCAGTTGCGGCCACCAGGACCGGGTCGCGGAAGCCGGCCGCGCGCAAGTCGAAATAGCCGCCGAAGCCGCCGAGCCGGGCGTCGGCACCCGGCCGTGCCGTCCGCGCTGCCACCGGCGCAATCCGGCGCACCAGCGCGTCTCCCGCGTCGATATCGACGCCGGCCGCCTTGTAGGTCGCGCCGTCCGCGCTCGCCATGCTGCCTCCGGGGCGGTATAATCCCGCACGACAATATCCATCGGGCGAAGAGGCGCAATGCGAGCGTTGTTCCGTCGAGCGTTGTTCCGGCTGGCGGCGTGTCTTGCGGCGCTTGTGGTGCTTGCGGCTCTGGCGCCGGGCGGGCCGGCGGCTGCCAAGGTCGATCTCTACCGGGTGCAGAACCTTGCCGTAGACGAGTCGGCACCGTCTGCGGCCGAGGCGAAACAGGCCGCGATGGCGGCGGCACGCCTGGAAGCTTTTGACAGGGTGCTCCGCCGCCTGACACTGCGTGAGGATCACGAGCGCTTGCCGGCCCCCGACCCCGCGGTCGCGGCGGCGGCGATGCGCAGCGTGCAGGTGCTGGAAGAGCGCCAGTCACCGGTACGCTACATCGCGCGCGTTTCGGTCGGGTTCCATCCGGAGCCGGTGCGCACGCTGCTGCAGAAGGCCGGGATCCCGTTCTCGGAATCGGTGAGCGGCCCCGTGGGTGTCTTCCCGGTCTATGAGTGGGGCTCGCTGCGGCTGTTGCTGGAAGACGTCAATCCCTGGCGCGCGGCCTGGGCGCTGCGGCCGGCGGTGAACGAGCCGGTGCCGCTTTTGCTGCCGCTGGCCGACGACCCCGCTATGCTGACGCCTCCCATGCTCACAGCCGACAGCGCGGCCGATGGTGATAGTGCCCGCCTGTTGCAGGCGGCGGCGCGCATCGGCGCCCGGCGCGCCCTGGTCGCCCATGCCGTCTATCGTCTGGTGGGGCCGCGCCCGGTGCTGGAGGTGGCGCTGAGGCGTTTCGGCGCCGGTGCTGCCGCCGGGGCAATCCAGACTCTGCGCATCGAAGGCCGGCCCGGGGAGACGGTCGAAAGCCTCTGTGCTCGTGCTGCTGCCGCGGCGGCTGACGAGATCCAGGAAAGCTGGAAGCGCGCCAATCTAGTCGCGGCCGGCACTGTGGCTGAGACCTTCGAGGCGACGGCGGCGCTCCGCGACCTCGCAGACCTCATCGCGGTGAAGGAGGTGCTCGCGGCTGCCGGCGGCGTCCAGCAGGTTCAGCTCGCGGAGCTGGCGCGCGATCGGGCGCTGTTCCGCTTCCGCTTCGCTGGCGGTGCCACGCGTCTCCAGGGCGTTCTGGAGCGCCACGGCCTGGCGCTTGAACCAGCCGGTGCTAATGCCTGGACGCTCCGTTCGCTGGACCGCTGAGCGCGTGGTGGGCGGGCGATGACGCTGCCGAACGCGATCACGCTCGCGCGTCTCTTGGCCGTACCGGCCGCGGTATGGCTTATCGTGCGCGGCTGGCATGAGGCGGCGCTCTGGGTATTCCTGCTCGCGGGCCTTTCCGATGCTATCGATGGCTGGCTGGCCCGGCGGCTCGGCCAGGTGTCGCGGCTCGGCAGCCTGCTCGATCCGGTGGCCGACAAGGCGCTTCTGGTCTCTGTGTTCCTCTCGCTCGGGGCCCGGGGCTTGTTACCAGCCTGGCTGGTGATCCTGGTGGTGTTCCGCGATGCGCTGATCGTCTGCGGCTGGCTGCTCGGCCAGATTCTCATGCCGTCTGCGCAGCCGGTCCGCCCGCATTGGACGAGCAAGCTCAATACCTGCGCCCAGCTCGCGTTTGCAGCCGGTGTACTCGCCATGCTGGCTTGGAGGTTCGACATGCCGCTGGTGGAGGTGGGCGCCTATGCTGTCGTCACTGTGACGACGGCCGTGTCCGGCGGGGTCTATGTTATCACCTGGATGCGCGGCATGATGCGGCTGGAACGGGGAGGCGGCACGGCGTGAGTCCTGCAAGACAGGCCGGCATCTGGCTCGTCATCGCGCTGGCGGCAATCCTCTTCCTTGCGCTCTTCCAGGACATCCTGTTGCCCTTTGTTGCCGGCATCGCTATCGCCTATTTCCTCGATCCGCTGGTCGACCGGCTGGAGCGCCAGGGCGTCGGGCGGACAGCCGGGGCCCTGCTCGCGCTCATCGGCTTCGCGGTGGCGAGCGTCGGGGTGTTGCTGCTGCTCCTGCCGGTCGTCAACGCCCAGTTCGGCCGCCTTGTCGCCGCCCTACCCGGCTATATCGAAATGCTGGAGCAGGCCGCCTTGCAGATCGTGGCGCGCGTGCAGTCTGAGCTCCCGCCGGAGCACCTCGAGACTCTACGCCAGACGCTAACCGGCCATATCGCCACGGCCGCTGGTTGGGCGGGCGGCTGGGCGGGTGAAATCGCCGGGCGCGTGCTCGGCAGCGGGCTCGCGCTCGTCAACCTGCTCGGTCTCGCGGTTGTCACGCCCGTCGTCGCCTTCTACCTCCTGCGCGATTGGGACAGGATCACCGCTGCCGTCAACGACCTGCTACCGCGCCGCAGCGCTCCCGTCATCCGCAGGCAGGCGGCGCTGATCGATGTCACGCTCGCCGGCTTCGTGCGCGGCCAGGCCACGGTCTGCCTCCTGCTTGGCCTCGGCTATGGATGCCTGCTGATGGCCGTCGGGCTTGAGTTCGGCTTCATCGTCGGCCTCTTCTCCGGCCTGGTCTCCTTCATCCCCTATGTCGGCAGCGTGCTGGGCGGGCTGATCTCGGTCGGGCTCGCGCTGGACCAGTTCGAGACGCTCTGGCGGGTGGCGCTGGTCGCGGCGATCTTCTTCGCCGGGCAGGCCGTTGAGGGCAATTATCTCACCCCGAAACTGGTCGGCGACCGGGTTGGCCTGCATCCGGTTTGGGTGATTTTCGCGCTCTTCGCCGGTGGCTCTCTTCTGGGCTTCCTCGGCATGCTGGTCGCTCTGCCGGCGGCAGCAGCGCTCGGCGTGCTGGCGCGTTTCGCCATCGAGCAATATCGGGAGAGCCGCCTCTATGCGCCCGACGACGGCTCATAGCCGGCAATTCGTCCTCCATCTTGGCCACCGCACGGCCATGGGCGCGGAGGACTTTCTGGTCGCCGACAGCAATGCCGAGGCGGTAGCGTGGATCGACCGCTGGCCCGACTGGCCGGCCCCGGTGCTGACCGTCTGGGGGCTGGCGGGGGCCGGGAAAACCCATCTCGCCCATGTCTGGCAGGCCCGCAGCGCCGCGGCCATGCTGGCACCGGCAGCGCTGGCGCAGGCCAGTGCGGTCAACCTGCTGGGCGGGCGCCGGCATCTGGTCATTGATGGTGCCGACAGCGCCGTGGACGAGCTGGCCCTGCTGCACCTCTACAACCTGTTGGCGAGCCAAGGCGGCTCGCTGCTGCTGACCGCGGCCCTGCCGCCCGCGCGCTGGCGCATCCAAACGGCCGATCTCGCCTCGCGCCTCGCCGCCGGCCCGGCTGTTGCCATTCGTGCGCCCGACGACCGCCTGCTCGAAGCCGTGCTCGCCAAGCAATTCGCCGACAGGCAGATCGAGATCAGCCAGGAGGTGCTCGATCTGCTGCTACGACGCATCGAGCGCAGTTTCGCTGCTGCGCGCCGTGCGGTAGATAGTCTGGACCGCGCCGGGCTTGCTGGGCGGCGCCGCATCACCGCGGCCCTTGTGCGGGACCTGCTCGCCGAGGGCGCATTCGAAGAGAGCGCCTCCGAAAAGGGCGCATTCCAACCGGGGGAGGACAGTGATGGATCTGGGAATCGCGGGTAAGCGGGCCATTGTCGGCGCGGCTAGCAAAGGGCTCGGCAAGGGCTGTGCGATGGCGCTCGCCGAGGAAGGGGTGCACCTGACCATCAATGCCCGCACGGCCGCCGAACTGGAGGCGACGGCCGCCGAAATCCGCGCCGCCACCGGCGTTGAGGTGGCAGCCGTTGCCGGCGACATCACCCGGGCCGAGACTCGCCAGGCGATTCTCGCCGCCTGCCCCGAGCCGGACATTCTAGTCACCAATGCTGGCGGCCCGCCGCCTGGCAATTTCCGCACCGACACGCGCGAGCGCTGGCTCGCGGCGCTGGAGGCCCAGCTGCTCGGCCATGCCGAGATGATCACCGCCGTGGTGGACGGCATGGCCGCGCGCTGCTTCGGGCGGATCGTCAACATCACCTCGCAATCGACCAAGATGCCGGTGCCCAATCTCGGCCTCTCGACCTCGGCGCGCCTAGCCCTTCAGGGCTTCTGCAACACCATCTGCCGCGAGGTCATGGACCGCAATGTGGTCATCAATAACCTGCTGCCGGGGCCGTTCGACACCGACCGGCTGAAGAGCGGCATCACCCATGCGGCGCAGCAGGCGGGCATCGAGGTCGAGGCGGCGCGCGCCGCGCGCATGGCCGCCACGCCCGCCGGGCGTTTCGGCACCGCGGAGGAGTTTGGCAAGGTCTGCGCCTTCCTGTGCAGCCAGCATGTCGGCTTCATGACCGCCAACAGTGTTCTGATGGATGGCGGTCTCTATCCGGGGACCTTCTGAACCATGCCCGTCATGCCGCGACCCAGAGGCCTTGATCAATTTGTATGGGTGCTCGGGCACGCGATGCGCGCGGCCACATCGCCGGACGGGCCGGAAGCCTCGCTCGCAGCCCGCCTGTTCGCCGCGCTAGAGATGCCAGGAGACCGGCCCCCTGTTGCCCCTAAGCCGCGCCGCCCGGCCCCGGCTCTGGAGGGGGCACTGGAAGACGCCTTCGCGCACGCCGCTCGCGGCCCGGCGCCAGTGCAGCAGGTGGCGCGCGCGCTTCGGGCCCTCGACGCTCTGCTCTCCTGGGCACCGCGCCTCGGTGGCGAGGGCGACGATCCGGCCTTCCGCAAGGCGCATGCCAATGCCGTGTTGGTGGGCGCGGACGGGCTCGAGCGGCGTGCGGATGTGCGCATCGGGGTGAGCCTGGTGGCGCCGTGGACCGATTATGTGACGCATAATCACCCGCCGGAGGAACTCTATTTCGTGCTTGCGCCCGGCGACTGGTGGCGCGAGGATCTGGGCTGGCGCGCCCGCTCGGCGGGCAGCCTCCAGCACAACCCGCCCCATGCTTGGCACACTATGCGCGCCGGCGAAACCCCGCTCCTTGCCGTCTGGTGCCTCTGGACGGCCCCTGATGCCAGTGCCTGACTCGACCGAAGTAGACATCGTCGACGACCACTGACAAGAGGCATGCCTGCATTTAGTCCTGCTTATCCTCTTCGGCAGCGGCTTGGGCACGTATTCATTTAATTGATGCCGATTGGGTTCTCGCCTGTGGCCGTCATAGGCCGGTCGGTCACGGTTGCAGGCGTTGCCTCGTCCAGCCGCCTGGCTCCGCGCGGCAGACAAGGCGGTCGTGCAGACGATGGTCTCCGCGCCGCCAGAATTCGATGCGCGCGGGCCGCAGACGGAACCCGCCCCAGAAGATCGGCCTCGGGATAGCGGCCGTGCCGAACCGGGCCTCCATCTTGGCCACACGCGCCGCGAGCGCCACCCGGTCGGCCACAGGCTCCGATTGGCGCGATGCCCAGGCGCCGATCCGGCTGCCGCGCCCACGGCTTGCGAAATAGGCGTCCGAAACCGTCTCCTCGACCCGCGCGACCTGCCCCTCGACCCGCAATTGCCGGTCGAGCACGCGCCAATGGAAGGTCAGCGCTGCCTGCGGGCGGGTGGCGAGCTCTCGGCCCTTGCGGCTCTCGTAATTGGTGTAGAAGACGAGCCCCTCCGGCTCGACGGCTTTCACCAGAACAATGCGGCAGGAGGGCATGCCGTCGGCACCCACAGTGGCCAGCGCCGCCGCATTGGCGTCCATTGGCTCGCAGGCCTCCGCCTCCTCGATCCAGCGCCGGACCGCGCCCAGCGGATCGCGCCCGATTTCCGCCTCTTCCGTGTTATGCATCCCTTGACGAACGCTCCTGGGGCGCCTTTATTGGGCAGTGGAAACCCACCATAGGCTGGGCCGCCGTCGAGGCAAGAGTGTGCTTCCGAATAGGGCGTGCTGGCTGAAGCAAGGGGCGAACTTCCCATGAAACAGATTGTTGTCGCTGCGACGATTGCCCTGCTACTGGCCGCCTGCGGTCCGAACCAGGGCCCTAAACAGACTCTAGGCACCATTATCGGCGGCGTCGGCGGCGCCATGATCGGCAATGAGGTCGGCAAGGGCCGGGGACGCAAGGTGGCGATCGCCGCCGGCACGCTGCTCGGTGCCATGCTCGGCAGCCGCTTGGGCCGCGATTTGGATGAGGCTGATCGCATCACCGCCGCGCGCACGACGCAGGGCGCGCTGGAGCGTGGGCGCACCGGCGACCGCGTGGCATGGAAAAACCCGGACAGTGGCAATTCCGGCTGGGTGGAGCCAACCCGGACCTGGCAGGAAAGCTCCGGCCGGTATTGCCGCGAATTCCAGACCGGCATCATCGTCGGCGGCGAGGAGCAGACCGGTTATGGCACCGCCTGCCGCCAGCCGGACGGCAGCTGGAAGATCGTCCAGCCCGCGGCCTGATGCACGATCCCTATGCGGCACTCGGCTGCCCACGTGACGCCGATGGCGACACGCTGAAGCGCGCTTACCGGCGCCTCGTCAAGGAGAATCATCCGGACCGCAATCCGGGCGATGCCGCGGCCGAGGCGCGCTTCAAGCAGGCCGCTGCCGCATGGGATCTGCTGGGTGACCCGGAAAAACGCGCCCGCTTCGACCGGGGCGAAATCGACGCCCAGGGCCGCGAACGGCCTCCGGTCGGTGGATTCGGCAATTTCGGTTCCCATGCCGGATTCGATCCGGGGGACCTGTTCGGCGACATCTTCTCCGGCTTCCGCAACCGTTCGCGGCGCGGTGCCGATATGCGTTATCGGGTGTCGGTACCCTTCATCGATGCAGCAAAGGGCGGCACGGTGCGGCTGCGGCTGAAATCAGGGCGAACCGTAGCGGTTAGCCTACCGCCAGCGACCGAGGATGGTGCCCGGCTCCGGCTTGCTGGGCGCGGTGAGCTTAGCCCGTCCGGTGGCCCGCCGGGCGATGCTGAGGTCGAGGTTTCGGTCGCGCCACATCCCTGGTTCCGGCGCGAAGGCCGCACGATCCTGGTCGATTTGCCGGTCTCGCTCGCCGAAGCGGTCCGGGGTGGCAAGGTGCGCGCGCCGACGCTGGACGGCCCGGTGACGGTGCAGGTCGCACCGATGACGAGCTCCGGCGCACGGCTGCGGCTGAAGGGTAGGGGCGTGCCGGACCCTGCCGGCGGCCCGCGCGGCGACCAGATTCTGCGGGTGATGATCCAGCTTCCTCGCGATCCCGACCCGGGGCTCGCGGACGCCGCCAAAGACCGCGCTGGCGCCGACCCCCGTGTCGAAGCCGGCATGGCCTGACGCGAATCAGTGCCTGCCTCTGTTCCGATTCCCCGGTTCAACCCCCGCTCAGTCGTCATCCACCTCCGGCATCAGCACGAATTCCGGATAGGCCTCAATGCCGAGTTCAGCGGCGTCCTGGCCGAGTTCCTCGACCGTATGGGAGACACGCGCACCTATTGTGTATTTAATGCCGAGCCAGACGAGCAGCGACGTAGCGAAGACGAAGGCGCCAACGGCGAGCACCCCGGTAAGCTGAACCAACACATCGCCGCCGGCGGCGATGCACACCGCCATCGTGCCCCAGACACCGGCGAACAGATGCGCCGGGATCGCGCCCACGACATCGTCGATCTTCAGGGCCTCCAACACCTTCAGGCCCGCCGTGGTGACCGAGCCGCCGATCAGGCCGATCACGACTGCCCAGTAATGCTCGACGAGGTCCGGCCCGGCGGTAATGGCGACCAGACCCCCTATGGCGCCATTGAGGCCCGCCAGCAGGTCGGTGCGTCCGAATAACGGCCGCGCGAGCGCCAGCGCCGCCAGCACGCCGCCAGCGGCGGCAAGATTGGTGTTGGCGAGGATATTGGCGAGCGCCACGACATCGGCTGCGCCGCCAAGCGCCAGTTGCGAGCCGCCATTGAAGCCGAACCAACCCATCCAGAGGATGAACACACCAAGCGTCACGGCCGGCACATTGGAGGGCGGCGTGGCCTTGGCGGAGCCGTTCGCACGGAACTTGTTGCGGCGCGGCCCGACGATCAACGCGCCGGCGAGCGCCGCCCAGCCGCCGGTCGAGTGGACGATGGTGGAGCCGGCGAAATCCTGAAAGCCCATGGCGTCGAGCCAGCCGCCGCCCCAGGTCCAGGCGCCGACGACGGGATAGATGAGGGCGGTCAATATGGCGATGAAGAGGAAGAACGAGACCAGCTTGACCCGCTCCGCCAGCGCTCCAGAGACGATCGAGGCGGTGGTGGCCACGAAGACCATTTGGAAGAACCAGTCGGACATGGTGGCATAGCCATTGCTGACCACGGCCTCGACCTGTTCGGGCGCGGCGTCCGCGGCCGTCAGCAGGGCGATTTCCTCGGCCGTTGTGCCGTAGAGGAAGGAGAAAGTCCCGATCCAGCCGCCATCCTCGACACCGACATACATGAGGTTGTAGCCGATGAAATAGAAGGTGAGCCCGGCAATGGCATAGAGGCCGATATTCTTCAGACAGATGACCGAGGCGTTCTTGGTGCGCACCGAGCCTGCCTCGAGCATGGTGAAGCCGGCGCACATCCACATCACCAGCACGCCCCAGACGAGGAAGGCGAAGCTGTCGAGGACGAATTTCATCTCCGCTCCGGGCGCGGCGGCCGCGGCGGCATCCGGATATAGCATGACGAAGGCCCCGCCCAGAAGGGCGAGTGCTGCCATTGTCCGCGCCATTGAGACAGACAGGCCTGGGGCGCGTCCGTGCTCTTTTGGAAGATGAAATTGTCCTGCTGCCTGCATTACGCGTGTTCCTCGCTCGACGAGCCCTTTAGACCCCTGTATCGCTGCTTTGACGGATTGTCCTGCCAAATATATAGACCTATATCCGTGACTAGCATCCGGTTTCGGGCTTGCTCTTGTTCGTGCTTTATCCCAATATGCGTGGTGAGGGTGCCCGTGACCGCCCTCGCCCGACCGCTTATGCTCTGGAGCGGCCACCTATGCCTTTGATAGAGACCCACCGCCAGCTTGTCTACCTGCTGGTGCAGCGCCAACTGGCGGCGTCTGGAAGGGCTGCTTGAAGCAGAGCGCCAGCTCTACAATGCGGCGCTTGAGGAGCGCATCGACTGCTCTCGCAAGACAGGGAAGGGCCACCGGAAGCAGCGGCCGCCCCCATCCCGTATTCGTCAAGTCGCTCTATAGTTTCTACACAAGCTAAGTCCCATACTGATATAAGCTGGAGCCCCGAAGTGGGAGGGGGCTGTGCTATGGGCTGGCGGATCGGTGTGGATATCGGCGGCACCTTCACTGATGTTGCGGTGCTGGACGAGGAGAGTGGGCGTGCCGGCATCGCCAAGGTGCCGACCACGCCCCGTGATTTCGGCGCCGCTGTGGTCGATGGCATAGGGGCGGCGATGCGCGACCACGGCATCGGGCCTGAGTCGGTCTCCCTCGTCTCCCACGCCACCACCGTTGTCACCAATGCGCTGCTGGAGGAGAAGGGCGCCGATATCGCGCTCATCGCGACCGAGGGGTTCCGCGATGTGCTGGAGCTCCGGCGCTCGGCCCGCGCGGACCTCTACGACCTCTTCCAGAACGCGCCGGCTGTGTTAGTGCCGCGCCGCCGGCGCTTCGAGCTGCGGGAACGGATCGACGCCCAGGGCGAAGTCGTGACGCCTCTCGACGAAGCCGGGCTCGACGCGGTGGTCGCGCGTATTCACGAGCTCGGTGTGGAGGCGGTGGCCGTCTGCCTCATGTTTTCCTTCCTGAACGACGCGCATGAGCGCCGTGTGGGCGACCGGCTCCGCGCCGCCCTTCCCGGCCTGCCGGTCTTCCTCTCCAGTGAGGTGCTGCCCGAAATCCGCGAGTTCGAGCGCACCAGCACCACCGCGGTCTGTGCCTATGTCGGGCCGGTTCTGGCTTCCTATCTGGACCGGCTGGAGGGGGCGCTTGCCGGGCTCGGCCTGCCCTCGCTCTACGTAATGGGTTCGAATGGCGGCGTATTCGATGTGCCCGAGGCGCTGAAGATGCCGGCGGCAGTGGTCGAATCAGGACCTGCTGCCGGGGTCATCGCCGCACAGCGCATGGGCCGGCAGCTCGGCCGGCCCAACCTCATCTCCTTCGACATGGGTGGCACCACGGCCAAGGCAAGCTTGATCGAGAAC
Source organism: Alphaproteobacteria bacterium (assembly GCA_026710105.1). Classification (GTDB taxonomy): domain Bacteria; phylum Pseudomonadota; class Alphaproteobacteria; order Bin95; family Bin95; genus Bin95. The sequence continues at coordinate 65,011 of JAPORR010000028.1, forward strand.
GGCCGCATCGAGACCACCTCCGATTACGAGGTCGGCGGCGAAGGCAATGTCGGGCGCTGGCTTCACGGCACCGGCCATCCCATCAGGGTGCCGGTGATTGACCTCGCGGAAGTGAGCGCAGGTGGCGGCAGCATCGCCTGGCTCGATCCGGGCGGCGCGCTCCGGGTTGGACCGCAAAGCGCGGGCGCAGAACCTGGTCCCGCTTGCTACCGACAGGGCGGCGCGCGGCCCACCGTGACGGACGCCAATGTCGTGCTGGGCTATCTCAGCCGCAAGCACTTGCTGGGTGGGCGGCTGCCCATCGACGCGGCGGCCTCGGAGATGGCGATCCGCAAGCATATCGCGGATCCGCTCGGCCAGGATGTGGCGCAAGCTGCTGCCGGCATCCTGCGGGTCGTCAACAACAGCATGGCGGAGGCGCTGCGCATCGTCTCGGTGGAGCGCGGGCACGACGCACGCGAATTCTCGCTCGCCGCCTTTGGGGGCGCTGGCCCCGTCCATGCCGCAGCGCTGGCGGAGGAGCTCGGCATTGCGGAGGTGATCGTACCGCCGATCCCGGGCGGGTTTTCTGCCCTCGGCCTGGTCGCGACGGATCTTCGCCGCGACTATGCTCGCACCTTCTACGCGCGGATCGACGAGGCCGATCCGCGCGTGCTCGACCAGCGCCTTGGGGAGCTGGAAGCAGCAGCACGTGCCATGCTGCGGAATGCCGGCCTGCCGGAGGCCGACTGTGCCATCGAACGGTCCGCCGACTGCCGCTATGCCAGACAGGCCTATGAGCTGACCGCGCCACTCGGCCTCGGCCCCGTGACCCACGCCCTTCTGGAGGCACTCGCCGACGCGTTCCATGAGCGGCATCTGCGCACTTACGGCCACAAGAACCCCGATGAGCCGGTGCAGATGGTGAATATCCGCGTGACCGCGACGGGCCGGTTGCCGGGCGTGGCGTTCCATGCGGATGCCGAGGCGCCGCCCGCCGCCGGGGAACCACAACGCGAGGTGTGGTGGTTCGGTGAGCCGGTGCGCTGCCCCGTTATCGCCCGGGGCGCTTTGCCCGCGGGCGCTGAGGGCCACCCGGGCCCGATCATCGTGGAGGAGATGGACTGCACAACCGTCGTGCCGCCCGGCTGGCGGGCTCGGCGCGACGAGCACGGATTCATCCTGGTGACGAGGAGTGCGTGATATGGCTGCTGCCACGAAGACCGATGCCGCCACCTTCGAGGTCGTCAAGAACAGCCTGTATGCGGTCGCCGCGGAAATGAAGGTGGTACTCGCCAAGACGGCCTATTCCCCCATCCTGAAGGCGGCGGGGGACTATTCTTGCGGCGTGTTCGACGACCGGGGCGAGATGGTGGCTCAGGGCCCAGATCTGCCGATCCATCTGGGTTCCATGCCGGATGCCGTGCGTGCGGTGGTGCGCGCCTGGGAGGAGATCGAGCCGGGCGATGTGTTCGTCCACAACGACCCCTATTTCGGTGGCTCGCATCTGCCGGACGTGAATGTTGTCTCGCCCGCTTTCGTGGACGGCGCGCTGCTCGGCTTCTGCTGCGTGCGCGCCCACTGGCCGGATATCGGCAGCGCCACTCCTGGTAGCTATGGCGCGGTGACGGACATCTATGGCGAGGGACTGCGCCTGCCGCCGGTGCGCATTCACCGAGGCGGGGTCGTCAACCGCGATGTGGAGGACATGATCTTCGCCAATGTCCGCACCCCGGACGAGCGCCGGGGCGACCTGCGCGCCCAGATTGCGGCCAACCGCCGAGCCTCCGAGCGCCTGGCCGCGCTTGCCGGCAAATATGGTGCCGGCACCCTCAGGCGCATCATGCAGGAGGTGATGGACTACTCCGAGGCGATGATGCGTACGCTGCTGCGCGACATCCCGGATGGGGAAGGTGCGTTCGAGGATTTTTGCGACGGGGATGGCATCGCCGGCTCGCATCAGGACGAAACCTTCGACATCAGGCTGCGCATCATCAAGCAGGGCGATGGGGTGAGAGTGGATTTCGAGGGTTCTGACCCGCAGGTCGCCGGGCCGATGAACGCGCCGCTCTCGGTCACCGCCTCGGGCGTGTTCGCGGCGCTGAAGATGGTGATAGACTCGGCGGGCGTCGTGCCGCCCAATTCCGGCGCCTGGCGCCCCGTCAAGGTGCTTGCGCCCGAAGGCTCGGTGGTGAACGCGCAATATCCGGCCCCGGTCGTCTATGCCAATCACGAGATGTCGCACCGGATCTGCGACATGGTGTTCGGCGCGCTGGCGGTGCTCGTTCCGGACCGGGTGATGGCCTGCTCCCAGGGCACCTCGGCTGTGCTGACGCTTGGCGGTACCGACTACCGCACAGGAGAGCGCTATGTCAGCTACGAGACGATCAAGGGCGGTTTCGGCGCTCGCCCAGACCGCGACGGCATCAGCGCGGTGGCGAGCGGCATTTCCAATACGATGAACACGCCGGTGGAGCTCATCGAAATGAGCTTTCCGGTGCGGGTCGAGTCCTACGAGCTGCGGCCTGATTCCGGCGGCGCGGGCCGTTGGCGGGGCGGGCTCGGCACGCGCCGGACCTGGCGGATCCTGGAGCGCGACGCGCACGCCGCCGTGTGTTGCGAGCGCACCAAGTCCCCGCCCTTCGGCATAGAAGGCGGGGCGGCGGGCGCACCTGCCCGCATCTCGGTCGTCGATCCAGACGGGACGGAGCGCCTGCTGAACAGCAAGGGCTCCTTCGAGGCGCCGGCTGGCGCGCTGGTGGTGTTCGACGTGCCGGGCTCGGGCGGCTACGGCCCGCCGGCGGAACGCGACCCGGCCCGGCTCCGGGAAGATCTGGCGGACGGCTATGTCACGCCCGAAGGCGCTCGCCGCGATTACGACGCGGCCGCCCTTGATGCCCTCTCCGGCACCCGCCCTGGCGCCCGGCTCTCTGTCAGAGCGCCAGAGCTTTCTGCAGCGCCGGCCGTTCCTTCAGCCGATCCACATAGGCCTTAAGGTGCGGCATGTCCGAGTAATCGACGCCGAAACGTTCGCACATCAGGCAGGCATGGCCGGTGATCGTGTCGGCGGCCGTGAACGCGCCCGCGAGATAGGCGCGGCCTTCCATATGGGTGTCGACCGCTTGGACTGTGCGCGTCATCAGCCTAAGAGCGCGCGTGGCGTGCTCTTCCGACCGGCGCTCCGGCTTGAGAAGGATGGTCTCGACCACATAATTGTTCATGGGCCCCATGATCATGCCTTCGCCGTAATGCAGCCACTGCAAGTAGTCCGGGAAGACGGGTGACGAGGCGGCGGGCACTAGCCGTCCACCGCCGTGGCGCGCGACCAGATATTCGGCGATGGCCGCGCTTTCGAAAATTCGCACCTCGCCGTCCTCAAGAACCGGCACGCGGCCGTTCGGACTGATCGCCAGGAACTCGGGCGCGCGCATGGCGGGGTCGCCGAGCTTGTCGAACCGCGCCAGCTCGAAGTCGAGCCCCAACTCGAACATCAGCCAGGCCGAACGGACGGCACGGGTATTGGGCGCAAAATAGAGCTTCATTTTGGCTCCCGTTATTCCCTGTTGTGCTGTCTGCGGTCTATGCCGTGGTTCGGGCGGCACGGGGCGGCCAGTCTACCTGGCGGCGCATCTCCAGCCGCGCGATCTGCTGGCGGTGAACCTCGTCCGGCCCGTCGGCGAAGCGCAGTGCGCGCATTCTCGACCACATGAATGACAGCTTGAAGGCCTGGCTCATTGCTCCGCCGCCATGAGCCTGCATAGCGTCATCAATCACCTGCAGCGCCATGTTCGGTGCCGCTACCTTTATCATGGCGATTTCCTGCCGTGCCGCCTTGTTGCCGACCGTGTCCATCATATGGGCGGCCTTGAGCGTCAGCAGGCGGCACATCTCGATATTGATGCGCGCATCGGCCACCCGCTCGCGGAAATTGTCCCGATCGCCGACAGCCGTGCCCCAAGTCACCCGCTCGGTACCGCGCCGGCACATCATCTCCAACGCGCGCTCGGCCACGCCGATGATACGCATGCAATGGTGGATGCGGCCGGGGCCGAGGCGACCCTGCGCGATCTCGAAGCCGCGGCCTTCGCCGAGCAGCATGTTCGAGGCCGGCACGCGCACATCCCTGAAGTCCACCTCGCCATGACCGTGCGGCGCATCGTCGAACCCCATCACATTCAGCATCCGCACGACGTCTATGCCGGGCGCATCGGTTGGCACCAGGATCATCGATTGCTGGTTGTAGCGCGGGCCGTCTGGGGCGGTCTTGCCCATGAAGATCAGGACCTTGCAACGTGGGTCGCCAATGCCCGAAGTCCACCATTTACGCCCGTTGATGACATAGTCGTTGCCGTCGCGCTCGATCCGGCTCTCGATATTGGTGGCATCGGAGGAGGCGACGCGTGGCTCTGTCATGGCAAAGGCAGAGCGGATCTCGCCTGCCAACAGCGGCTCCAGCCATTGTTTCTTCTGCTCCGGCGTGCCATAGCGTTCCAGTACCTCCATATTTCCGGTGTCCGGTGCCGAGCAATTGAACACTTCTGGGGCCCAGTTGATCCGGCCCATGACTTCGCAGACCGGGGCGTATTCGAGGTTGGTCAGGCCGCCGCCGAGCTCGCTTTCGGGCAGGAACAGGTTCCAGAGGCCCTCCCCGCGCGCCTTTTCCTTCAGCTCCTCCAGGACAGGGATGACCTTCCAGCGGTTGCCGCCTTCCTCGAGCTGCTCGTAATAGACATCCTCATTGGGATAAACGTAGCGGTCCATGAAGTCCTGGACGCGGCCGACCAGTTCCTTGGTCCGATCGTTGAAATCAAAGTCCATACGGGCGGTTCCCTCTCCGGCGAGCGCAATCGGTCGGGGCGACACTAGCGCAAGACGGCTCTAGCCGGAAGCCGGTTCAAACCCTGCCGGCAAGACCCTGCAGGGTGGTGTAGAGCGCGTCCTCGACCGTTATGCCCTCTTCGGCTGTCCGGGCGCGGGCAGCGAGGCGCCGGTCACCCGGCAGCCGGGCCTCGCCATTGGCAAGCAGTCGCTCGAACAGCGCCTCGACATGGGCGAAGAATTCCGGTCCCGCCAGTCGCCCGGGGTCGATGGCGATGAAGGACTGGGCCCCGTTGGAGGGGCCGCCGTCGCGCTTGTGGTCGGCGGCGCTCTCATAGCCGAAGAACCCGCCGGAGAGACCCCCGGTCATCAGTTCCACCATGAGCGCGATCGAAGAGCCCTTGTAGCCCCCGAAGGGCAGTTGCACGCCTGCCAGTATGGCTGCCGGGTCCGTCGTCGGCTGTCCGTCCGAGCCGAGGCCGGTGCCGGCGGGCACCGTATGGCCGTCCCGCGCCGCAATCTGGATCTCACCCCGCGCCATCGCCGCCGACGCCTGGTCGAAGACCATCGGCGCCCTACCACCACCGCGCGGACAGGCAAAGGCCATCGGATTGGTGCCGAACAGCGCTTCCGTGCCGCCGGCGGGCGCCATGAAGCTCTGCGAGTTGACGAAGGTGAACGCGACCAGACCCGCCTCCGCCAAAGGCTCGATGTCAGGCCAGAGTGCGGCGAAATTGAATGAGTTTCGGATCGTCATGCAGGCGATGCCCTGCTCGTGCGCCTTGTCGGCCAGCGCGCCACGGCCGCGCGCAATGGCAAGCGGCGCAAAGCCCCGGCGCGCATCCACGGCGACCAACCCCGGCGCGGCATCGACGATCTCCGGTTCGGCCTGCGGGTCGGCGGCCCCGCTGTTCACCGATGCAACATAACCCGGTAGCCGGAACAGCCCGTGGCTCTTGCAGCCATCGGCCTCGGCGCGGGTGATATGGTCGGCGACCGCCTCCGCATTGGCGTGCGAGACACCGGCGTGGGACAGGGCGTCAAACGCGAGAGCGCGGCATTCCTTGAGCGAGATCGCAGCGGGCATGGCCGGTCTCCTCCGAGGTAGTTGTGGAGCCTAGTCTGCAGCATAGACCCAGCCCCGGGCGATGAGGAAGCTAGCTGTGGGGGCACATCCTGTTTTGCTCGGGACTCAGAAGCTCCGGGCAGGGGGCAGGTTCCTGTCCCATGCCGGCATCGCTATTCAGGCCATGTAGGAGTGGAACGAAAGCAAATCGATAGCAGTCGATCCGCTCTTCGATCGCTGCATTGTAGAGCTGGCGCTCTGCTTCAAGCAGCCCTTCCAGGTGCAGCCAGTTGGCGCGGCGGCAGCAGACGGTAGACAAGCTGGCGGTGGGTCTCTATCAGGGCCATGAAGGGTGTCCCAGAGCCTGAGCGTTTGGGTAAGGCTGCTTACAGGCCCTTGCCACGCAAGTTGGGGCAAAACGGGAACGAAGGCAAGGCCGAAACCGGATGCCAGTCACGGATATAAGTCCCTAATGGATCCTCTGCACTATATTGATCGTCGCCCGGAGCCCGACGAGGCGCTAGCGCTAGCCGATTACGATGCGCTTGAGGCCCTAATGGGCGCGGCGGCCCGGCTGCGCGACTGGTTGCACGGGCCGCGCGTCAGCTATTCGCGTAAGGTGTTTATTCCGCTGACGCATCTCTGCCGAGATGTCTGTCATTACTGCACCTTCGCGAAGCCGCCGCGCCGGGGCGAACCGGCCTATATGACGCCAGAGCGGGTGCTCGAAGTGGCGCGGGCAGGGGCGGCGGCCGGCTGCAAGGAGGCGCTGTTCACACTCGGCGACAAGCCGGAGCGGCGCTACCGCGCGGCGCGCGCGGTCTTGGCTGGGTTCGGTTACAGGACGACGCTCGATTACCTCAAGGCGATGGCGCAGCTTGTCTTCGATGAGACCGGCCTGCTGCCGCATCTCAATCCTGGCCTGGCGACGGTGGAGGAGCTAGCCGGCCTGCGCCGCGTCTCGGCCTCGATGGGCATCATGCTGGAAAGCGCCTCGGACCGGCTGTGCGCAAAGGGCATGCCGCATTACGGCTCGCCGGACAAGCAGCCGGCGCGTCGGCTTGAGACCATCCGGCTTGCGGCCGCAGCGAAGGTGCCGTTCACCTCCGGCATCCTGATCGGCATCGGCGAGACGCGGCGCGAGCGCATCGAAGCTCTGCTGGCGCTGCGCGAGATCGACGATGCCACGGGCGCGGTGCAGGAGATCATCGTCCAAAATTTCCGTGCCAAGCCCGGCACCAAAATGGCCGCCGCGCCGGAGCCGGAGCTGGAGGAACTGCTCTGGACCATTGCCGTGGCCCGCCTGGTTTTCGGCCCGGCCGCCTCGATTCAGGCGCCGCCCAACCTCTCACCGGGCGCGCTTGGACCCATCCTGGCCGCTGGCATCAACGATTGGGGTGGTGTCTCGCCGGTGACACCGGATTTCGTCAACCCCGAAGCCCCCTGGCCACATCTGGAGACGTTAGCGCACGAGACGGCCGCGGCAGGCAAGCAACTGGTCGAGCGGCTGACAGCCTATCCGCGCTATCTGGACGAGGAGTGGTTGGCGCCGGCCATGCTGACGCGGGCCCTGCAGCTCTGTGATGCGGACGGCCTGGCGCGGCCGGACGACTGGTCGCCGGGTGCACTAACACCACCGGCACCGATTCCGCGGCGCGGCGGGACGGGCGCCGATGTCTCGGCGCTGCTCACGGAAGCCGAAGCGGGTGCCGCCCTCGGCGAAGCTGACATCATACGATTGTTCCAGGCCCGCGACGAGGAGTTCCACGCCGTTGCCGAAGCCGCCGACAGGATGCGGGCGCGGCTCGTAGGCGACGAAGTCACCTATGTGGTGAACCGCAATATCAACTACACCAATGTCTGCTATTTCAAATGCCAGTTCTGTGCCTTCTCGAAGGGTCGGCTTTCCGAGAACCTGCGCGGCCGCCCCTATGACCTCCACCTCGGCGAAATCCGTCGCCGCGTTGCCGAGGCTTGGGAACGCGGCGCGACCGAGGTCTGCATGCAGGGGGGTATTCACCCCGATTATACGGGCCGCACCTATCTCGATATCCTGGACGCGGTGAAGGCGGCGGCGCCCGATATCCATGTCCATGCCTTCACACCGCTTGAGGTGTTCCAGGGGGCGCATACGCTGGGCGTCTCCGTCGAAGCCTTCCTGCGGGACCTGAAAGCCGCCGGCCTCGGCACGCTGCCCGGCACGGCGGCGGAGGTGCTGGACGACGAGGTGCGCCGTATCATCTGCCCGGACAAGATCGATACGCAGCAATGGCTGGATGTCATGGAAACGGCGCACGGGCTCGGTATCCGGTCTACGGCGACGATCATGTACGGCCATGTCGAGCGCCCGGTCCACTGGGCACGCCATCTCCTCCGGCTGCGCGCCTTGCAGCAGCGCACTGGCGGGTTTACCGAGTTCGTGCCGTTACCCTTTGTCCACATGGAAGCCCCGATCTATCTCAAGGGGCGCGCACGCCGGGGGCCGACCTTCCGCGAGGCGGTGTTGATGCACGCTGTCGCGCGCCTTGTGCTGGCGCCGCACTTCGTCAATATCCAGACTTCCTGGGTCAAGATGGGGCCGGAGGGCGTTGCGGCGGCCCTGGGAGCCGGCGCCAACGATCTCGGTGGCACACTGATGAACGAAAGCATCACCCGGGCCGCTGGCACGGTCCACGGCCAGGAGATGGAGCCGCATCGCATGGAGGAGACAATCCACGCCGCGGGCCGCCAGCCGGCCCAGCGCATGACAGATTACAGCCGCCCACCCGAGCGGCAGGTGCTGCGGTCCCGACAGGCCGCGCCGCTCGCCGAAATCGTGGAAACACCCACCCGCAAATACGAACACGCCGCCCCCAGATCTCTCTACCGCCCAGGCTTGTCCGCCGCCGGGTGACCCCGAAGCGCGCCACGCCCGTCCCGCGGGCATTGATGATAAACCTGCTTAGACTCGAGAGCCCTCACCCCCGCGCGGCGCGTGCCCTGTCCCTAATTTGGGGGTGTCATCGTCCTCTCCCGCAGGAAGGTGGCGAGGCAGGTCCATCGAATCGTGCAACAGGCGCAGAATATCAATTGTCGGTGGGATATCCGACGATCCAGCCCGGTCAATACCAGATGCCGCCCCGTCGTCCCTTGCGCGCGACCTGAAGAACCATCAGGCCTTCGGCAATGTCATTTCGTTCCCTCACGCCGGCAACATGGGGACCGGTTGCAAGCGCGTCGATGGTCTCGGTCAGTATCTCAGCGTAGACGCGCGCCTGGACCTCTCCGAACCGCTCCGCCGTCCACCGGACGATGTTCCGGAAATCGGGGCTTCGGCCGCAGATGTCAAACGGATCCGCCATTGGCGGCCGGTCATCGATCGCCATCTGCACGCGATCTTGGATCACCAAGAGCTTCATCGGCCAGAGCCGACAGGCGGTCATGCAACAATTCCGTAGTGTCGAAGGCCTGGAAACGGCCCGCCGCGATATCTGTGATCCCCGTATCGACTGCCTCGCGCATACCCTTCAGGCGAAGATCGTCCAGGGTCTCCCGCCGCTCGACCAGTCTGAGGCCTTCGCGGATAACTTCGCTGGCATTCTGGTAGCGGCCGGAATCGACCAGCCTGGTAACGAAATCCGCCTGACGGTCCGTCAAGACGACATTGCGCGTCGGCATGTCCAGAGTCCCTAAACTTGGCATTGGCATATTATGCCACAATCCGTTGCAAGGCAAGGCATTCGGGCTTGTCCAACTGGAGGCGCGGCAAGGTTTGCGATAGACTGCGATCCCGTGCCGGACCGGTGCGAATTGACGGCAATCGGCCAGCGGGGAGACGCCGCCCATGTCCGACAATGAAGGCCCCGATTCAGTCGCCGCTGGCACGGCTGACATCATGGACAACCTGATGCCCGGCGCGGCCCCGGGTTCCCGTGAATCCACCTGCCCGGCCAACGCGCGCCACCGCCAGCAAGGTCTCGATCTGCGCCTCGTCGAAGCGCGCCAGGTATTCGCCAAGACGCCGGCTCGAGGGCACGCGGCCAAGACCCAGCAGACGGCGACCGACCCGGTCCTCGCACAGCGTGTCAAGAGCGTTCCGTTGCCCGCCGCCCTGTAGGCACACTGTCCTTACGACAATATCTCCACCGGCTCGTCGAGTGGGTGGCGGCCCTCGCGGTCTTCTATTTCCAGCACCCAGAGGTCAGGGTCACGGGCGGCTTCGCGGGCGATCTCCGCATCTGTTTCGGCCTCGGGGCCCGGCGGGCGGGCGAGCCAGCGGCGGCGGTCGTCGTCGGTCCAGGCCGGGCGCAACAATTGCGCCGTGCCGTCGAGGCGGTTGAGCTTCAGCAGCACCGCACCGGCGCCATCGAAACCGCGCCGTGCCACCTGCGCCGCACAGCCCCGCACCGAGGCTGCACGAATGCAAGCCTGGATGTAAAGGCGAGGCTTGAGCGCCAAGGCGGCGTCGGGCCTCAAGCGTGTCCGGGCACGATGTGCCGGTCAGGCGAGGGCCGAAAGGTCACGCGCTTCAGCCAGCGGTTCTGCGCCGGATCGAAATCATCGCGCCGGTGGAGCAGGAATCCGTTGTCCCACAGCACCGCATCGCCGACCTGCCAGTCATGCCGGTAAACGAAGCACGGCTTGGTCGCATGCGCGACCAGTTGATCGAGCAGGGCGCGGCCTTCGCCGGCCCCCATGCCCTTGATGCCGGCCATCGTGCCAGGGTCAAGATAGAGCGCCTTGCGGCCCGTCATGGGATGCGCATGCACGAGCGGGTGGACGACGTCAGGGGTGCGCCGGCGGATGTCCTCCGCCGCCAGCTTGTCGATATTCCCGTAACCGGCGACCCGCACGGCATAACTGAAGATGGCGTGGCGGCCGTCGAGTTCGGCCTTCATGGCATCATCGAGCGCCTCATAGGCGGCCTCCAGATTGGCCCAGCTCGTCGCCGCCTGGTCGGTCGGCGCCTCGACGCAATAGAGCAGTGAGCCGGTCGCTGGATTGGCCATGTAGGACTGGTCGGTGTGCCAGGCGAGTTCACCCTGGCCAATGCCGCCGATAGGGGCGCCATCCGGGCTGCGCATATTGGAGATATAGGTGATCTCGGGCCGGTATTTTGACGCCCAGTCCTGGCGGACGATCGTCTCCGGGGCACCGAACCAAGAGGCGGCTTCCACGAGTTCCACCTCCGATAGCGCCTGCCGGCGGAACACTAAAACGCCATGCTCGGCAAGCGCGGCATCCAGCGCCTCGCGTGTTTCCTCGTCCGGCCGTTCATGCAACGCGACGCCTTCGACGATCTTGGCGAAACCGTTGTTAGCGGGCGTGAAGGTCAGCATGCCGTTAAAGTTCCTTCAAAAGCGCGTCGATATCCTCTGGCCCTTCGACCGCGATGCCCGACATCTCCCGGTCGATGCGCCGCGCTAAGCCGGAAAGCACCTTGCCCGCGCCGAGCTCAACCACGCGGTCGATATCATTGTCGCGCATGAACATCATGCTTTCCCGCCAGCGGACGGTCGCCGTCACCTGACGCACGAGCAGGTCCGGCAGGTCAGCGGCGTGTGCCACAGGGCGCGCCGTGACATTCGCGACCAGCGGTGTCGCGGGGTCTTCCATGGTGACGGCGCCCAACGCCTCGGCCATCGCGTCGGCGGCGGGCTGCAGCAGCGCGCAATGGAAAGGAGCGCTCACATCCAGCAGAATCGCCCGGCGCGCGCCCCGTTCCTTTGCGAGCGCCACCGCCCGTTCGACGGCCGCGCGATCGCCGCTCACCACCACCTGCCCGGGTGCGTTGTCATTGGCTGTGTCGCAGACCTCGCTCCCGGCGGCGTCACGCGCCACCGCCGCGGCCTGCTCGAAGTCGAGGCCGAGCAACGCCGCCATCGCCCCGGCACCGACCGGCACCGCGCCCTGCATCGCCTGGCCACGCAATTTGAGCAGCCGGGCGGCGTCGGCCAGCCGAAAGCTGCCGGCCGCGGTCAGCGCCGAATACTCGCCGAGCGAATGTCCTGCCAGATAGAGGCAGGCTCCGGGCAGCGAAACCCCGCCTTCGCGCTCCAGGACACGCATCACGGCCAAGCTGTGCGCCATCAGCGCGGGCTGGGCGTTCTCGGTCAGCGTGAGTTCGTCGCCAGGGCCCTCAAACATCAGCCGTGACAGGCTCTGCCCGAGCGCGTCGTCGACCTCTTCGAACACCTCGCGCGCGGCTGCCGACATCTCGGCCAGCGCATGGCCCATGCCGACTGCTTGCGACCCCTGCCCAGGAAAGACGAATGCTGTTGCCACAACCCCTCCAAATGTCCTGTCGACGGGCTGCAATCAAGGCGCGGCAGTGGGGGCTGTCAAGGACGCAACTACGGCAATCGCTTGAAGTGATCGAGCGGTAGTGCGTTTGATAGCGAAGAAGAGGTATTCATCATCCCATGCTGCTGATTGTCTTCTGACTTTGAGACTTGCCTTTGGTCGTCTTGAAGACATTGATTGCGACATGGGGCATAGTGGCCATGTTTGGGGGTCCGTGTGCGGTTCTGAGGCTTGTGCGGAAACTATGGAGCGGCCCCAGTCCCCATCGTGGCTTACCCAGGCGCGTCTTGAGGCGACTATGGTTGGCATTGGTGGTCTCGTGCGTGTGGTCTCACGGGAGACCAATGCAACCTCGGCAGGGACTTCTGGTTGCCCTTGAGCGCCAGCAGATCATCTGCCACCCAGTCTCTGGCGCGCGGCCGAGACGAGAGGCAAGGGACGGCCATTGCCGCCCGGTTGGCCATGCACGCGAGGTCTTGCCATCAATGGCGACCCATTTCGTGAAGCACGCGGCGAACAGCTCATTGGGCCGGGCGTTCATCACATCATGAGAGCGTGCGAACGGATATCTGCCTTGAACAGCAGGAACCGACGAAGACACTCCAACTTGCGCCCATATGTTCGCTGCAACATATGCGTCTCATAGCTGATCCCCACGACATCGTCTGCCATCACGATCAACAGGACTTCCTCAAGCGGATAGACCGTTTTCCAACTTTTGCCTTCCAGCGCCGAGAAATGGTCGGGTAGATTGGCTGTGGACGATCTCCCAAGATGAGTGCGGAGATCAGGGAATCACAACCAAAACCCTCCAGGAAGCCCCTAAACTGCAAGCGATTGCCGTGAGAGCGGAGTCCCGCGGCTTGCGCGCGGGACGGGTTCGTGTATAACCCGCGCTTCGAGTGCAACTTATCGGACGAAACGCATCGGCAATGGCTCTTTACGAGACTGTCTTCATCGCGCGTCAGGATATGTCGCCCGCACAGGTTGAAACCTTGGCGGACGAATACGGGACTCTCATGGACTCGCTCGGCGGCAAGGTCGAGAAGCGCGAACATTGGGGCTTGAAGACCCTGGCTTACCGCATCAAGAAGAACCGCAAGGGCCATTATGTCCTCTTCAATTTCGAGGCGCCCGGCGACGCGGTCGCGGAACTTGAGCGGCGCATGCGGCTGTCGGAAGATGTGCTGCGCTACCTGACAATGCGGATCGAGGCCGTGGACGAACGGCCGTCCATCATGCTGCAGGCACGCCCCCGTGACGACCGCCCCCGGCGCGACTCGCGCCCGCGCGGCGACGCTGCGGATCGCAAACCGGAAGGCGCCGACCAAGAGGCCGCCGCTGTCGTATCGGAGGCCGCTTCATGAACGCCGCGCCGCGTCGCCCGTTTTTCCGTCGCCGCAAGAGCTGCCCCTTCTCGGGGCCCAATGCGCCGGAAATCGACTACAAGGATGTGAAATTGCTGCAGCGGTTCCTGTCGGAGCGCGGCAAGATCGTGCCGAGCCGCATCACTGCCGTATCGGCGAAGAAGCAGCGTGAGCTCGCGCAGGCGATCAAGCGCGCGCGCTACATGGCGCTGCTGCCCTACGTCGTAAAATAGGCCCAGGACTGCTGCCTGCACGGATTGGATGGGAAAAGATCTCATCCTCCTGGCCGTTGGCGGGCTGGCTGCCGGCGCGCTCTTCGGCTCCATCGTCTCAGGCTCCTTGGGCGCGGCGCTGCTGGCCTATTTCGCTGCCGCGCCGCTGTTTCTGGTCGGACTGTCCCTCGGCTGGCCAGCCGCGGCGGCAGCGGCCATCATCGGGTCGGGGGTGGTCGCGGGCCTCGTCGGAATTTTCCCCGCTGGCTATTTCGCGCTCATCCTCGGGTTTCCGGCCGTACTGCTGAGTCAGTTGGCCCTGTTGAACCGGGCTGATGGGCAAGGGGACGTCGAGTGGTACCCGCCCGGCCGCCTCGCCGCAGCGCTGACGGCGCTGACGGCGGGAGGGTTGTTAGCTCTGTTCGCTGGCGCCCTGTTTCAGGGCATCGATCCGCGCTTGGAGGTGCAGCAGACGATCGAGGCGGTCCTGGACGCCGGTATGCCTCCGGAGATCGCCGAGAGTGCCAGGGAGCAGGGCCTGCCGGAGCGCGCCGCTCGCTTCTTGCCAGGCGTCGCTGCTGCGCTGCTGTTCCTGACTATCGCGCTGGACGGCGCAATTGGCCAAGCCGTGGCCGCTCGTCTCGCCATTGCCCGTCGCCCGTCGCCCCCTTGGCGCGGTCTAACCCTTCCGGCATGGCCGCTTTACGCGCTCGGTCTTTCCTGTTTCGCCGGGATTGCGGCCAGCGGGATGCTGGAGTATATCGGCCGGAACTTGGCCATCGTCTTTGCCGTTCCGTTCCTGTTGCAGGGTCTTGCTGTCGTCCATGCTGTAGCGGCCCGGCTCCCGGGGCGGGTGGTCTGGCTGGTCGGCTTCTACCTGCTGGGGCTCGTCATGGCCTGGCCATTCGCGCTGGTTGCGGCGCTGGGCCTTGCAGAGCCCTTTATTGGCTTGCGCGCCCGGTTCGGGGGCGGTCCGAAGGAGAATGAATGATGGAGCTGGTCCTTCTGGAACGGGTCGAGAGCTTGGGACTCATGGGCGACATCGTCACGGTCAAGCCCGGCTATGCGCGCAACTACCTGTTGCCGCAGAAGAAGGCGCTGCGCGCCACGCCCGAGAATCTGGCGGTGTTCGAGACACGCCGCGCCGAGCTTGAGGTGCGCAATCTCGAGCGTAAGGGCGAGGCCGAGCAGGTCGCGGAGAAGCTGAAGGGCTTCAGCGTCACGCTTATCCGGCGCGCTGGCGACACGGGCCACCTCTACGGGTCGGTCACGGTGCGTGACATCGCCGAGGCTGCCAGCGAGGCGGGGGTTGAGCTTGACCGCCGCCAACTCCGCCTGCCGCAGCCAATCAAGTCCCTCGGTATGCATGACATCACCGTGCAATTGCATCCCGAGGTGCAGGTGCCGATCACCGCCAATGTTGCCCGCACGCTTGACGAGGCGGAGGCACAGGCGCGCGGCGAGGATGTGCTGGCGGTGGAGGATGAAGACGCTTATCGTTTCGAGAGCGGGCTTTCGGAGTTCTTCGACGGCGCCGTAGAAGAAGGCGAGGCCGCACCGGTGGAGGAGCAGCCCCAGGCAAGTTAGGCGGCGCTTCCGGCGGGCGGCGCCTGAGGAAGGGAGAGAGCGCCCCGATGCTGTTGGGACTTATATACGGAGGTTGGCATCAGCCTTTCTTCGCATTGATTTCGCGGCCCGTGGCCTCTGCCAACGCCCCTCCCCGTGCAGCAGTCCCAATCCCGGAGGCCAGTATGTGCGCCGCATTGATGGCGGCATTTGCTGGGCTAGCGCAAGAGTCACACGAATGATGCCTCCGTTCTGCGGGAGAGGCACTCTCCGCACACAGGGCATGATCTTGCCATGCTTCCTGCCCCGGAAGGGCAGGCTCGTCAACTCGCCCATATAAGCCCCATGCTGTTCGCGTCGTTGCTGCGCCGGTTGGTCAGATTCGGTCGGCTGACGGTTATCGACCCGGGCGGGCGCGTTCACAGGATCAAGGGCACGGACGGGCCCTCGGCTGTCATCCGTCTACATGATTCCTCGGTAGGCTGGGCGTTTGTCCTCAACCCGGCACTGGCGTTGGGCGAAGCCTATATGGCCGGGCGGCTCACGATCGAGGAGGGCACGCTCTTCGACTTCCTGACCATTTTGATCGTCAGCCGCCGCGAGGCACTGCTCGGCCGATCCACCGGCCTCGCGGCCTGCGGCCGGAAGCTTTTGGGCCGATTTTGGACATATAACCCCGTGGGCCGAGCGCGTCGTCGTGTTTCCCATCATTACGACCTGGCGCCTGGGCTTTTTGACCTGTTTCTGGATAGTGACCGTCAGTATAGCTGCGCCTATTTCGCCTTGGAGGGCGACGACCTTGAGACGGCCCAGCGGCGCAAGAAGGCGCATCTGGCGGCGAAGCTGCTGCTACGTTCAGGGGACCGTGTGCTTGACATCGGGTCAGGCTGGGGGGGTCTTGGTCTTTATCTGGCGGATTGTGCGGCGGTGGATGTGACGGGAGTGACGCTGAGCCGAGAGCAGCATGAGTTATCGAATGCGCGGGCGGTTTCAGGGGGTCTTTCGGAGCGAGTGCGTTTCCGGCTTCGGGACTACCGTGAAGAGGAGGGTTGTTATGAGCGGATTGTGTCGGTGGGGATGCTGGAGCATGTGGGTCTTGGTCATTACCGGGAGTTTTTCGGTAAGGTTCGGGAGCTGCTGACGGATGACGGAGTTGCGCTGGTGCACACCATCGGGCGCTATGACACGCCGGGGCCGGTCAATCCGTGGATATTGCGCTACATTTTCCCTGGTGGCTATGTGCCGACGCTTTCGGAGTTGATGCCGGCGATAGAGGAGCAGCATTTGCTGGTGACGGACATAGAGGTTCTGAAACGTCATTATGCGAAGACGCTGCGAGCGTGGCGGACGCGCTTTGTTTCGAATTGGGGCCGGGCGCGGTCGATGTATGATGAACGCTTCTGCCGCATGTGGGAGTTCTATCTCACCGCCTGTGAGGTCGGGTTCCTGTCGAAGGAGCTCAATGTGTTCCAGATTCAGCTAGCGAAGGATCCGGGTGCAGTGCCGGAGACGCGCGACTACATCCACGAATTCGAAGAGGCGCATTGACGGGTGCGCGCCGGCGCCGCCGGAAAACCGGGGAGGCAGGCCCATGCTGTATCTGCCATTGCTGCGCCGGTTCGTCGAATTCGGAACGCTGACGGTTATCGACCCGGGCGGGCGCGCTCACAGGATCAAGGGCGCGGACGGGCCCTCGGCTGTCATCCGTCTACATGATTCCTCGGTAGGCTGGGTGTTTGTCCTCAACCCGGCGCTGGCAGTGGGCGAAGCCTATATGGCCGGACGGCTCACGATTGAGGAGGGCACGCTCTTTGACTTCCTCACCATCGCGCTCGTCAACCAGCGCCGCGCCCGGCTCCGGAGCGGATCGCGGGTTCTGGAGTTCCTGCGCAAGGCAGCAGGCCGATTTTGGACATATAACCCCGTGGGCCGAGCGCGTCGTCGTGTTTCCCATCATTACGACCTGGCGCCTGGGCTTTTTGACCTGTTTCTGGATAGTGACCGTCAGTATAGCTGCGCCTATTTCGCCTTGGAGGGCGACGACCTTGAGACGGCCCAGCGGCGCAAGAAGGCGCATCTGGCGGCGAAGCTGCTGCTACGTTCAGGGGACCGTGTGCTTGACATCGGGTCAGGCTGGGGGGGTCTTGGTCTTTATCTGGCGGATTGTGCGGCGGTGGATGTGACGGGAGTGACGCTGAGCCGAGAGCAGCATGAGTTATCGAATGCGCGGGCGGTTTCAGGGGGTCTTTCGGAGCGAGTGCGTTTCCGGCTTCGGGACTACCGTGAAGAGGAGGGTTGTTATGAGCGGATTGTGTCGGTGGGGATGCTGGAGCATGTGGGTCTTGGTCATTACCGGGAGTTTTTCGGTAAGGTTCGGGAGCTGCTGACGGATGACGGAGTTGCGCTGGTGCACACCATCGGGCGCTATGACACGCCGGGGCCGGTCAATCCGTGGATATTGCGCTACATTTTCCCTGGTGGCTATGTGCCGACGCTTTCGGAGTTGATGCCGGCGATAGAGGAGCAGCATTTGCTGGTGACGGACATAGAGGTTCTGAAACGTCATTATGCGAAGACGCTGCGAGCGTGGCGGACGCGCTTTGTTTCGAATTGGGGCCGGGCGCGGTCGATGTATGATGAACGCTTCTGCCGCATGTGGGAGTTCTATCTCACCGCCTGTGAGGTCGGGTTCCTGAACAACATTATGACCGTGTTCCAGATTCAGTTGGCGAAGGATCCGGGCGCAGTGCCGGAGACGCGCGACTACATCCACGAATTCGAAGAGGCGTGGCAGTGACGACAGAAGCTGGAACGGAGGCAGCCGATGCGCTCGCCAGGCGCGTCGCCGAGGCCATGTGCGAGCAGGACCAGGCGTCGCGTGGTCTCGGCATCCACTTGGAGGCGGTCGGCGCCGGCTGGGCGCGTATGTCGATGCGGGTGACCGGGGCCATGCTGAACGGCCACCATGTCTGTCATGGTGGCTATATCTTCTCGCTCGCCGATTCGGCGATGGCCTTCGCCAGCAACGGCCGGAACCGAGCGTCGGTAGCGCAATTCTGTTCGATCACCTTCTTGCGTCCGGGCCAGCTAGGCCATCTTCTGCTGGCCGAGGCGCGGGAGCAGGCAGAGGCGGGGCGCACCGGCATGTATGCGGTCGAGGTGCGCGAGGAGAACGGTGAGGTCGTGGCATTGTTCTCGGGCGCCGTCCGCCGGCTGGGAGACCGGACTGTCGTCTGAGCCTTCTGCAAAACCGTTCGCACGAAGGTGATTTCCGCTGATATGAGCTGATTTTGGGTCAGTGTTTCGGGGGGTGCCCTGTGGTATCTTGGGTTTGCAAACTACAGGCTACCAAGAAGACAACCCCGATGACCCTGGGCGCGAAGCTATCCGATTTCTGGCATCGGTTGCAAGGGGAGCTGTTCCCGGCGCTGGCGGACGAGATAGTGCTTCACTTTGAAATTCTGCTTGGTGTCCCCGGCCTGTGTGCATGGGCTTTTCCGAGAATGTAGGAGCCAAAGTGAGACACCGCCGACAACTGGAATCATGTCCAACCCTCTTCGACGGATACCTGGCGGTCGACTGGTCAGCCAACAATAAGCCGAAGCGCGGCGCAGATAGCATCTGGATCGCGGCCTGCGGGTGGGGAGGATTCAGCGAACCGCGGAACCCGGCGACCCGCATGAAGGCGATGGCATGCATCGAGGCATTGATCAAGAGCGCGACAAGGGAGGGCAAGCGGCTGCTCTGCGGGTTCGACTTTCCCTTCGGGTATCCAGCGAGTTCGGCGCGGATGCTGACCGGACGCGACGGCTGGGAAGCAGTCTGGTCGCGGATCGCCGAGCTGGTGGAGGACGGTCCGGACAACACGAACAACCGATTCGAAGCGGCGGCAAAGCTCAACGCCGCCTTTGACGGCGATGGCCCGTTCTGGGGTCATGGACTCAAACATGACATTCCGGGTCTGCCGCGGAAAAAGCCCACCTGGGGGGAACACCTGCCCCCCAACCGGCGCCACGCCGAATGTGAGGTGCGGAAGGCGCAGGAAGTCTGGAAGCTCTTCTATCCAGGCTCGGTCGGCGGGCAGGCACTCACCGGAATCGCGGCCCTTGAGCGCCTCCGGCACCGGACGGGGGCGAAGATCTGGCCCTTCGAGACCCTTGGCGAAGGAGGCACTCACGTGCTGGCCGAAATCTACCCTTCCCTTGTCGAGCCCGCACCTGGGCCGGAGGTCAAGGACGCGCGCCAGGTCCGTGCCGTGGCAGCCGCCCTCGAACGACTGGATGTGCAAGGAACGCTCGCGTGGCACCTCCGTGCCCCGCAGAACCTCCCGTCAACCGTCCGGACGGAGGAGGCGACGATCCTCGGGATGCAGGATCCGAAGTCGTTTCAGGCGGCGGCCGAGGGGCCTTGATCACGGACAGATGAAGATCTTTCCGAGTCACGATAACACTACCCTACGACATGGGCAATGCTGGCCCCTGAGATCGCGAGCTGATTTTCCGAGGCGTTGATTTGGCGTGTTGAGGCGTGGTTTTGGGTCTGTGTGAGCGACGAGCTCTGGGGACGAGCGTGCTGCTCTGATATCGATACACACCGCTACTACGGCAGCAGCCTTCTCGTGTGTCGCGAAGAATCAGTGTGCTCGGCAGCGACGCCTGTGCGCGGCGCCGAGAACGGCTCCGCGCAGGCGGAGTCGCGATGCTGGACGAGGAGGCTCTTCCAGAAATCAGAGCCTCTTCGGAGCGTAACCGCTACGATGTTTACCACGCGTTCGAAGTCATCGCCCGCAACGCCATGGAGGGCGATCTGGCGCTGACCGACCCCTTCGTCGACGGATTTGTCCAGCAGAGGGCGTGAGTGGTCGTACCGCAAATGGCAGCGATGACCGAGCGCGCCACCGTCATGCTGTTCGTGCTGAATGAGAACCCGCAGAGTCCAACCGGCCGCCGATTCGACGCACTTCTGGCAGATCTGATCCCCGGCGCGTGGCGCGTGACCTGCCCGCAAAACCCCGATTGTCACCGATCAGCCTCAAAGACCACCGGGAACGACCCAAAATCTCAATAAAACAACCGGTTATACCAAAGGCGTCGGTTTAGAACCCAT
>JAPORR010000188.1 GCA_026710105.1 Alphaproteobacteria bacterium
CCCGCGCCCGGCAAGGGATTGCGCCACGTAACCGCAACATAATCCAGAACGCTCATATGCCTTTGAGGAAGGCCATTAGGCCTTTGTCCTCCTTCCAAGGGCGACCCGGGCCTGTCTCCGTCGCATCGCAGAGAGCCAGCGCCTTGGCCTTCATTTCGAGATCGATTTCGGCATAGATGTTGGTGGTCTCGAGGCTGACATGGCCGAGCCACGCGCGAATGGTGTTGATATCCACCCCGGCCTGAAGCAGATGGCAGGCAGTGGTGTGACGAATCACGTGGGGCGTGATTTTCCGGCCTTCCAGAGAGGGCACTGCCGCTGCGCTCCGCGCCACGAGATGGTACACGCCGAACCGGGTATAGGGCCTGCGATAACGGCTGAGGAACACCGCATCGCCATCCGTCCGCCCCCGTGCGAGCTCAGCGAGAACGCGCTCGGTGCGTGGCCACAGCGGACATTGACGGATCTTCCCGCTCTTGCCCTTCAGGTTTACGAGCGCATGACCGCCGTCGGTGCGGCCGATCTGCATATCGGCCATTCGCAGCTGCGTGGCTTCCGAGACCCGCGCGCCCGTGTTGTAGAGGAACAGCAGCAGGCCGTACTGGCTCCGGCCTTGCAGCTTTGCGCGGTCGGGGACCGCGAGCATGGCGTCGATTTCGAGCTTGGTCAGCCAACCGATCGACTGCGTTGCTGCCTTCTTCAAGGGGATCGAACGGAGGTTTCCACACCATTCCACCAATGTCGGTTCCCGGCCGCCGACATAGCCCGCGAACGAGCGGATCGCGGTGAGGCGCTGGTTTCGGGTCTGAACGGAGCATCCGCGGCTTTCCTCGAGATGGGCGAGGAACTGGAGGACCCGCGTGGAGGTAAGATCCGACACCGCCAACCGGTCGACCGGCTTGTGGATTCCGGCGCTGACGAAGGGCAGCAGGAGGGAGAAGGTATCGCGGTAGCTCTTCCGGGTGTTGATCGCCAGATTGCGCTCGCTGACGATGTGTTCGGTGAGGAAGCGGCGAAGCCAGGGGCCCAGCCAGTCGGCATCATTCATCGGATTCTCCATGTGCGTATCGTTCGAAGAGTTGCGAGGCTTCGTGCAGCAGCTCGGGTGTCATCGACAGATAGACTTGGGTGCCATTCAGGTCGCGATGCCCGAGAAGTGTGGAGAGGACCGGCAGCAGACGCTGCACATCCGCTCCCTGCCGGTACCAGGAGGTCAGCCGGTGAACGGCGAAGCTGTGCCGCAGCGAATGCACGCAGGGCGCCCCGCGTCCGTCGTCCCCGGCATGGACCCCCGCCGCCCGCAGGACCTCCGCAAAGGCCCGACGTACCGACGACCCGTTGATCGGCGAGCCATCCCGATTTGCCAGGAAGTTCGAGGCGATGCCCGCCGGCATCGGACGTCCGGCGCGGTGTGAGGCGTAGGTCCGCAACACATCGGCAAGCCGCGGGCCGACCGGAACCAGCCGGCTCTTGTAGAACTTGGTGTCTCGCACCGTCAGTACGGCCTCGGCGAGGTCGACATCCGCCACGGTCAAGCGGCACGCTTCCCCGCGGCGCAGTCCAGTTCCGTACAGAAGCAGGATCAGCGTGCGGAACGTCTCGGCGTCAAGCTTGCGGGCGTCGCGCCGGCATTCGTCGATGACGCCGAAGATCCGCTTCAACTCGTCATGGGAATAGATGTAGGCCGGCGCCGACCGGGGCCGCGGCGGTTCGTTAACCGGCAAGGGCGAGCACGACGCATATCGTCGGCTGATCGCGTAACGGTAAAATCCCGCGAGGGCGCCGTAGCGGGTCGCACGGGAGCGGGTCAACGGTCCGTTGCCGGCGAGGAATGCCCTCACCTGGGCCTCGATTACCGCATCGCACTCGATGTCCTCGTGGAACCTCCTGCAGAAGCTGTTCAGAAGGTAGGCGCCGGAGACGAACTTCACACCATGGCTCCGCTGCCATGCGATGTAGTGATCGATCGCGTCCCGCAGGATCGTCATGCCAGACCCTCCAGATCGAAGTCGGCGACGACCTCGCGGAGGGCTTCAAGGTGGATCTTCGCGTACACTGAAGTGGACGCGATGCGGCGATGCCCGAGGTAATCTCCGATGGTCTTCATCGGCAGGCCGTGGTCGAGGAGATGCTGGGCGGCGGAGTGCCTGAGCACATGCGCGCCGCGGCGCCTGACATTGAGACCAAGACGATCCAACCGCCGGCCAACGATCTCGGAAAGAGCACTGGTGCGTAACGGTCGGGTCGGAGCGCGGAAGGTCAGGAACAGGGAGCGTTCAGGCCAGCGGGGACGGACCTCGACGAGGTAGCGCAAGATCGCCTGTCCGACGCCGTGGGACAGCGGATAGAGATCGCTTCGTCCCAGCTTGCTTCGGTGAACGCGTATCGTCTCCTGTTCCCAGTCGAGGTCGTCCAGTTGCAGGCCGCACACCTCTCCGGCCCGCAAGCCATATCCGATGAGGAGCATCAGGATCGCGCGATCCCGCTTGTCGAGCGGTCGCTCTCCCTCGGTGCTGGCCAGCAGACGCCGGACGCCATCGCGGGACAATCCTGTCGGGATCGTGTCGTCCTGATAGATCCTCGAAGGCAAGACACCTTCGGCCAGGCCGGGTCTGCAATGGCCCCGATCTTCGCCGAAGCCGAGGAACGTTCGAAGATAGCGAGCGTAATTGTAGATCGTCGCCCGCTTGTACGATCCGCTGGCCATCTTCGTGGCGAGGAACTCGTCGACATCGGCCATCTCGGCCGCTGCCAGCGTAATATTCCGCACCGCCAGCCTTTTCAGGAAGTCGGCAGCTGCCTGGCGTCGGCTGCAGATCGTTCCTTCCGACAGCCCCCGCTCGTCGCGCATCCAGACGGTGAACGCTTCAATCTCGACGGCATAGGGGTGGCGGAGTTCGGCGGGTTCTTCGACGCGGTCCAGAAAACGCAGCCATCGAAGAGCGCATCCGAGGAACTCGCTAGACGCCCTCGACCGTTGGCCGCCGGGATGTTGGTCGCGATCGAACCGCGCCTCGGCGACGGCGGTGAGCCGGGACAGCGTCACCGTTTCGCCTTCCTGCAAGTCGAGCAGGCCAACCAGGGTCAGCTGACAGTAGGCAATCTTGTAGAGCGTGCGGGGGGCGGCGCCACCGTCGGCCATATGGATCAGATACTTGAGCCGATCCTTGTAGAGCGGCACGGATCGATACTTCTCAATCGTGTGCGGTCGCTCGAACAAATCCTCGAACATGATCGTGCCTCCTTGAGCGGGGAAGGCACGATCATTGAACGGGAATCCGCGTTCTGGATTATGTTGCGGTTACGTGGCGGCAATCCCTTGCCGGGCGCGGGGTAGCGGGTTCACCGAAACATAGCGGCGAGCGCGACATAAGGCGTG
>JAPORR010000126.1 GCA_026710105.1 Alphaproteobacteria bacterium
GGCAGACGCTGTGGAATCTGCATTACGGCCAGACGCGAGTGGACCCGGACCTGCCCGATCCGGGCCTGACAGAGACAGGCCGCCAGCAGGCTGAGGCGGCTGCCACCGCGCTCGTCGGGCGCGGCGTATCGCTGCTTTTCGCGAGTCCTTACCAGCGCACACTCGAGACAGCAGCGGTGGTCGCCCGGCGCCTCAATGTTCCAATTTTCGTCGAGCCACTGCTGCGTGAACGGGCGGGCTTTTCCTGCGACATTGGGACTCGTGCCGGCATGCTGGTAAAAGCCTGGCCAGACAACGACTTCTCCGCACTCGACGAGCAATGGTGGTGCGAGCTCGGGGAAACGGATGACCAGGTGCTAGCCCGCGCCCGCGCCTTCCGCACCGCCATTGCCGGGCGCCCAGACCGCGCTAGCATCTGCGCCGTCACGCATTGGGGCGTGATCCGCGCGCTGACCGGCGAGACGGTTGAGAACGGCGCGATTCGTGAACACGATCCTTGCGGTTCGCTTCCGTCCCCGGCGCCCATGTGCTAGACGGTACGTCCTAGCAGGAAGGCGGCGGCCATGAATGGGAACGGCGCGAACGGGGTGACGGACACACAGCCGCGGGTGACCGTCGGCGTGCAATATCTGAAGGACCTTTCCTTCGAGAGCCCGAATGCGCCGATGAGCTTCAACGAAATGGAGACGCGCCCGGAGATCGGCATTGACCTCAATGTCGAGGCCCGACCGCTGCAGGAAAACCATTTCGAGGTCGTGCTACATGTCACCGCGCGGGCGAAGCGCAGCGAAACGGTCCTCTTCCTGGTCGAGCTGTCCTATGGCGCGGTCGTGTCCGTGCCACCCTTGCCAGACGAGTTCCGTTCCAGGGTCATTGGGTCCGAGGTGCCCAAGCTGCTGTTCCCCTTCGCGCGCAGCATCATCGCCAATGCAGTCCGGGACGGCGGCTTCCCGCCTTTCCTGATCGACCCGATCGATTTCGATGCGCTATTCGAGCGTGCCGCCGCCGCACAGGCAGACGAGCAGAAGCAGGAGGCCGACGGTCAGCCGATGCGCGAAAAGGGGGGCGCCGATTAGCGCGGACCAAAAATTCTCACCCCCTGCGGTGGGTGAAGGGGAATTCCGGGGCGAGCTGCTGCGTTCTTTCCTGCGCGGCACGGCCTTCATGGGACTGCTGACGGCCGGCGCGGTCAGCGGCCTCTATTATCTCTATTATATGATGAGCACCGGGCAGATGGAGCATTTCCCTCTCATCTGCGGCGCTATCGGTCTGGAATAGGTACCGGCGGGGATATCGCCTCGGTCGCCGCAACGCCTTCAATGCCGGGCGTCTGCGCGATGGGCACGAAGTCTTGCCAGTCGAATGCCTTCAACTCCCCTTCGCATGGTGCCGCCCCATGCAGGCAGGATTTCGCCGGTCTCGGGTCCGGTGATGGGGGTCATTTGGTCCGCTTGTGCTCATAATCGAACGTTAGGAGCGGCCTCACTCGCACGAGAATCGAGCCCCCAATTCTGTTTTGGTGATCCGCGTAGGCGGCACGGATGCTGAATCCCCAATCGAATCCACTTGAGTCGTCCGCGTGACGAGACCGGTGGCTTCAAGACCTAGTGCGGCGTCTTTTCCGCTGGCACAGCCCTTCAACATGCCTAACCCTCCGGCAGGAAGGCGAGGAGTGCGGCGAGGAGTTCGTCGGGCGCTTCCTCGGGGATGAAATGGCCGCAATCAAGTGCGCGGCCCCTTACATCGTCTCCCCGAGCGCGCCAGACATCGAGCATGTCGAGTTTCGCCCCGGTCTGCCAGCCGGGCCGCTTCAGCATATTGCCACCCCGGAGCACCAGCACCGGGCAGGCGAGCTTTCGGCCCCGGTCGGCGGCATCATGTTCCAAGTCGAGCGCGACGCTGCGATAGTCGGCACATATGGCGCGCACCGTTTCCGGGTCGGAGAGGCCGCGCAGATATTCCTTATAGGCCGCAGTGTCGAAAGCGTCCGGCACCGCGCTCCACTGGTCGAGGAAAAATCCAGGAAGAGCTTAGGATTGGCGGAGAACACAGTTTCCGGCAGCGGCAGCGGCTGGCGCATCAGATGCCAATGGAACCAGGAGAAGGCGAGTTGCGCATCCATGTTCACGAAGGCCCCTCCAGAGACGGGACCACATCGAGTGCCGTGAAGCTCCGCACGCACTCCGGATGGTCGAGCGCCAAACGTAGGCCGACGCGCACGCCCCGGTCATGCCCAACGAGGTGGAAGTGTTCGAAGCCAAGCGCCTGCATCGCTGCCACCTGGTCGCGAGCAGAAGTGCGTTTGCAATAGGCCGTGTGAGCGCCTGGGTCGAAAGGCGGTTTGTCGCTGTCGCCACGCAGATCCGTGCAGACGACCGTGTAGTGCGCCGCCAACCGCGGTGCAATCTTGTGCCATTCGGCATGAGTCTGCGGGTAGCCAGCATCAGCACTGGTGATCCTGCGCCGCCATGCACTACATGAATCCAGCAGCTTCCGGTATCGATCCTCGACCTCTCGAATCCCTCGAACATGTGTCGCTCCGGTATCCTTATCCGGTGGAATCAAGAGTCAGGGAAATCGCCATTGTCAATGAAACGCCGTCCCGTCGCGCTTCCTGCCTCGTTTGACCCCGCTGTTCGCGCCCTGTATGCAGGAGCAGAGGCGGATACCGGACGGCGGGAATGGCTGAGGAAACCAGCATTGAGAAGCTGTGCCGCGAAAGACAGGTGCGGCTGACAGGCCAGCGTCGTACAGTCGCCCGCGTGCTTTCCGACAGCGCTGATCACCCCGATGTCGATACCGTCTATCGGCGCGCGAGCCAGATCGATGCGAATATCTCCATTGCTACGGTCTATCGCACGCTCAAGCTCTTCGAGGACGCCAATGTGCTGACCCGTCACGATTTCGGCGGCGGCCGGGCCCGCTACGAGGAAGCGGGTGAGCATCATGATCATCTGATCGATGTGGAAACCGGGACAGTGCAGGAGTTCTACGACGCAGAACTCGAAGAGATGAAGAGCCGGATCGCCAGACGCCTCGGTTTCGACCTGGTGGACCATCGCCTCGAACTCTATGGCCGTCGCCGCCGCGGCTAACAGAAGGGCTCGGCGCCCCACGACGCCGGACGGCTGGGCCTGGGTGACCTTGTCGGTAGCGGTGCTAGCAGCGACGCCGATAGGCGCCGTGGTATGGACCGCCTTTACGCCCACCTTCGAAATCTGGCGCCATCTGGTCTCGACGGTGTTGCCGGTCTATGTCTGGAACTCGTTCCTGCTGGCATTGGGCGTGGCACTTGGCACCGCGGCCATCGGCGTCGCTACGGCTTGGCTGGTCACCATGTGCCGGTTCCCGGGAAGCCGGGCCTTCGCATGGCTGCTGTTGCTGCCGCTCGCCATGCCTTCCTATGTAGTGGCCTATGTCTATACAGACCTCCTGGAATATGCAGGCGTGGTGCAGGGCTTCTTGCGTGAGCTCTTCGGCTGGACGAGCACGCGTGATTACTGGTTCCCGGAAATCCGCTCGCTGGGCGGGGCTGTCGCGCTGTTCTCTCTGGTGCTCTATCCCTATGTCTATCTGGTCTCCAGAGCCGCCTTCATCGAACAGAATATCTGCGTGCTGGAAGCGAGTCGCTCGCTCGGCTGCACGCCCTGGCAGACGTTCCGGCGCGTGGCGCTGCCGCTCGCGCGACCGGCAGTGGCGATTGGCGTCATCCTCGCCCTCATGGAAACATTGAACGATCTGGGCGCGGTCGAATTTTTCGCATTGCGCACATTTACTGTCGGCATTTTCGATGTCTGGATGAACATGGGTAACGCTGCTGGCGCGGCCCAATTGGCGCTGGTGCTGCTGGTCGTCATTGCTGGGCTCATATGGGCGGAGCGCGCCGCCCGGCGCCAGCGGCGGTTCCACCACACCAGCGGGCGCTATCGGCAGCTGACCCCGCGCCGCCTGTCTGGCTGGGCTGCGGCCGGAGCGCTGCTGACCTGCGCCCTGCCGGTGCTACTCGGTTTCCTGCTGCCTTCGGCGGTGCTGGCCTGGTATGCGTTCGCCGACTGGCATCCGGAGCGGTTGCCGAATTTCCTGCTGCTGGCCGAACACAGCCTGCTGCTGGCCGGCATCGCCGCGCTTGCGGCGTCGGCGTTCGGACTGGTACTGGCCTATGGCGCAAGGGCCGGTGCGCCACCGCTCGCCCGGGGTGCGAGCCGTTTCGTTTCGCTCGGCTACGCCGTGCCCGGTGCCGTGTTGGCGCTGGGCGTGATGATTCCGCTCGCCGGCCTCGACCGCGGCATAGACGCCTTTGCGCGCACCGAATTCGGGGTCTCCACCGGGCTGATCTTCAGCGGCACGCTATTCGCCGTCTCGGCTGCGCTGACCGTGCGGTTCCTGGCACTGGCCTACGGCACCATCGATGCCGGCCTCTCCAAGGTGACGCCAAATATCGACAGCGCGGCGCGCACGCTCGGCCACGGGCCATTCGCGCGGCTGGGGCACGTGCATCTGCCGATCATGCGCGGCAGCGTGCTCACCGGGGCGCTGCTGGTCTTCGTCGATTCGATGAAGGAACTGCCGATGACGCTGATCCTGCGGCCTTTCAACTACGAGACGCTGGCGACTCATGTCTATCAATACGCCTCGGACGAATTACTGGAGGAATGTGCGCTGCCGGCGCTGGCCATCGTGCTGGCAGGCGCGCTGCCGGTTCTGCTGCTGACACGCATCATCGGCCACTCACGTGCTGGTGAAGAATTTATTCCACACCGAGACGCAACGCAGTAGCGCTCACCGGCCGATCAGAGGCGGTTTGATCTGAGGGGAAGCGTGTCGGTCTGGATGCAGTTAATAAAGTCGATGGCAGACAGTGGTCGCAAAGCATGACATCCACATGACCATTGCAAGACGATCCGCATGCGGTGTCAGAACAAACCAATCACCTCACCATTGTCGTCGATCCCGATGGCTTCCGCCGCCGGTACGCGCGGCAGGCCGGGCATGGTCATGATGTCGCCGCAGACCGCGACCACGAATTCAGCACCCGCCGCCAGCCGAACTTCACGCACCGGAATGTCGTAATCCTCCGGGGCCCCCCGGAGCGCCGGGTCAGAGGAAAAACTGTATTGGGTTTTTGCCATGCAGACCGGCACATGACCGAACCCGTCGGCCTCGAAACGGGCAAGCTGGTCCCTGACCCGTGTCGGCGCTTCGGCGCCGTCGGCACGGTAAATCTCGCGCGCGACCGTCTCGATCTTTTCCCAGAGCGGTAGACCGTCCGGGTAGATTGGAGCAAACGCCGCATCGCCGCTGTCTGCGAGTGCGGCGACCGCCTGCGCCAAGCTTTCTGTGCCCGCGCCGCCCTCTGCCCAGTGGATGCAGACATGCGCGCCCGCGCCGCGCTCGCCAGCGCGGCGTTGCACCGCTGCAATCTCGGCATCTGTGTCCGCCGTGAAGCGATTGATGGCGACGACCGCTGGGACGCCGAATTTGGCAAGATTGTCGAGGTGGCGGCCAAGATTAGCGAAGCCTCGCTCAACCGCGGCTACATCCTCCTCGCCGAGTGCATTCCGGGCAATGCCGCCGTGCATCTTAAGCGCACGCACCGTTGCAACGAGGACTACAGCGTCGGGTGCAAACCCGGCTTTGCGGCATTTGATATCGAAGAACTTCTCCGCGCCGAGATCAGCTCCGAAGCCCGCTTCCGTCACCACATAGTCGGCGAGCTTGAGCGCCGCGCGGGTCGCGACCACGCTGTTGCAGCCATGTGCAATATTGGCGAACGGGCCGCCATGAACGAAGGCAGGATTGCCCTCTAGCGTCTGTACCAGATTGGGCTGCAGCGCATCCTTCAGCAGCACGGTCATCGCGCCATCAGCCTTGAGGTCGGCGGCCGTGACCGGCGACTGGTCGCGCCGCCCGCCGACGATGATCTGGCCGAGTCGACGCTGGAGGTCAGCCCGGTCCGAGGAGAGACAGAGAATCGCCATGATCTCGGAGGCGACGGTGATGTCGTAACCGGTCTGGCGCGGGAAGCCGTTGGCGACACCGCCCAGCGACACTGCGATATCACGCAGCGCCCGGTCGTTCATGTCGACCACCCGCCGCCAGGTCACCCGGCGCGCATCCAGCTCCAACCCGTTGCCCCAGTAGATATGGTTGTCGGTCATGGCAGAGAGTAAGTTATGCGCTGCGCCGATGGCGTGCATGTCGCCGGTGAAATGGAGGTTGATATCTTCCATCGGGACGACCTGGGCGTAGCCGCCGCCGGCCGCGCCGCCCTTCATGCCGAAACAGGGACCGAGCGAGGGTTCGCGTAAGCAGATTGCGGTGTTCCTGCCGATGCGGTTCAGCCCGTCGCCAAGGCCGACTGTAGTGGTCGTCTTGCCTTCGCCCGCGGGCGTCGGCGTCATCGCGGTCACCAGGATGAGCTTGCCATCGGGACGGTCCGCTAGCCTGTCGATGAAATCCGCTGCTACCTTGGCCTTGTCACGACCATAGGACACAAGTGCGCTTTTGGGAATTCCGAGTCGTTCGCCGATCTCGTCGATCGGCCGCAGCACTGCTTCACGGGCAATTTCGATATCGCTCTTGGCCATGGGGACGTTCTTTCCTCGCTGGACGGAAAGCATGCAACATGACAAGCTCGCCTGTCTGGCGCAAACGCTGAATGCCGCCCTGGGCCGCCGGATATGGCGGGGCCAACACCGCCATCGACGCAGCGGCAGCGGTGTCGTAGGTTCGACAATGTCCATGCCCGCCGCTACAGCAAGAACTCCATGGCCCCGCGCTCCACAGGTCGTGGCCGCAGGCTCGCGGTGAAAGCGGGAATTCCGGCTGTCATCGTAAGGCGTTTCGCCGGTGCGCTTCCGGATCTTGCTCCCATTTTCTCGGCCATCGCCTTCTTCCAAATCATGGTATTGCAGCAGCCCTTTCCTGAGCTGGGACAAGTTCTCGTCGGCGCGGTCTGCGTTGTCCTCGGGCTTGTTCTCTTCATTAGGAGTTTGAAAACCGATGATCGACGGCTTCGGACTGATTGCGTTTGCCAGCGTGCTTCCTATCATGTCAGTGCGTCGGTGATGCTCGCGCCTCGTCAGGGTTCCGGCGCTGGCGGCGCAGCAGCGGGGAAACTGGGGAGCGGAGCCCATGAGGCTGAAACTCATTGTCGCCCTGGTCGAGGACAGACGCACTGACAGCGTCATTGAAGCGGTGCGAGCCGGCGGCGCCACAGCCCCGGACCTCGAGATCGTGCCGAAACCCGAAGGTCAGCAAGGGTTTGTCGTGCTACCGCGGCTTTGGGTCGTGGTTCTTCGGACGGTTGGGACGCTGTCGGCGCCTCTCCAAGGACTTCGAACGCACCATCGCCAGCGTACTGGCGTGGCTGCACTTGGCCGTCATCCGGATTCTGCTCCGGCGACTCGGACGAGCCGAAACCCTCGACAAAACCACAACATCATGACCTTGAAGAGTTTTGAATCAGGCTCTCAAGCCCCGCGCTGCGGCCAGGGGTGTTGTGATTGTTGACACAGGGCAGGCCTCCGGGTTGTATTCTGGGCCAACCCTAGTGTCCCAATCGGGAAGTTTGAATACTTTTGTGGCGTATTCTCTCCTGTCATGCCGGATCCCCTCTGGCCGTGATGGCGAGGTCTCCGAGCCGGAGAGCTTCCACGCCGCAGCCGAAGTCATGTGACCGAAACCGGGGTGCCAGCAGACCGTGCCCGCTCGCCGCTGCCGGCCCCCTTGCGCAGAGAAGACCGCCCGCCTCGCGTGAACCGGGTCGGCGGCAATATGGGAGAGACGAGGCATGGTCTATCGCGTAATGCTGCAAATGCCTTATACGGCGGGGCTCAAATCGGTGTTCGAGGGACGCGGGGACATTACCGTCGAGCGCTTCACCGAACTGTCCGAGGACAACGTCCTGCAGCATATCGGCAATTACGACGCGGCGATCCTCGGCGTGGCGCCTTTCACTCGCCGCATTATCGGCAATGCCGAGCGGCTGAAGATCGTTGCCCGCCATGGCGTCGGCTATGATGCGGTCGATGTGTCGGCGCTGACCGAGGCGGGTGTGCCGCTTGCCGTCGTTGGCACGGCCAATTCGATCACCGTCGCCGAGCACTCCTTGTTCTTCATGATGGCGCTTGCCAAGCGCGCCCTCCTCTATGACCGTGAACTCCGCAAGGGCAATTGGGATATCCGTTTCCAGGTGCCGGCCCTTGACCTCGCCGGACGGACAGTCCTCATACTAGGCTTCGGGCGTATCGGCCGCCGGCTGGTGCCGCTCTGCACGGCCATGGGCATGACTGTGCTGGTCCACGACCCCTATGTCATCCAAGATGCTATCGCGACAGCAGGCGCAATACCGGTGCAGGATTGGCGAGCGGCGTTGCCAGAGGTCGACTTTCTCTCCGTCAATTGCCCGAAGAACGAGGAAACGGACGGCATGGTGGGCGTGGCAGAGCTTGCCGCGATGAAGCCGACCGCCTTCGTGGTAAACACGGCGCGCGGGAATATCGTCGAGGAGAAGGCGCTTTACGACGCGCTAAAGAGCCGAACGATTGCAGGCGCAGGCATCGATCCGTTCGTCGTCGAGCCGCCGCCGGCCGACGAGCCGCTGTTCGAGCTCGAAAACATTATCGTCTCTCCGCATTCAGCGGGCGTGACGGAGGAGTCCATGTTCCGTATGGGGGCCGCCGCCGCGCAAAATGTCGTCGATTGCTTCGATGGCAAGCTCGACCCGGCGAATGTCATCAATACCGAAGTGCTGAAGTAATCGGCGCTACTGCATCCGCTCTTCCGGCCGGATGAGGTGGAGGGGCGTCTCGCCGCGGGCGGCGCGGGCGCAGTTGGCGACGGCGCGCGCCAGCACGACCGGCCGCCAGCGCCCACCAACAGAAGCTGAATTATGCGGCGAGCCGATGACATTTGGCAGGTCCAACAATGGCGTATCCACTCGGAAGGCACCGTGGCGGATGGGTTCCACCCACCAGGCGTCCAGGCAAGCGGTGAAGGCCGGACGGGCCTGGAGGTGATTGTAAAGGGCGCGCTCGTCGATGAGTTCGCCGCGCGCGAGATTAACCAAGATAGCGTTTTCCTTCATGCGCCCGAGCGCATCGGCGTCAATGACACCCTCAGTCGCCGTGCTGAGCGGGGCGGTGACAAACAGGATGTCAGCCGCCTCCAGCAGAGCGTCTATGTCCTGCGGCACGCCGATCCACTCAGTGGGCTCCTCGCTGGTGCCGCGCCGATTGATGGCGTGGATCCTCATGCCGAAGGCCCGCATCAGCCGAGCGACCACCGCGCCAATGCCGCCGAAGCCCAATATGCTGCAGACGCCGCCTGCCAACATGGCGTTGGGCTGGAATTGATTGAAATGCCCGGCACGTAGCTCGGCATGTTCGGCGAAGAGTCGCTTGGCGGCGGCAAGCGCCATAGCGGCGCCGTGCTCGGCCATCGGTTCGGCATAGGCGCCACCATTGCAGGCGACCGGCAATGCCGGCGGCAGCTCCCGGAGCGGCATGTAATCCACGCCGGCGGTTATCGCCTGCAATAGCTGCGCGCCGGCGAGCAGAGGCCATTCGTCTCGCCGCAGGTCCTTGCCCGTATGCTGCACCAGAACGGCGGCGGCGCGCCGCAGCATGCCGGCGCGCTCGTCTGGCGTTGCTGCGTCAACAAGCCACAACACCGGGCCGGCTTCACCCCAGCTATCCGCAACGCTGCGGCGGTCCCGGGTGCTCGCATCGAACGCGACAGTCAGGGCATTTCTTGTCACGAACCTCCCCGATGACGGGCCAGCACAGCTTCGCGATAGCCGATATAGAGGCCAGACGCCACAATCAACCCCGCTCCACCCCAGGTCCAGAGGTCCGGGAAGTGGCCGAATACGACGAAGCCGAGCAGCGCCGCGAAGATTAGGTGGCTATAATTGAACGGTGCAACCACCGATGCTGGGCCGCAGCCAAGTGCCACGGTATAGAGATAGTGGCCGAGGCCGGACAGCAGACCAAGCGAGGCGATCATGCCGATCTCGATCGCGCTCGACGGTGTGCGCCAGTCGCTCCAGACGACCAGGCTAAGTGCGACCGTTCCGACCACGGTCGCAATGGTCGCCGATGTCGCCGCATCCTCGCCTGCGGAGAGCTTACGCGTCAGCAGGGCGTAGAAAGAGCTTGAGACGGCGGAACCGAGTGTGAAGACAATCTGCCAGGGTGTATCGCCGAAACCAGGCCTGATAATAACGAGTGCCCCGACAAAACCGATGATGACGGCCGACCAACGCCGGGGGCCAACCCGCTCGCCGAGCACCGGGCCGGATAGCGCCGTGATGAACACAGGCCCTAGCATGGTGATGGCGGCGGCCGTGGCGAGCGGCACCCATTTGATCGCGAGGAAGAAGCAGAGTGAGGCCGTGAGCAGGCAGGCGCCGCGCAGAATCTGCGCCACCGGGCGCGCTGTGCGCAACAACAAGAATCGCGGCCCGCGCACGGGCGTGAATACCGCCGCCATGAAGAGCAGCGCACCGACATAACGGGCCCAGACCAGCTGCACGGGCCCGTAATCTGCGCGCAATATCTTCACCTCGGCATTGAGAATGGAAAAGAGCGCGACGGCAGAGACCACGAGCAGGATGGCCAGCCCGATGCGGTCGCGGGGCCCGTTCATGGGGGTATGGGCGGCAACCGGGCTACTGGGCAGCCGCGCTGGCAAGCTGGCGCTGGACGAGGGCAGCATAGAGGCCTCGCTTTGCCAGCAATTCGCCATGCGTGCCCGCCTCGACCAGTCGACCACCGTCCAGCACGACGATCTTGTCCGCACCGCGCACAGTGGAGAGCCGGTGCGCGATCACCACAGTGGTCCGGTCAGCCTTCAGCACATCAAGCGCGTGGCGCACGGCGCGTTCGTTGAGCGCATCCAGATGGCTGGTTGCTTCGTCCAGAATCAGTATAGGCGCGTCCTTGAGAAAGGCGCGTGCGATCGCAACTCGTTGGCGCTGTCCGCCGGAAAGACTAGCACCGCGCTCTCCGACCACAGTTTCGAGTCCTTCGGGAAGGGTGCTAATGAGCGGGCCGAGCGCAGCATGATCAAGCGCTGCGGCCAGCTCCGTCTCGCTGGCGTTCGGGCGGGCGATGGTGACATTCGCGCGGAGCGTGTCGTTGAACAGATATGTATCCTGCGAGACCAGCGCGATGCCGCGGCGCAACTCGTCGAGCCTATAGTCGCGCAAGTCGGCACCGTTGAGCACAATGCGCCCGGTGTCCGGGTCCCAGAAGCGCATCAGCAATTGCGCCATCGTGGTCTTGCCGGCGCCCGACGCGCCCACCAGCGCCACTGTCTTGCCAGCCGGGATCGTGACTGTCAGCTCGCTGAGCGCCCGCCGGGTCTGGCCGGGATATGCAAAGCTAATGCCCTCAAGGGAGAGGCCTACCTGAGCGCCTGCGCCTTCTGCCACGCCTGGCCCGTCGACCACCGGTACAGGTTCGTTCTTGAGCGCGTAATAGCGCCTTGTTGCGCCGAGCGTGTCCGCTAACCGCCGGCCGATCTGGGCGATTTCCGAGACCGGCAGGAAAGCTGACATGGCAAGCAGGGCTAGCAGCGGCAGCAGGCCGGCCTCGACCGTACCGGCCTGCACCAGCAACGCGCCGCTCATCACGACAGCGAGTCCGCCGAGGCCCGTCAGCACTTCCAGGAGGCTTTCCTGGAGCGTCACCTCGCCAAAAAAGGGCAAGCGGAGCGCAATATGCCGGTCAGCGAGCCGGTCAAAGCCGTCTGCGCGCCGACGCTCGTCCTGGAATGAGACGATTTCGCCGAGCCCCTGAACGGAGTCGATGGCATAGGCGCCGAGTTCGCCTGCCGCCTCACGCGCCCTGGAGCCAAGCCGGTCGACGCGGCCGCGCATCAGGAACGGACTGAGACCTACCGCCGCTAGGAACGGAACCAGCGCGAGCGCGATCCAGGGGCTTGCCCAACACAGTACGAGTATGACGATTGCCGGCACCAGCACGGCGACGAATGCGGGTGCCACCGTGTGAGCGAAGAAATACTCGATGAGCTCGATATCGTGGGTGGCAAGGTTCATCAGGTCGCCGCTCCGCCGGCGCACGAGATAGGCCGGCGCCAGCTTGTCCAGCTTGCGGAACGCATCGACGCGCATTTCCGCCAGCAGGCGGAACGCCATGTCGTGCGCCACCCAGGATTCAAGCCAGTGGACGATGCCGGCCACGGGTGCCAGCACCCAGAGCCAGACCAGCAGATGACCGTAGGGCTCGCCGGTTTTTAGGCTGAAGACGATGAGCGCACTCACGGCGCCAACACCGATAAAGGCGAGTACGCGTAGAACGCCAAACAGGAAGGTCAGCCCGAGGCGGGCCTTCCAGGGCAGAATCACGCGCATCAGCGCTGCGACGACCTGGAACCAGGCGAGGCCCTCCGCCTTGATGACCCCTTCCGTCGGCACCTGCTTCGCTCCGCCGGGTGTTGCGTCTGGCGTTTCCGTCGTCGGCGCAGCGGCGTCGATAAGAAGGTCATCCTCTTCCCTTTCGTCGGACTCACGCGCCTGCTCGTGCATGAGCGAGGCATAGACGCCGTCCGGCACCGCCATGAGCGTGCTATGCGGCCCGCTTTCCACGACCCGCCCGTCCTCCATCGCGAGGATACGATCGCAAGTGATGACGCTGGAGAGCCGATGGGCAAGGACTAGCACCGTGCGGCCCCGCATGAGCCGGTCAAGCGCTTCCTGGATCACCGCTTCATTGTCGGCGTCGACGGCTGAGAGCGCCTCGTCCAAGACCAGGATCGGCGTGTCGCGCAGCACGGCGCGGGCAATGGCGACGCGCTGGCGCTGGCCGCCGGAGAGCTTGATCCCCTTCTCACCGATGAGTGTGTCGTAACCGTCGGGCAGCGAGGTGATAAAGCCCTCGATATTGGCGATCCGTGCTGCCTTTTCGACCTCTTCCCGGCTCGCATCCGGGTGGCCCATGCGGATGTTCTCGTCGATGGTACCGTGGAAGAGGAACGTGTCCTGGTTGACGACCGAAATATTGCGCCGGATCTGCGCGAAGCTCATGTCGCGCAGGTCGATCCCGCCGAGCATGATCCGTCCGGAATCGGGATCGAAGAACCGTAACAAAAGGCGGACGATGGAGGTCTTACCGCAGCCGCTCTGCCCGACCACGCCGATCCGCTCCCCCGGTGCAACGGAGAACGATAGGCCCTTATGCGCTGGACCTCGTGCACCCGGATAGCTGAATGTCACCGCCTCGAAGGCAATGGCGGGCTCCAGCCGGTCCGCCTCAGCGTTCTCCGGACCGTCGGTCACATCCTGTTCGGCATCTAGGATGGCGTAGATGCCCTTGGCCGCCGACAGGCCAACCATACCCTGGTGGAGCACGGCGCGGAGGTCGCGCATCGGACGGAAAACCTCCACGCCCATCATCAGGATGACGAGCAGGCTTGCGAGTGCCATCTCGCCGGCGGAGACGCGCGCAGCGCCGAGCGCCAGCGCCGCCGCGGCACCAATGGCGATCATGCAGTCGGTAATGCCGCGTGAGAGCACATTAGTGCCAAGAACCCACATGGTGCGGCGGAACAGCTCGCGCGCCTTATAGGCCAGCAGGTCTGCCCGCACCGCGCTCTGCCCGAAGGCCTTGAGCGTGGTGAGGCCTTGGATGGAATCGAGGAACTCGGCGGCAAAGTTGGCATAGGCGGTCTGGCGCTGACGCGCACTTGCCACATCGAGGCTGTGCCAAGCGGCCGGCAGCAGCAAGGCGGCGAGCGCGAACGCGAACAGCACCGCCGCCACCGGCAGGTCGATGAACGCGACGAAGACGAAGATCAGCGCTGGTGTCACGAAGGACACCATGAGCTGTGGCAGATATTGCCCGAAATAAGTTTCGAGCTGCTCTATGCCATCGACGAGCGAGAGTGTGAGCGCCCCGGAGCGCTGCCGCCCGGCATAGGAGGGCCCGAGTGAGGCAATGTGGTCGAACAGCATGCGCCGCAGCCGCTTCTGGACGAGTGCCGCGGTCTTGTGCGCCACGATGGTTCGCCAATGTTCGCAAGCGCCGCGCGCGACCATGACGGCAGCGATACCGAGACTAGGCCAGACCAGATCAGAGACTGTGGCACCAGCGAAAATGCGCCCGATCAGCCAGCCGAGCAGCGCCAGCCGCGCCACGCCCAACGTTGTTGCCAGCAGCCCGACCGCCATCGAGAAGAAGATACGCCCGCGCACGCCCTCGGTGAAGCGCCAGAGACGGCGCTCAAAATGCATGGCGCCCTCCGGGAGGCGTCAGAAACCAGCTGCGCGGGAGGCGGCAGCTCTGTGGGATCATCACGAACTCAGCCGCCTTTGAGCATGGCGCGGTAATGGTCAGCGTCGCGGTCGTTGGCAAGTGTACGATCAAGCTCGGCAATGCTGCGCGGCGCGTCTTCGTCCTTGCCCGGAGGCAGCATGAACTGGAAGCGCAGTGTCTCCAGCCCGCCCTCGCTGCTGCGGAGTGAGAAATCGTAGGAAAGGCGCGACAGCTTGGTCTTCATGGCGTCTCGACTCTCACTCCGCCTTGCCCGGCGCTATACCGTGCCGCGATAGCCGTTGACGATGGGATAGCGCCGGTCACGGCCAAAGGCGCGGCGGGTGAGCTTGACACCGGGCGGTGCTTGGCGGCGCTTATATTCGGCGATGTCGAGCATGTGCCAGACGCGCTGGACGGTCTCGATCGTATGACCGCGCGCCACGGTCTCGGCCACAGAACGCTCGTCCTCAATCAGAGATTCCAGAATATCGTCGAGCGCATCATAAGGCGGCAGGCTGTCCTGGTCGATCTGGCCGGGGCGGAGCTCGGCCGAGGGTGGCTTGTCGATGATATTCTGTGGCACGACGCGGCCGGTGGGGCCGAGCGCGCCGTCCGGCCGGTTGTGATTGCGCCAGTCAGCAAGTGCGAAAACGGTCGTTTTGTACACATCCTTCAACACATTGTAGCCGCCGCACATATCCCCGTAGAGAGTCGCATAGCCGACAGACATTTCCGACTTGTTGCCGGTGGAAAGCACCATATGGCCGAATTTGTTGGAGAGCGCCATCAGCGTGAGACCGCGCGCGCGGGCCTGGATGTTCTCTTCCGTGACATCCTCGCGTCGGCCCTCGAAGGCGCTTGCCAGCATCTGGCTGAATGCCCCCATCGCCGGCTGGATCGAGATTGTCTCGTAGGAGGCGCCGAGCGCCGCGGCCGCCTCCTGTGCGTCGTCGAGCGAGGTTCGAGAAGTGTAGGACGAAGGCATCATCACGCAGCGCACGCGCGCCGCACCCAGTGCATCCACCGCCACTGCCGCCGAGAGCGCCGAATCGATGCCGCCCGAGAGACCCAACACCACGCCCGGGAAATGGTTCTTGTTCACATAGTCGCGCAGGCCCAGCATCATCGCCGCGTAGATGTCGGTGAGAGCGTCGCGTCCCGCTGCCATCGGGGCCGCTATGCAGTCCATGCCGTCTCGCCCGCGTTCCCAGCTTGTGACTGCCACGCTTTCGACCCAGGCCGGAAGCTGCGCCCGGAGTGCCCGGTCACGCCCGAGCACGAAGGAGGCGCCGTCGAACACGAGTTCGTCCTGCCCGCCCGCCTGGTTGACATAGGCGAGCGGCAGGCCGCTCTCCACGACGCGCTCGACTGCGATGTTCAGCCGGATGTCGTCCTTTGTCGCCTCGAAAGGTGAGCCGTTCGGCACCAGCAGCAGTTCCGCACCATTCTCTTCCAGGCATTCGACCACGGAGGGTTGCCAGATATCCTCGCAGATCGGCGTGCCGATGCGTACATCGCGGAAGGAGATAGGCCCCGGCATCTCGCCCATGTCGAACACGCGCTTCTCGTCGAACACACCGTAATTGGGTAGCAGCACCTTGTGGCGGACGGCCGTGACCCGGCCCCCGTCCAGCAGCGCCACCGCGTTGTAAAGGCGTCCGTCCTCCCGCCAGGGCAGGCCCACCAGCAGTGCCGGGCCACCATCGTCGGTCTCCGCCGCCAGCGCCTCGCAAGCTTCTCGGCAGGCCCCCTGGAAAGCGGGTTTCAGCACCAGGTCCTCCGGCGGATAGCCCGACAGTACCAGTTCCGGGAAGACAACGAGGTCGGCACCCGCCGCTTCGGCACGCGCGTGCCGGATACGGTCCGCATTGCCGGCAACATCGCCCACTGTGGGATTGATCTGAGCAAGGGCGATGGAGAGCTGGTCGGTCATCTACGCCTCAGCAGGAATTCGCGTCCGACCTTGACACTCGGCTTGCCGCCATATTCGACGATATCGGCGGTCGCATAAGTCTCCGGCCAGTGGTCTGGAAGGTAGGAGCCCGTGCCGATGGTATCGACCGGAGCCTGGGCAAGCGCCATGACTCGACACTTGCCGGCGGTAAAACCCGACGACGCGGTGATCTTCACTTCCGGAAAACCGGCGGCGTCAAGAGTTTCGCGCAGGTGCCAGATGGCGGCGGCAGTGACGCCCGTGCCGACCAGATGGCGTAATTCACCCTCGGTCCGGTAGTCGCGGATCGCGCGCGGCGCGTTGCGGTCCAGCACCTCGTAGGACTTCTGCAAGTCCAGTCCTTCAGCATAGCGCCCGCCATGGGTATCGAGCCGGATGGCGACACGTCCCGCCGCCGCCTGCTCCGGAAAGCGTCGGCAGACAGCGACTGCATCCGAGGTCTCGGCACCATAATAGTCCGTGACCACGGTAAGCAGCTCCTCGGGGAAGGTTTCGGCGAACATCTCCGCCGCGCGGAGCGTGGAGCCCGCATAGCCGATCAGGCCATGTGGCATGGTGCCGAGGCCACGGTCCGCGCCGAAGAAATGTGCCGTGGCGTTCGTAGCGTTGCCAATGAAGCCGACAGCCCCCACCTCGCGCTTCGCCGCAGTGGAGCCGACGCTCGCGGCATAGGCCATGAGCTCGGCCATGTCCGTGCCGGCGCAATGGCGTGCATCCATGGCGAGGAAACCGGCCTTCGGCAGCGCCATGCACATGGCGCGGGCGTTGTAAGCGGCGACACAGGCTGAGCCGAGTTTCTGGAGATAGAGGGTTTCCAGGTCGATCAGGTGGCGTAGCGGGCCGGAGATGTAGAGCAGCGGATCGCCCGCCCCGACCCAGACGCCCTCCGCATAGCGCTCTTCGATATCGAAGATCACGCCGCGCGCAAGCGCAACGGCGTTCAGCCACTCCACAGTAAGCCGGGCAGCGGAAACCACTGGGCGGCGCATGAACACCGCATAGGTGACGCTCACATCGCCGAAGCGCTCCACGACCGCCTTGCTCTTGGAGAAATAGGCGTCCGTGTAATGTGGAACGTCGGCAGCGGCCGGATGCGGGAGCGCGCCGTCCATCGCCTACTCCGCGGCAATCGCCGGGATGGCGCGGTCGTTGCGCTCTTCCTTCAACTGCTCGGCGATCAAGAAGGCGAGCTCCAGCGCCTGGCTTGCATTCAGCCGCGGGTCGCAATGGGTGCGATAGCGGTCCTGGAGGCCGGCCTCGGTCACCGCACTAGCGCCGCCAGTGCATTCAGTCACATTCTGACCGGTCATCTCGAAATGCACGCCGCCCGCCCAAGTACCATACTCACGATGGACTGCGAAGAACTCGCGCACCTCGGAAACAATCGCACTGAAAGGCCGCGTCTTGAGCCCGCCGGAGGCCTTGACCATGTTGCCATGCATCGGATCGCAGGACCACACCACCTCGGCACCCTCGGCCTGCACTGTCTCGATCAGCTGCGGCAGATGCCCGGCCACATTACCCGCTCCTATGCGGCAGATGAGTGTCAGCCGGCCTGGTTCGTTCTCCGGGTTGAGCCGCCAGAGGAGCTGCTTCAGATGATCGGTCGTCAGCGACG
Source organism: Alphaproteobacteria bacterium (assembly GCA_026710105.1). GTDB lineage: Bacteria > Pseudomonadota > Alphaproteobacteria > Bin95 > Bin95 > Bin95. The sequence goes on from JAPORR010000126.1 coordinate 17,852, forward strand.
GGCCACATTTCAGCCCAAGCGGATTGTTGACGCCGCGCAGGAACTCGACATGCGCCTCGCCGGGATCGCGCGTGCGGTCTCCGATCCAAAGCATATGCGCCGAACAGTCGTACCAGTCACCCGTCAGGCTGTCCACGCGGGTCAGCGCCTCCTCCCAGGGCAACAGCAACGCCTCGTGCGAGGTGTAGAAGGCGGTTTCGCGAAGCTGTGGGGCGGTATCCGAAGTGAGGCCGCAGGCCGCGATGAATTCCAGCGCCTCGGACAGCCGATCCGCCATGTCGCGGTAGCGGTCACCTAGCTCCTCGCGCACAAAGTCCAGGTTCCAGCGATGGACTTGGTGCAGATCGGCAAAGCCGCCCATGGCGAAGGCACGCAACAGGTTCAGTGTCGCTGAGGCCTGTGTGTAGGCCTGGAGCATTCGCCCTGGGTCCGGCGCGCGCGAGGCCGTGTCGAACGTCATAGCGTTGATGATGTCGCCCCGGTAGCTCGGCAGCTCCATTCCGTCCACGGTCTCGGTCGGGGCCGAGCGCGGCTTGGCGAATTGGCCGGCCATGCGCCCGACCTTCACCACGGGGCAGGCTGCGCCGTAGGTCAGCACCACCGCCATCTGCAGCAGCACCCTGAAAGTGTCGCGGATATTGTCGGCGCGGAACTCGGCGAAGCTCTCCGCGCAGTCGCCGCCCTGCAGCAAGAAGGCCTCACCCTGCGCGACGCGGGCAAGGTCGGCCTTCAGATTGCGGGCCTCGCCAGCGAAGACGAGTGGCGGCCAAGTGGCAAGGGTATCCTCGGCGGCTTCGAGCGCAGCCCTGTCGGAATAAACCGGGATCTGCTGCGCCGGCTTGCTACGCCAGGTCCGGGGCGTCCAAGTCTCGCCCATGAGCCTTCTCCTATGCTTTAGCCTCGCGGGGAAGGAGGTGCTATACGCCGAAACACCCTGGATTTCAAAGGGGCGTGCCGGTGCCGCGGTCTCACGGCCAGGCGTTGCCCCAGGAGTGTTGAAAGAGGTCACCGAAAGGGCGGTAGTGCAGCGACCACCCCTTCGGCAACACCTACAGTCCGTCCAACGGCGGGTCTTCGCTCGTGAACTCGCCGTAGAACAGAAAATCGTCGTCATCCAGCTCGGAGAGCTGCAAATTTTGCAGCGTGATCGTATCGCTGTCCTGTGGAATGTGATCACGACATCGGTACCGTCCTGTATGGCGTTCAGATCGGAGAAATCCTTGAGTTTGGACCATGCTGGTGAGGTCGATCTGGTCCTCGCCGCTGGTGAAGTTGGTGCCGAGTAGGAGGGGTCGTTGCCGAGCCCCTCCCCTCGCAAACCCGGACGAGCGGATGAGGGTTTCTGGCAGCGGCAGGCCAGCCACCGCTTCCATGTCAGGATGACCCGCTTGCGGAACCACCGGATGCGTTTGCCGTTATCCGTCAGACCATACCCCCGGAGTACGCGCGAGAGGGGCGCGTGTTGACCCGCGAGCCGCCAATGTCGCCAGCACCATTTCCAGACCGTTCGCAGCGCGCGGCGGTCCTTGGCTATGATCTGGCGGACAACGTCCTTGCCTCGTCTCGACTTGCCTCACACATGGGTGAAGCCGAAGAAGTTGAATGTCGTGCCTACGGCTCGGATGCCGCCCGGGCAGGCGCTTGAACCGGAAGTCCACAAAGCGCATCCTGGTCTCGTGGAGCGTGAGCCCACAGCGACCGAGACGCTTCGCCAGCATGGCAAGCATGCGCCTGCCGCTACGATGGTATTCCTATCACCAGGAGGTATCTGTCCCCAATGTCTTCTGGATTTGGTGATCCTGGGGTGATCCCGGACTGTGGCTCAAATCCCGGCGAAGAAGTCATTGCCCTTATCGTCTATGACGATGAAGGCGGGGAAGTCCTCGACCTCAATGCGCCAGATGGCCTCCATGCCGAGCTCTGGATATTCCAGCAATTCGACCCTGCGGATATGATCCTGCGCCAGCCGCGCGGCCGAGCCGCCGACCGAGCCCAGATAGAAGCCGCCATGCGTCTTACAGGCCGCCGTCACCTGGGCTGAGCGGTTGCCCTTGGCAAGCATGACATGGCTGCCGCCGGCGGCCTGAAAGATGTCCACGAACGCGTCCATGCGCCCCGCCGTGGTCGGTCCGAACGAGCCGGACGCCATGCCCTCCGGCGTCTTTGCGGGGCCGGCATAGTAGATCGGGTGGTTACGGAAATAGTCCGGCATGCGCTCGCCTGCGGCGAGTCTCGCTTCGATCTTCTGGTGCGCGAGGTCGCGGGCCACAGTGATCGGGCCTGTCAAGGCCAGCCGGGTGCGAATCGGATGGCGCGCGAGTTCAGCCCGGATGTCATTCATCGGCCGCCTCAGGTCGAGCGTGACCACTTCGCCGCCCAGCGTATCCGCATCGGTCTCCGGCAGGAATCGCGCTGGATCGCGCTCCAGTGCCTCTAGGAAAACGCCGTCGCGGGAGATCCGGCCAAGCGCCTGCCGGTCGGCGGAGCAGGAGACACCGATTCCGATCGGCAGCGAGGCGCCGTGGCGCGGCAGCCGCACCACGCGTACATCGTGGCAGAAATACTTGCCGCCGAACTGTGCTCCTATGCCCATGGCGCGCGTCGCCTCCAGGATAAGCGCCTCCATCTCCCGGTCGCGATAGGCACTGCCATGTGGTCCGCCGCTGGTCGGCAGGCCGTCGAGATAACCGGTGCTCGCGAGCTTCACGGTCTTCAGATTCAGCTCTGCCGAGGTCCCGCCGATGGTGACAGCCAGATGGTAGGGCGGGCAGGCGGCGGTGCCGAGCGTGCGGATCTTCTCGTCGATGAAGGGCAGCAACCGGTCCGGATGCAGCGTCGCGGGCGTTGCCTGGTAGAGGAAGGACTTGTTAGCCGACCCGCCGCCCTTGGCGATGAACAGGAACTCGTAGTCCTCACCGGACGCGGCATAGAGGTCGAACTGCGCCGGCAGGTTGGAGCCGGTATTGCACTCCTCGAACATGGAGAGCGGCGAGAGCTGCGAATAGCGCAGATTGTCCTCGGCATAGGCACGAAAGATGCCGCGCGAGAGTGCTTCCTCGTCGCCGCCGCCGGTCAGCACCCGCTCGCCCTTCTTGCCCATGACGATGGCAGTGCCGGTGTCCTGGCACATGGGCAGCACACCGCCTGCCGCAATATTCGCGTTCTTCAGAAGGTCGAGCGCGACGAAGCGGTCGTTGGACGAGGCTTCGGGATCGTCGAGGATCGACGCAAGCTGCGCCAGGTGGCCGGGGCGTAACAGATGCGAGATGTCATGGAAGGCCTCGCGGGCAAGCCGTGTCAGTGCCTCGGGATCAACAGAGAGGAACTCTTGGCCGCGGAACCGCTCGACGGAGATGAAATCTCCATCTAGCCGCCGCCAAGGCGTCGCGCTCTTGGCGAGCGGGAACATCTCGTGGAAGGCGAAGTCAAACACTTCTGCAGCCCCTTACTTCTTGCGAAACCGGTCCAGAGAGACAACATTACCGTCCCCGCCGCCCTTGTCTTCCCTGCTTCCGCCCGGTGCGGCGGCGGCATTTTCGTGCTCTTCAGCCGGCAGCATCGGCTCGACGCCTTCGCGGGAGAAGCGCAGACCGAAATCGACCGATGGGTCATGAAATACCGTCACCGCTTCCCAAGGAATGTGCAGGCGCTCCTGCATGCGGTTGAAGGAAAGCGTCACCTCGAAATGGGTCGAATGGACCTCCAGCCCGTAATACTGGTGCTGGAGCACGATGGTCATCGTGTCGGGATATTGCGAGACCAACCGTGGCGGCAGGACGGCGGCCGGATGGCGGGTAAGAAAAGTGATATAGAAATGGTGGTTACCGGGCGGGCCGTGCTCGGCCGCCTGCGCGAGCGCGCGCCGGACCACGTCGCGCATCGCGTCCTCGACCAGCCGGTCATATTCCATGAAGTCCTCGGCCATGATGTCCCCGACCCCCCTTAAGCGGAGCGGATGGAGGGCTTCTGTTGCCCGGTGCCCTCCAAACCGCGCTTACCGAATCAGTGATCAGGCAGCGAGTGCGACCTCATTGTCGTTCGCACTTGAGTTGCGGCCCGATAACGGTGGTACCATGCCGAGCGAAGACCATACCTTTACCGCGCACGTCGATCCTGGTTCGCCCCCGCAAATGGTGGAGGCGCCGGGTACTGCCCCCGGGTCCGTAACGCTTATTCCGCATGGCGTTTATCGCCATAGCCGGGCATGCCCGGCAGCGTCTATATAGAATGAAAGACTCCGCCGGGCAATCATGGGGAGCTCATCCCACACGCCGCCATTTGTTATGACCGTTATGGCGGGGCGGGACGAATGGGGAGGTCGGAAATGGGTTCGAGACGCGGCGCACACTGCATTGCTGGGGTGGCCTTGCTGCTGGCCGCCATCGCGGCTGAGGCAGCGGGCGGCGGGGTTGCGCCACACCGGGCGTTCTACGAGGTCGGGCTGGTTCATGCCGACCCTGCCGCCGGTATCGAGGCGCTTTCGGGGGCGGCGGTCTATGATTGGTCCGCCGCTTGCGACAGGACTGTCGTGAACCGCGAGACCCGACTCGCGATCCAGACGCCGGATGGTGAGTCGGTCTCAGTCCGAGTGGAATTTTCGGCTTGGGAACGCCTCGACGGCCTGGCTTATGGCTTTTCAAGTCGGACCATCCGTAACGGTGTCGCGACCGAGGCGAGGAGTGGCACGGCGCGACTCGATGCGGCCGGCAGTGGCGAGGTCACTTACAGCCGCCCGCGCGGGCGGCGCCTCGCCTTAGAGCCGGGCACGATCTTTCCTGCCGCCTGGGTCCGAAATGTCATCGAGCATGCCAGGGCTGGCGAGGGCCTGCTGACGAACCGGGTGTTCTTCGGCGAGGACCAGGACGACCTGTTGACGGCAAGCGTGCTAGTGCTGCCTGACAGCGCGGCGGGCCGTGCCGCGCCGGGGGCGTTGGACGGCCTCTCCTCCTGGCGCGCGCAATTCGCCTTTTTCGATGCGGAGGAAGAGGTGCTGCCCGCGTTCGAATCAAGCGAATGGTTCTATGAAAACGGCGTCGGTGGCGATGCGGTTCTAACCTTTCCCGAATTCACGATCCGCTACCGTCTGAAGGCCGTGGAGCTTCACGATCCACCAGATTGCTGATACAAACGGCTCTCGATGGTCCAGTATTGCGCCTGTTGATGGGCCATCGGGGCTTTACGCCAAACTGGCCAATAGATGGCCCTAAATGTCAAAGCCGGAATGCGCCCAGCTTATGAAGCTATAGATGTCGTGGACCGGCAGTTCCGTTGCGCGCCGGACAGCGGCGGCGTAGGGGGCCATGTTGGCGCATTCCAGTACAAGGGCGCCGACCTCCGGGCAGCGGGCCGTGAGGCGGCGGGCGGCGGCTGTGACATCGGCTTCGGCGGCGGCCATGTCGAGCTGAGCCTCGTTGCCGATCAGCACGCGGGTGAGTTCGCGCCCGCCCTCTGTGCCTTCGACCGGCGTGTCAGCGCGCGCGCCAACGGCGGTGAAGTGGTCGGCGCTCAGGCTCTCGCGGCTGACCGTGACCACGCCTGCCCACTTTCCGGGTGGAAGCATGAGGTCGAGCACCGGCACCTGCATCAGCGTCGATGAGGCGACCGGTACGCCGGCATGGGCGGCGAGCTCCGACTGGAAGAGCGAGAGGAAACCGCAAACGGTAGCCAGCACCGTCGCGCCACGATCCACTAGCCGTCGAGCGGCATTGAGGAACGCGCCGTCCAGTCCTTCGGCGCGGTGGCGGACCACCCGCTCGGGCGTCGCGCCACGCACGATCTCGTAAAGCACCGGGAAAGGCCAGCTGTCACCATTGCCCATGTCTCCTGGCACGCGCGGAAAGCGCGCGTCCAGCATCAGGATGCCGAGCGTTGCCCCGCCGATGGGCTTGCCTCCGATCGCGACCGTCATCGCGGAAAGACCCGGGGCACTAGGCTGGCGTGGAACCAGGTAAGGAAGCGGGTCCGGTCATAAACCGGCAAGGCAGTGGCGGCACGGAGATCAGAGGCGAAGGGGCCCATCTCCGGCTCATGCAGCAGCCAAGCGGCGATGGCGGGGTGGTCGGCGATGGCGCCTCTGGCGGCGGCGAGAAGGCTGTCCCGCGCGCGCTCAAGATCGAGCTTGGCTTCATCCGCCGCCGCGGCGTCGGCCAGATAGCCGGGCGCTGCAATCCGGCCGTCGTCCCCGGAGAAGGCTAGAACGCCGAGCACCGCATCTGGTGGGAGCATGGCCTTGATGAGGCGTTGCTGGGCCGCGAGGCTGCCAGCGAAAGGCGCGTCGAGGGCATCCGCGAGGTCGAAGGTGGCATTGAATGCAAGCCCAACGCCCTCCGCGCCCTCGTCCAGCAAGCGTTCGGCGGCTGCAAGCGCCGTCGCCCGATCAGCCCGTTCCAGCACGGCATAGCGCAAGCTGAAAGGAAAGCTGCATGCATTCGCCGGGTCGCCAGGCAGGCGGGGGAAGCGCGTTTGCCGGACCAGTAGCCCGAGCCGCGCGCCGTAGAAGGCCCTGCCGCCCTGTGCGACTGTGTTCATAGAACGCTTGGCAGGCGCACACACTCGCACACCGTTCCCCAATCACCAAGGCTGCGATCAAGGGCGCTCACCCGAGCGACGATGCCACCGGTCCACTCATACATGGCTTCCGCCTGCCTTCCGCTCCATTCCGTGCCCACCCCGAAGAGGGCGATTGTGTCATGAAATGAAGTGCGGGTGTGTGCAATCATCGTCACGCCGCTGCCACCGAGAGTTTTGCGATGGAGAAAACACTGGGTTCCACCAACACGTCGACGAAACAGCAGTGGATAGCCGAACAGGCGAGGAGGCACCCAGCTCCCATCGCTGCATCACCTGATCGGCATGGATTGAGTACTGTAGGCGTATCGCCGGACGCGCAAGGATGGCGCCGCCGCGATACCGTAGCACCTATTCACGAGATGAAAACCGGGCGCCGCGAGATCACCAGTTCCGGTATCCGCGCGTGATGCGTGTTCTTCATCAATACCTGCACGGTGTGAAAACCGTGGTTACGAACCAGTGCTTCGATTTCCGGCGTTCGATCATAGGTCATCAGGAAATCGCAGACCCGGTCCGCTAGCAGTTCGAACAGACGGCCATGGTCGAGTTCGCTGTGAGCATAGAGCCGTTTGCCGGCCCGCTTGCCTCCGGCGGTATAGGGCGGATCCACGAAGAGCACACAGTCATCGCCCAAGCTGCCTATCAGCACTTCAAGCTGTGAAATCCCGTCCGCTTCACAGAAGCCGATGCGCCGCGCATGCCCGGCGATGTCGGAAAGGCGCCGGACCAACGTCTCGGGATACCAGCGAGAGGCCACTCCCTTGCCGCCCTCGCCATAGCGCGAAAGAGAGGCCCCCGGCGCCAGAATGCCGCCGCGCCGCGTCCGGTTCAGCACAAGGGTTCGAAAGCCATGTTCGAGAACGTCTACCGGAATCCGCTGGGACAGCGCATCGACCGAATCGCGTGTCGGCTGAAAGTCCTTGATCATCTCGCAGAGTTGCGGGCCGTGGCGCAGTGCGGCATGCCAGAAGGCAGCAACGTCACGGTCCAATTCCACCATCAGGCAATGCCCCACTAGCCCTTCCATGACGGCTGTCAATGAAACGATACCGCCACCCGCGAACGGCTCAATGAGCAGTTTCGGCGTCGGGTCCATCCGCTCCAGCCAGTAGCGGACATGTGGAATCAGCCATGTCTTGCCGCCCGGGTAGCGCAGCGGGCTGCGCTGCGGCACAGAAGCCACATTGACTGCCGGAACGGGTGAAACCGGGATTGCGTCAGCGTCTGGAGGTCGACATAGCCCCATATCTCCACCTTGCACCGAACCTGCACAGGGCGCAGGCGAGTTCACCTCCAAAGTGGCCAATTGACGACCCGTTGCATCGGTCATGGCCATCAGTTAGCATGAACAAGAGAGACGCTGCGAGAATGATCCGATCATTACGGCATCTCTTGCAAAACCGTTCGAAGATGATTTTGCCGTCCAATACCTCGCCCAGGCACACCCGACCTTGCCGACGATATTGGCCCGGACTACCACAGGGGCTATCGCAGCGTGGCGGCGGCATCGTCCCGTTGCGTGGTCACGCCGTCGAAAGAGTGCTCTGGAACGACCCCTAAACTGCGACGAACTGCGCGCCATTGGCGTCGACCGCCAGTCGCTCAAGGTGACGCTCCGGGAAAATGGAAGCTTGGGATCCACAGGTGGCGGATCCCGGTTTCGAGGTTCGGTGGAAGCGATTGAGTCGCGGTTGACGAGGTAGGGCGTGGTAGCTACCTTCGGCGCATGAGATCGGTGGGGATCAAGGCGCTGAACAACCGGTTGAGCGAGTATGTCCGGCTCGCGGCGTCGGGCGAGACCATCCT
>JAPORR010000209.1 GCA_026710105.1 Alphaproteobacteria bacterium
GATGGACACATGGGACATTGGAATGACCTCCCAACTTCAGACCAATGATTCCGAATAAAAGAGATCGAGCACAATTTTTGGGAAATCGAAGACACCACATCGGGCACAGGTTAATGGTATTGCTTGAAATAGTCGAAGATACTTGGACGCAAAACGACCCGCAGATTTGACGCCCAGAGCGGGGCTCTGAAATTAAGAAAATCCCTCCAGATGCCTCACGACAGCCAGCGAGGCCGTCCCGTTTCGGGTGCTCGCACGAGGAGGCTCCGAAACGAAACTACATGCCCATGGACCTGTCCTTGGTCTCCTGCCGGATCTGCTGCCGGGCAAGCGGGCGCCGGTAACGATTGTCGCGAAGCATGGCGGTAGCGGCCCGGACGGATTCCCCGGAGGCGCCGGCGCGCTCGAGATGGGACGCGAACTCCGGCTCCTCGATCAGAGAAACGCAGCGCGCGAGAACGTTGTCTGCCTCATCCCTCCACTCGGCAAACCCGGGGGCCTTGTGAATCGGCCGGCCTCCGGTTTCGGACCATCGCCCGATATCGAGGGCCCGACGACAGACAATGCCAAGATCCTCAACCAGGCTCCTGGCCCTTGCGGCCCTTTCCCCGGAAGCTGCGAGCGCGGTGCTCAAAGCGTTGAGTTCCCGGACCCGGTCGGGGTCGTCGGCGCACTCGGACAACGCCTGCGTCACGGCCTGTTTCAGGTCACAGAAAAAAGGCGACCAGGAGATCAGGTTCGCATTGCCGTCAACGAAGGCGAGAGCCCGGGAACGGAGGGTCAGGACGCTCTGCATCTGCTGCTCGGAGCCGGAAGCAGGCGCGTCGGTCCCTGCATGGGACACATTGGGCGCCGACAGGACGGGATTCTTCAGGCGATCCATTTCGGCTTCCAGCTCATCGTCGGCCAGTGCCACGCAATGCTGCCTGAGGTCCGGATCGGCCAGCACGGCCTGCCACTCGGCGACCGCCGTATCGCGGTCGCGGAGCCAGGCGGTGTATCCCGGCGCGATCTCAATGATACGGTCCGGTGATCCTTCCACCCATTCAAGGATTTCATTGAGGCGTTTGGAGACCGTCTCAATGCGGCTTAGGACATCCTAGACGGTCTCACGCGCCCGGGCTTGGGTGTCGGGCATTTCTTCAGGCACGTCGAGACGTTCGCCATGCCGTTCGGGAAACCGCAGCATCCGTCCCGTTTCTTCGGCTTCGTCCGGCTGCAGAAAGGCGTGACAGGCCTCAAGCTCGCGCCCGGTCGACGCAACCGCGCGCCACTCGATGGCGCGCGTCCAGCGCTGCGCATAGTCGAGTGCCCGGATCAGGGCTTCCGGCCGGCCATTCCGGGACAGGGCCCGGAGCGCGGACAGGTAGTTGTTCCGGAACGCCGTCGGGATGACGATCCGTTCCTCTCCGGCAGCCACCAGTTCCGCATTCATCATCACGCGCGCCACCCGCCCGTTGCCGTCCGCAAACGGATGGACCTCCGAAACCAGGAACTTCATGAAGACGGCGCGCTGAAAGGGCGTCTCCAGGCTCCGGACGAAGTCGAACCCCCGTTCCAGCGTTCCCTCAACCAGCCCGGGAGCAACGAACACGGTGCTCCCCGCCCGGTTTTCCGCCGTCTTGAATCGACCCGGCCCGGTCTCGGGACGTCCCTGCATCATCCACGCGTGGCGATCCCTGAGCAGTTCTCCGAACGCCTTGGCGCCGCTGGCGACGCGCCTCATCCCGCGCTCGTCCGATACCACAGCCCAGGTCCCCAGAACATCGTGAGCGTCCGACGGCCGTTCCCTGGGTATGACCCCCCTGAACACGATATCGGCCGCCTCCCCGACCTCGAACTCGGTCCCTTCGATGAAGTTCGAGAAATACGCCTCGTAGAACGCAAGCGCCGCCCGCCCCTCCGGCGGTTTCTCCAACGCCGGGCGTGACGTAGGCGGGTAATCGCGAAGCGCTCGATGCAGTGTCTGGAACAGGTCCATGCGGTGCGGGTCGTAAGGACGCCCCCTAGCGCGGGCTCGCGCAGCGGGTGCCGAAAGCGTGGTCTCCTTCGTACCCAGAAGAGCGCCGATCAATCTGTCGAGTTCCGCCGCAGCGTCTTCAAGGCCGAGCTGCGGGGCCACCGCCCGGATTTCCTCGCGCAACCGGCTCGCCCCTTCCTCCCCACCGCGCCGGATCAGCGTGTCGAGGCGATCCTCGAGCTCACGCCGGGGAAGAGTCCGGGGAAGCCGGTCGCCGCGCGCCCGCGACGGGCGCGTGTTTTCCAGCCAAGCCCGCGCGGCCGAACTCAGAAATAGACTTGAGAGAAAGGGCCTGTCGGAGTCCAGCGGGCCGGGACCGCGGCGGGGCCGCAGGACGAGTCCCGGCAGTTCGACATCGCTGCCCCTCAGTGAGACGAGGCAGACCGACCCGTCCGGCGCCGGCATGTTCTCCAGGGCCGTGCGATCGACGATCAACCCGCCAGGGAAGTAGCCGGCGGCTATCTGCCAGAGATTGCGCCTCACGACCGTTTCCGGAGGATCCGTCATGTTGGTCGTGTAGAGGCGGGACCCCAGTTTGCGCAGCCGGCCGGCCCGGAAGGCCCGCCACACCGCAGCGCTGGTCGCGGTATTCGATACGAAGGCTTCCGGCATGTTCGCCAGGACCAGCGCCTGCGCAGTTCTTGCCATTTAGGAGCCTCCTGCTCTATAAAAGGAATAGTTATTGCAGGTTTATGCTCCCGAAAAGACAATTATTCCAGAATAACGTACCCTGTACCCTGTACCTTGCACCGGAACGACAACGAGGGAAACTGCCATCGGGCCCCTATTTTTTCGCTTCGCTGGATGCGGACGCCCTGTCTCGGGTTCTGGGGCGATACGCGCTTGGGGAGGGCGGTGCAGGCCATGTGGCGATTGACGGCAAGACGCTGCGCGGTTCCCGGCGCGACGAACGCGGGGTGCTCCATGTTCTCTCGGCCTTTGCGGTGGATGGGGTGATCGGCGATCTGACGGTGGAACCCGACACCAACGAGATCACGGCGGCGCTGGAACTGCTGAAGGGCCTGCCGCGGCGCCATTGTCACCGGCGACGCGATTTTCGCGCAACGCGCGCTGAGCCGGCATATCCGGGAGGCTGGCGGCGATGACCTGTTCACCGTCAAAGACAATCAGGCGACGCTCAGGCACGACATTGCAACCGCCTTCGGCGACGCTTCCCCCCTCGGACGAGCCGCCGCCGGACTTGCGTGAGGCAGAGACGGTCGAGAAAGGCCAGGGGCGGATCGAGACCCGGCGCATCGCGCTCTCCTGCGAAGCCGTCGATCATCTCGACTGGCGCAGATCGCTTGAGCGGCGGCGGGAAATCCGGGGACGCGAGAGTGTCGAGATC
>JAPORR010000011.1 GCA_026710105.1 Alphaproteobacteria bacterium
TGGCTTGGCTGCGCAGCGCGCACCGTTCGATCGCCAATGCGCTGCTGGGCGCGCCGCACTGCCTACAACCGGCAGGGGCCAGTTCGCCCGAAAAGCCGGTAAATCAATGACAATTCTGTTGAGGCGTGTACGCGCTCACGGCATCTATCCGTGATTGGTTGATTCACAGGGCTTTGAGCATGGCACGAGATTTTATACCATATCGGAGTCTTAATACCAACGGCGACGGGATCTGATTCACAACCACATCCACAGGCTCACATACTGGGGCCAGTCTATAGTTTCCGCACAAGCTCTCAAGCGCGAGCGAGGGCCTCTTCTATGCGGATGGCCTCGTTCCACTTGGCCATGCGCTCGGAGCGGGCAAAGGAGCCGACCTTCAGGCCGGGTGCGCGCCAGCCAACAGCGAGATGGACGATGGTGACATCCTCCGTCTCGCCGGAGCGCGCCGAGACGATGCCGCCAAAGCCCGCGGCGCGCGCCGTATCCCAGGCCGACTTCGCTTCCAAAAGCGTGCCGCGCTGGTTCGGCTTGATGAGTAGCGTGTTGACCGCACCCCGCCGCACGGCCTCCTCCACCCGCTGAGCGGAGGTCACCAGCAGATCGTCGCCCACCACCTGCACATGGTTCCCGTGAGCGGCGGTGAAGGCGGCAAAGCCCTCCCAGTCATCCTCAGCAAGCGGGTCTTCCACCGAAACGATCGGGTAGCACGCCAGCCAGCCGCCGATGAGGCTCGCCATGCCTTCGCTGTCAAGTACCCGGTCTTCCAGCGCAAGCCGGTAGCATCCACCCTGCCCGAATTCGCTCGCCGCAACATCAAGCGCAATGGCGGCCTCCTCGCCCGCGCGTAACCCGGCACGCTCAATGGCGCGGGCAAGCATGTCGAGCGCGGCCTCATTGGTGTCGAAATCCGGCCAGAGACCGCCCTCGTCCGCCACGCCCCGGAGCTGCCCTTCCTCGGCCATCAGCAGGCCCGCCGCGCGATAAACCTCCGCGATCCGCGCACAGGCCTCGGCAAATCCGGCAGCACCTGGGGCGGTCACCATGAAATCTTGGATATCGACCCGCCGGGCAGCATGAGCACCGCCGCCGAAGATCTGGACTTCCGGGGCCGGCAATGAAATCGGCCCCTCGCCCGCAAGCCAGCGCCAGAGCGGCAGACCCGCCGCCGCGGCACCCGCCCAGGCCGCCGCCATCGACACAGCAACGCACGCATTCGCCCCGAGGTGGGACTTGTCCTCCGTTCCGTCGAGGGCAACGAGCAGCCGGTCTACCGCTTCCAGATCCTCGACGTCGACCCCCCGGAGCGCGGCTGCGATCTCGCCTTCGACAGCGGTCACAGCCTGCATCACATCGAGTCCGCCGAAAGCTGTGCCGCCGTCGCGCCGGTCGAGCGCTTCGCCGGAACCGGTCGAGGCCCCCGTCGGCGCCATAGCCCGTCCGACCGCACCGCGCGCCAAATGTACCTCCGCCTCGACAGTCGGCCGCCCACGCGAATCCCAGACCCGTCGCCCGCGCACCCGCTCGATTTCGAACGCGCTCACCGCACCTGCCCATCCACCCGCCGTGACAGTGCTGCAGTCATCCCTGCGGTCATCCAATGCTACCAGAATAGGCGTCCTGGATATCGCCAAGCCCGCGGTAATAGGCCTTCGAAGCGTCCCGCGCAGGCTGGTAATCCCAAGAGCGGCGGGCACCGGTCGCCAAGGCCTCGCCCACGAGACGCCGCGCCGCCTGCGACTCACGAACGGCCCGGTCCAGTGCGGACGCGTCCCAGGTCCTGGCCGTCACAGCTTCGAGTTCGGCCTGGACCGCCGCCGCGCCGGCATCACCCGCCAGGTTCCGGGTCTCGTCTGGGTCGGCGGCAAGGTCAAAGAGCAGCGGTGGGTCGCCGGGGCCTGTTATCAGCTTGTGCGGCCCCTTGCGCACCATCAGCAGTGGCGCGGTCGCACCCTCAGCCGTGTATTCCGCCAGCACAGTGTCTGGCCAGTCCGCCGTAATCCCTGCCGCGAGCGGAACAAGCGAGCGCCCATCGACCGGCAGGGCAAGTTCCGGCGGGGCGCCGTCTCCCGCCAGTTCCAGCAGGGTCGGCAACAGGTCGATATGGGAGACATTCTCCCGCACACGCCGGGGGCCAAAGGCGAAGGGCGCATGCAGGATGAGCGGCACGCGAACAGACCAGTCAAAGAACGACATCTTGAAGAACAGGCCGCGCTCGCCTAGCGAATCACCGTGGTCAGAGGTGAACAGGACGAACGTGTCCTCCGCCGCGCCGATCTCGGCCAGCGTGTCGAGCAGCCTGCCAAGCTTTGCATCCACATAGCTTGTAACCGCGTAATAGGCCCGACGCATGCGCCGCACATCCTCCTCGTTGACCGCCTCCAAGTGCCGTCCGGTCAGGAACCAGTGGCGGCGGCTGTGCGGGTCACGCTGGTCGAGCGGAATGTCGGGAACATGTGGTCCGTCGATCTCGCGGCTGGCATAGCGCTCCCACCAGTCTGGTGGCGCGAGATAGGGGTCATGCGGCGAGAAAAAGGAGACCGTGAGCGCGAAGGGCTGGCCGCAACCCCGGTCGGCATGGTCGTGCAGCCAGCGGACCGCCTCGAACTCCACCTCGTCGTCATAGGCGATATTGACGCTCCGCCGGTGCGGTCCCGCATCGAGGACCGCGCGCATGCTGTGATACCATTTGAGCCAGTTTTCCTCGCCGAGCCGCCAATCCGGAGACCAGAGAAAATCCGCCGGATAGACATCGGTAGTTACACGTTCCTCATAGCCGTGGAGCTGGTCAGGGCCGACGAAATGCATCTTGCCAGCGAGACAGGTCCGGTAGCCCATGAGGCGCAGATAATGCTGGACGGTCGGCATGGTAGCGGAGAACTCGGCTGCATTGTCGAAGGCACCGAGGCGCGAGGGCAGCCGCCCGCTCAGCATGGAGGCGCGCGCCGGCGCGCAGAGCGGGAAGTTGCAATAGGCATTCTCGAACACAACGCCAGCGCTGGCGACCCGGTCGATATGCGGCGTTTCGGCCCGCCGTCCGCCATAGGCCAGCAGCACTTGCGGCGCGAGCTGGTCGGCCATGACGAAGAGGATGTTCGGACGCTTGGCCATGCCGCACCTTCCTAGCTCGAAACGGGGCGCGAAGGAGATTAACCCAGACCCACTGCCCTGTCATGGCCACCGCTGCCTGGGCACAGGCGCTCATGCCTGTGCCCAGGCAGCGGCGATCACGCCAAGGCTCTCAGGCGGCTTTTGCAGCAAGTGGCGGGCGAAGGCGCGGGGACGCGCCTTCGCACTCTCACATGCTAGATATTCCACTGGCGACTTACCGTCGAGGCGTGCGAGCAACAAGCCCGGCAGCAATCGTGCGGCGCGTGCCTCCAGCACCGCTTCCGGCCTATAGCCAGCAACCAGCGCGCGGAAGCAGGCGAGATAGGCCGACTCGTATTGGGGCTTCCAGGCGCTCTTCAGCAGCATGTGGTTCAGGCAGAAGGCGAGGTCGAAGGCCGGGTCCCCGAACCAGGCACATTCGGCATCGAGAAACACCGGCCCCCGGGGCCCGACGAGAATATTCTTCGGGCTGACATCGCCGTGAACCAGCGTTTCACGCCGCGCCGCCGTTGCCTCGGCGAGGCCTGTAAGCGCGGGCGCGAGGTCCGGATGGCGCTCGGCGGTCGCCAGCAGGTAGGGCTCTAGCCGGATAGCGTGGAAGATCGCGTCGGCGGCGAAGACGGCGGCGACTGCCTCGTCACCTGCATGCGCGCGGTGGATGAGGGCTAGCCGGTGACCGACCTCGTGCGCGAAGGCGGGATCAGTGTGCCCCGCAGCAAGTTCGGCCTTCCAGACCGGATGTGTCGCCGGCTCCAGCCAGGCCATGGCAAGCACACCCGCCTCCGCGTCCTGCCCCAGGAGACGGGGCGCGGCATCGGGCAGTAGCGCGTTCACGGTAGCAAGCCAACTGGCCTCGAAAGCGTTGCGCTCCAGCGGTGCGTACCAGTCGGCCTTGACCTTGAGCCGGGCAAGGGCGCGCTTGACACAGACCGGTCCCGCCGCCGTTTCAACCCGGTAGATGTCCGAGGAAACCCCGCCGTCCAACGGCTCGAAACAGAGCCGCTCCGCCACGCCGACCAGCCCCATGCGCCGAAGCGCCACGGCAAGTGTCCCAAAGTCCCGCTGATTCATGTCCTGCCGGTCAGCGTCCGGCACAGGCCTGTCCTCGACTTTGCTCACGGATCCGGTAGCTCATCTGAGGCCCGGCGGGGTGTCATATTTGGGTGCTCGCCATGCGCAGGGCGGGCCTTGCATGAGTCGCCTTGCAGGCACGAGGAGGCCTGCTCAGGCGCCGAGTGCCCGCTTCAGGTTGCGATCCACAGCGTCCAGGAAGCCCGTGGTGCTGAGCCAGCCCTGGTCTGGGCCAACGAGTAGCGCCAGGTCCTTGGTCATCTCGCCGCCTTCCACCGTCTCGATGCAGACCCGCTCCAGCGTGCGCGCGAATTCGGAGACCTGAGGCGTGTCGTCGAACTGGCCGCGATAGTCGAGGCCGCGCGTCCAGGCGAAGATTGAGGCTATGGAGTTGGTCGAGGTCTCCTGGCCCTTCTGGTGCTGGCGGTAATGACGGGTAACGGTGCCATGCGCAGCTTCCGCCTCAATGGTCTTCCCGTCCGGGGTCATGAGGACGGAAGTCATGAGCCCGAGCGAGCCGAAGCCTTGCGCCACCGTGTCAGACTGCACGTCACCATCATAGTTCTTGCAGGCCCAGACATAGCCGCCCTCAAGCTTCATGGCTTGCGCCACCATGTCATCGATCAGCCGGTGTTCGTACCAGAGGCCAGCCGCCTCGAAGCGGTCCTTGAATTCGGTTTCGAACACGTCCGCAAACAGATCCCGGAAGCGCCCGTCATAAGCCTTCAGGATTGTGTTCTTGGTGGACATGAAGCAGGGATAATTACGCATCAACGCATAGTTAAAACAGGAGCGCGCAAAGCCCCGGATCGAGTCGTCGAGATTGTACATCGACATGGCGATGCCACCGCCCGGAAAGTCGAACACATCGCGCTCAATGGCCTCGCCGCCATCCTCCGGCTCGAAACGGATAGTGAGCTTGCCTTTGCCCGGCACGACAAAATCGGTCGCGCGGTATTGGTCACCATAGGCGTGGCGACCAATGATGATGGGTTTCGTCCAGCCTGGCACCAAACGCGGCACGTTCGCGCAGATGATCGGCTCGCGAAACACCGTGCCGTTGATGATGTTCCGGATCGTGCCGTTAGGGGAGCGCCACATTCCCTTGAGGCTGAACTCTTCAACTCGATCCTCGTCGGGCGTGATCGTCGCACATTTGACGCCGACGCCGTATTTCCTGATCGCATGGGCGGACTCGACGGTGATCTGGTCGTCGGTCTCGTCGCGCTTCTGGATCGATAGGTCATAGTATTGTAGATCGATATCAAGATAAGGCAGGATCAGTTTTTCCTTGATGAACTCCCAGATGATCCGCGTCATCTCATCGCCGTCGAGCTCAACGACGGGTGTTGCAACCTTGATTTTGCTCATATGTGTGCCGCTCCCGGCGTGCGTGTCGACCGCCGCCGAGGGCTTGGCCGTACAGTGTCGAAAGTAAGGCCTGCACCATAATGTGGCGCCGAAACCCGCGCAAGCAACCCTCGGCCCTATGGCAGCTCAGCAGGGCGAAAGCGGATGGGCATAGAAACCGCGCCACGCAGGCTGACCCCGTCACGCCAGTCGAGTCGGTCGGCCGTGATCTCGATCTCGCGCATGGCAGCCAGCAGGCGCGGGAAGGCAAGCGCCGCCTCCAACCGGGCAAGCGGCGCGCCGACGCAGAAATGGATGCCGAAGCCGAAGGCGATCTGTCGGCCCTCGCGGCGCGCGATGTCGAACCGTTCCGGGTCCTCGAAAGCTTCCGGATCGCGATTAGCGGCGTTCAGCATCAGGAAGACGCGCGCCCCTGCCGGGATGCGCTGTCCGCGAATCTCAATGTCCTCGGCCGCGATCCGCGAGACAGCCGGCGCGGGCGAATCATAGCGCAGCATTTCCTCCACCGCCGCCTCCGCGCGCGCCGGCTCGCGCCGCAGCAGGTCCTGCTGGCGGGGATGCTGGACGAGGCGCATCAGGCCGTTGGCGAGTAGGCCGGTGGTGGTCTCATGACCGGCGAAGAGCAGCAGGATACAGTTGGCTACCAGGTCATCGTCCGAGAGCCCGGTGCTGGCGGCGAGTTCAGAAACGAGGTCATCGGCTGGACGGCGGCGGCGTGCCCGCAGGAGGTCACGAAAGATTTCATCAAGGCCGGCGACCGCAGCTTCGGCGCGCAGATGTTTGTTGGGCGCGGTCTGCGAGGAGCCGACGAAGAGCGCGAGATCGTGGCTCCAGCGCTGGACCTCGTCGAGGCACCCGAGCGGTGCGCCCAGGATGTCCATGATGACGCTGGCCGGCAGCGGATAGGCGAAGTCGGCGATGAAATCCATGCGTCTGCCCTCCCGCGCAGGCGCCAGCAGGACGTCGATGCGGTGCGCAATCCGGGGTGCCATCGCACTGAGCGCAGCGGTGGTGAAGCGGCCGTTCAGATGGGCGCGGATGCGTGTGTGTCCCGGTGGGTCGAGGAAAACCGCCCAGCGCCCAAGCGCGCCCTCACTTCTCTGCAGCTGCTCGCGGCGTGCGGGGGCCAACCCCTGGAAATAGGTCACCATGCGCTCAGCCGAAAACCGCCGGTCGCGCTGCGCGGCGAGGCAGTCGTCATAGCGGGTCAGCAGCCAGGCCTTAAGCCGCCCGCTCCAGGCGACGGGCGCTTCGGCGCACAGCCGGGCGAGCGCGGGATAGGGATCGGCGATAGTGGCCGGATCAGTCGGATCGTAAATCTCGTCGATGGCCGTCATCGACCTATCATCGCCTGTGGGTAGGTTCGGAGAATGGCCTCCAAAATCGCCCGGTGCAAGCCATTAGCCGTAGCAGGCGGGGCATCCAGGCGCTCGAAAATTTCTGCGGCAGGTCTTGAAATCGTGAAACGCGGCCCAATCTGCCGCAAACATGTCGGCGTAAAGGGGCCAGAGGGCGCAAACGAACCCGCCCTGGAAGCCGTTCGAAACCTTCTTGACTTTTATATTGCAGTGCAGCATCATCTATCGCAATGCAACATTCGTTGGGAGACATGAACCATGTCCGCCGCCAAAGGCGCCTCCCTGCGCTCCCTGTTTGAGAGCGCCAAACAGTCGCCCTTCCGTACCTGCCAGTGGCCGTCCGGAGACCCACAGGATTTGGAAACATTCAGCTATTGCGGCGCGCCCACGCTTCCGCCGCATTCCTACTGCGCCGCTCATGTGAAGCAGGCTTATCGCGACCCTGACGAGGAACGCGAGGCAGCGCGCGCCGCAGCCTGATCGCCTCCGCGGGAACGCGCGTTCCCTAGACTATCCCGACGCGCTGCCAGGCGGCACGTCCTGCGGGACGGAGAAGATCTGGCCGGGGAAGATTAGGTCCGGGTTGCCGATTTGTGCCCGGTTGGCGGCGTAAATGAGGGTATAGTGCAAACCTTGGCCATAGACCCTGCGCGCGATCCGCCAGAGGCTGTGGCCCGGCTGGACCACAACGATGTCACCCGGCGGGAAACCGGCGATCACGTCGGCGCGCTCGAAAGGCAGTTCGATGCGCGAGCGCGGTGTGCCCTCCGGGCGGCGTTCCTCAACGGTGAGCCGATAGCGTCCGGGCGCAACGGATCGCTTCACTTTCAGACGCCATGCGCCCGTCTCGTCTGCTTTCGTTTCGCCGAGCGACCCAGAGTTAGATTCCGCTCCCACAATCTTCGACTCAATGACAGAGCCGGGGCTCGCGGTGCCCGACAGCGCCAGATTCCCCTGGTCGTCGTAATCGACCGCATCGACGGAAACGCCGCTCTGTTTCGTCGGTTTCGGCAGTACGTCGGCCGCCTGCTCTTCCACCCGTTCCCCGGAAACCGGAGCTTCGGCAACAGGCAATGGCGCAGTTGTGGAGGGGCGACCGATGCCGGTCGGTTCATCGGTGCCTGCTGGGATTTCGGGGCGCTGAAGAACCTCACTCGCACCGAATTCCCTTGTCGGAACAGCGACCACCAGCGGTTTCTCGCCCATCTCCTCGGGGATCGAGACGACGATCATCTTATCGCCGACTTCCGTCTTACCGTCCTTTCCCGTCGATTCGATCGTCACGGTGTGATCGCCTGCGGGCAGCGGCTTTTCGGGAAGCGCAACCCAATTCCCACGCTCGTCGGCCTGCACCGTTGCCAGAGGTCCGTCCTGAGTCGCGATCGTGATCGATGCGCCGGGCTCGGACTTGCCGGCGATCACGGCATCACCATCCTTGTCGATACGCACGACATCAAGCTGCGGCGTTAATGGCAGGGTTTCAGACGCCACGGCAGGAGGCACCTCGGACCCGCTCGGTGGCTTCCCCGACGGGGGCGTTGCAGGGACTGCCGCGGTCTCGGCCGGCAGCGGCTCCTTATCCTCGAACAAGTCGGGATAGGCACCCCGCCACAGCGCGTAGAGCACCAGCGCAAGGCCAACAACAGCTATCGGAATAATACGGACCACGGACGCTACCGTTTCGTTACGATGACAACATAGCCTCTGCCAACCGCCGAAGGAAGGTTCGCCGTGAAGATCGAGAGTGTCTGCGTGTTCTGTGGCTCTAGGTTCGGAAACGTGCCAGCACGCCGCGCGCTTGCCGAGGAAACCGGGCGGCGTCTCGCCGGGGCCGGTATGCGCACCGTCTATGGCGGTGGGCATGTGGGTCTGATGGGTGTACTCGCCGACGCTGCGCTGCGGGCTGGCGGCGAAGTCGTGGGCGTCATTCCGGAATTCCTGCACCAGCAGGAAGTCGTGCATACCGGTCTGACAGAACTCCTGGTGACCCAGTCCATGCACGAACGCAAGGCCAAGATGCATGCCCGCTCCGACGCCTTCCTGGCACTTCCTGGCGGCATCGGCACGCTGGACGAAGTCGCCGAGGCGCTCTCCTGGATCAGCCTCGACCTGCACCGCAAGCCGGTCATCCTGGTGGACTGCGCGTTCTGGTCGCCGCTTGCCCGCCTGCTCTCAGAGATGGAAGGCGCGGGCTTCGTCTCGCCGGCCCTGCTTGAAAGCACCGCCTTCGTCGAAACCGTGGACGAGGCGCTGGCGCTCCTCGCCACAGCCGGCGCACAAGGCTGACGCGAGGCGGCCGTGGCGACGATCCTGATCACCGGGGGCGCGGGCTATATCGGCAGCCATACTTGCAAGCTGCTCGCCAGTGTCGGCCACTTGCCGGTTGCATTCGACAACCTGTCGAACGGCCATGCAGACGCCGTGCGCTGGGGGCCGCTTCAAACCGGCGATATCTGCGACCGGCGGCAACTACGGGCCGCTTTCGAGGCCTGGCGCCCCGAATCGGTCATCCACTTTGCAGGGCTGATCGAGGTCGGGCGCTCCACCGCGGATCCGGCAACATTCTACCGCGCCAATGTCGCAGGCAGCCTGGCACTACTGGAGGAAATGGCCGCAGTCGGCCTGCGGCGAATTGTATTCTCTAGCTCGGCCGCGGTCTATGGCATCCCGGTATCCTCACCGATCCCCGAAGAGGCACCGCCTGCACCCGTCAGCCCCTATGGCGAGACCAAGCGCGCTGTCGAGGCGATGCTGGACGCCTTCGCGCGCGCCTGCGGGATTAACTATGCCGCGCTCCGCTATTTCAACGCCGCCGGCGCAGACCCGGAAGGTGAACTCGGGGAACGCCACGACCCCGAGACGCATCTCATTCCCCGCGCCCTCCGCACGGCACTGGGACTGGAGCCGGAACTCGTCATCTTCGGGACCGACTACCCGACGCCCGACGCCACTGCCGTGCGCGACTATGTGCATGTCTCGGACCTGGCAGCGGCCCATGTCGCGGCGCTTGACCGTCTCGCAAGCGGCGGCGGACCGCTGACCACCAATATCGGCACCGGCTCCGGTCGGTCGGTACAGCAGGTGCTCGAATCCTGCCGGCGGATCAGCGGATGCAGGATCCCAGCCCGCACTGCCCCGCGCCGGGCCGGTGACCCACCGGAGCTGGTGGCGGCGACAGGCCGCGCCGCCCGCGACCTCGGCTGGCGCCCGCACCTGTCGGATCTCGACAGCATCATTGCGACCGCCTGGGCATGGCATTCCGCCCGCGGCGCGTGACAGGACCTGCTTGCGCGGGACGAGTGCGGCTGCCACATTCCGCACGGTGCCGGAGCCCGGGCGGCTGGACGATCTCCCCAATAATGCCGGCAGCCAGTTTGCGCAGGACACTATCTAATTCTTCGTTAAGGGCTGGCCGGCCTTGATCGACACCAACCTGAACGGCATCTGGTAAATAATGCAGACCGCTACGCGCCCCCAACGAATGGGATGTGCCCATACCTATCTTTCGCCGCCCTCTGGCAAATTCATCACTAGTGAGGTGGTGACGGGGGACGGTACCCAGCTGCTATGGGAAGACCCGTGCGCGTTCGGGCGGCCGTCCTGGTTTGAACTCGATTACAGAGGCCCAGCGCAGGAGGACGGACTATGACGGCACCGATGGCAGGCATCCGGGTCCTCGACCTGACCTCCGTGCTGTTCGGCCCCTATTGCACCATGCTGCTGGGCGATATGGGCGCTGATGTCATCAAGATCGAAGCGCCCGCCGGCGACACCACCCGCAAGACCGGGCCGGGACATAATCCCGGCATGGCGGCTTTCTTCCTAGTCTGCAACCGCAACAAGCGCAGCATCTGCCTCGACCTCAAGCATGAAGACGCGCGCGAGGCGCTCTGGCGGCTTGTGGACGGGGCCGATGTGTTCATCCATTCTATCCGCCCGCAGGCTCTTCGCCGCCTCGGCTTTGGGCCGGAGGCGGTGAGGGCGCGCAACCCGCGCATCGTCTATGCAGGCCTGCACGGCTTCTCCGAACGGGGACCCTATGCCGGCAGGCCGGCCTATGACGACATTATCCAGGGAGGCTCAGGCCTGGCGGCGCTGATGGAGCCGCTCGCAGGCGAGCCGCGCTTCACGCCCATGGTGGCCGCCGACAAAACTTGCGGGCTGATGGCGACCTGGGCCGTGGTGGCCGCGCTGCTCCACCGGGAACGCACGGGAGAGGGCCAGGTGCTTGAGGTGCCCATGTTCGAGGCCATGGCACATTTCAACACCATAGAGCATCTCTATGGCCATGTGTTCGACCCACCGCTCGCGCCGATGGGCTATCCGCGCGTGCTCGCCCGCTGGCGTAAGCCCTATCCGACGGCGGACGGCCATTTGAATGTACTCGCCTATAATGATAGGCAGTGGCGGCGCCTCGTCGAGGCGGCGGGGCGGCCCGAGCTTGCTGATGACCCGCTCTACGCCGATCTCGGCGCCCGCACGGAAAATGTCGAGATGCTCTACGCGGTCGTCGGCGAAATTCTTTCGGCGCGGACGACAGAGGAATGGGTCGAACTTCTGGAGAAGCTGGAAATCCCCTATATGCGCGTGAATGCGCTTGAGGACTTACCCCAAGACCCGCATCTCAAGGCAGTTGGTTTCTTCCGCCATATGGAGCACCCCACCGAAGGTCCGATCGTGCAGCCAGATTTCCCGGTGCGCTTCGAGAAGAGCACCCATGTCTATACCCGCCACGCGCCAGAGCTCGGCCAGCACACTGCTGAGCTGCTGGCGGAGGCAGGCTACGCGGCAGAGGGGATCGAGGCTCTGCTCGCTTCGGGCGCAGCAAGTATGAGCCGCGAGCGTAGCAAAAACCCCTGACAAACGGATCTGGAAAAATCCAGATAGAACCATACCGACGCACAAGGAACACAAAGCCCATGCGCACTGTCGGCCTCGGCCTGCACTGGGACGAACTCGAGGTTGGGGAGCAGTTTCGCACCATCAACCGTACCGTGACCGAAGCGGACCTCGTGAACTTCATCAATGCCTGCGGCATGGTGGAGATGATCTTTACTGACACGACCTATGCTGGCCAAGGCGCCATCGCCGGGGTGCGGCCGGTCCCGGGCGCGCTCTGCTACGCCTTCGCCGAGGGGTTGCTGGTGCAGTCGACCATGCAGCATACCGGGCTTGCCATGCTGGAGACCGAGCTCAAGGTCCTGGCCCCCACCAATGTTGGCGACACTATCCATGTCGAGGTCGAGGTGCTGCATGTGCGCGCGACTAGCAAGGGCAATCGCGGCATCGTGACGACGAGGAACAATGTGGTTAACCAGCGCGGCGAGACCGTGGTGGGCTACAAGGCCGTGCGCATGATGAAGGGCCGCCCGCGTTGAGCGGCCTACCTGCTCAGCCGCGGCTTGCGGCGACCCTGATGCTCGGCCGCGACGCACCGGGCGGCATCGAGGTCTTCATGGTAGTGCGCCACCACCGCATCGATTTCGCCACCGGCGCGCTAGTCTTTCCCGGCGGCAAGGTCGAGGAGGCGGACCGCGATTCTCGCCTGCGCGCCCGTTGTCGGGGCAGCGAGGCATTGTCTGACGCCGCGCTCGCCATTCGCACGGCTTGCGTGCGCGAAGCCTTCGAGGAGGCAGGCGTGCTGCTAGCGCGCGAGCGGGGCAACGAGGATTTTGTCGGCCAGGACCGGCTAGCGGCACTCCAGGAGCGCTGGCGCTACGCGCTGGAGCAGGACCGCGCCACCATGGCGGAGATGGCGGCGGCCGAGGATCTGGAATTCGCGACGGACACCCTCACCCGCTTCGCGCACTGGGTGACCCCCGAGCATATGCCGAAGCGCTTCGACACCCATTTCTATCTCGCCGAAGCCCCGGCAGCGCAGAAGCACACGGCCGCGCATGATGGGCGCGAATCAGTCGATTCGATCTGGATTTCCTGGGAGGCACTCCGGCAGGGACAGGCGGACGGGCGTTATACGGTGCTCTTCCCGACGCGGCTCAACATGGAAAAGCTCGCGCGCTCGCGGACCGTCGCCGAGGCCTGCCGGACGGCGGCCACAACGGCGGTCGTGCCGGTGTTACCCGAGGTAGAATTCGTGGATGGCGGCCGGATCATGCGCATTCCCGAGGCGGCTGGCTATGGTCGCTCCGAATTTCATATCCAGGGCACCCCTGGCGGCGACGCCCGCCCTGCCTGAAAAACCACCGCTGCATTCCGCAGGCATGCGCCTTGTGGCAAAGTGGTGTGGCACAACCGACGGGACAGCGGGAAGGCCAGTGGATGTTCGACAAGGAGCATCTAGAGTTCAACAGCGTCAATCTGGACGCAGGGTGGGGAACGTCGGTCGGCTATCCGGCCAGCATTGAACAAAAAATCCTGGCGGGTAGCCTGGACGAAGCCACCGGTAGGGGCAACCGCTCGCGCCTGCTGTGCCTCGCCCCGGGCGCCTTTACCACTTCACCTTTTGTGCATGATTACTGGGAGGAGGTCTATCTGCTCTCAGGCGACCTCATTGTCGGGGCCGGGGCAGAAGCCGAGGCCTCTGTGCCCCATACCTATGAGGGCTGCCCACCGGGGGGCTATCATGGGCCGTTCCGCTCTGAAGGCTGCAACGTCCTGCGCCGCCGACACTACTCTCGCGGCACGCGAAACAGGAGAACCTCTTGATGCGCGCGACCCGGCGGACGATTCTTGCCAGCGCTGGCGCGGCGCTGGCGGCACCGGCCTTGGCTATGGCGCCCGACGACGCGCTTGCGAAACCCGTCCCGGCGACCGGCGAGCCTGTGCCGGCGGTCGGGCTAGGAAGCTGGATCACCTTCAATGTCGGCGGCGATCCGCTGCTGCGCACCGAATGCCGCACCGTCCTGGCAGCTTTCTTCGAGGCTGGCGGGGGCATGGTTGATTCCTCACCCATGTACGGCTCCTCGCAAGATGTGATCGGCGATGCGTTCGCAAGGCTAGGCCGCCCAGCGGGCCTGTTCGCCGCCGACAAGGTCTGGACCCGCGCTGCCGAAGCGCCTGCGCAGATTGCGGAAACCACCCGGCGCTGGGGCGTCGAACGCTTCGACCTTTTGCAGGTCCACAACCTGATCGATTGGGAGCGGAATCTGGATCTCTTGGAAGCGATGAAGGAAGCCGGCACGCTCCGCTATACCGGCGTCACTACCTCGCATGGCCGCCGGCATGGCGAGCTGGAGGAAGCAATGCACCGCCGCCAGCCGGATTTCGTCCAGTTGACCTACAATATCGTGGACCGGGAGGCGGAGCAGCGCCTGCTGCCACTGGCGCGGGAGCGCGGCATCGCGGTCATCTGTAACCGGCCTTTCCAGCGCGGCCGGTTGCCAGACCGGCTCACAGGCCACCCCCTGCCCGCCTGGGCAACAGATATCGGGGTTTCTGCCTGGCCGCAATTCCTGCTGAAATTCATCCTCTCTCATCCCGCCGTCACCACGGCCATTCCCGCGACCCGACAGGTGGACCATCTCAAGCAGAACAAGTCCGCCGCCCTTGGCCCAATGCCAGACGCCGCCATGCGCCGGCGCATGGCGGCGCATGTCCAGGACCTATAGCACTACCCGGCCAACCTAGCGCCCACGATGGACAGGTTCTGGGCGCTGGAGGATATGCTGCCGTTCGAGCCGCGCGTCTATTGGCGGCTGTTTCAGTTCGGGAACGAGCTTGCTTGGCCAGCTCAACCGTTGCTGCTGGCGGTGGGCGCAGCGCTTTTTGCCGGCCTTCTCAGGGGCTGGCGGCCAGACGGCCGCTGGCTTGGCCCCACGCTCGGCGCGGTCTGGCTCTGGACTGGCTGGCAATTCGTGGCCCTTGGCTACGGAGCGGTCAACTGGGCTGCGCCCTGGTTTGCTTGGGGCTTTTACGCCGAGGCCACGCTGCTGGCGGCGCTCGGCCTTACCGGTCGGCTCGTCTTCAGCCGCCAGGCCCCCGGCGCGCATGCTGGCCTCAGCCTGCTGGCGGCAGCACTATTCGCCTGGCCGCTTCTGGCAGGCCTCGACGGGCGGGGTTGGCGCGAGGCAGAAATCGCCGCCATCGCGCCCGACCCGACAGCGATCGCCACTCTCGGCCTCGTCGCGCTCGCGCTGCGGAGCCGCTGGACGGTCCTGCTCTGTATCCCGCCCGTGCTCTGGCTTAGCCTCTCAACGCTCACTCTGCTGACGATGGGTGCCTGGCAGGGCTGGGCAGTGCTCGCGGCGCTCACTACTGGCCTCACCGCCCTGCAACTCCGGCCACGGTCGCTATGATGGTGCAGTGCGGTAGACATGCCAGTGCAGGAGGGCAGAGGCGCTGCGATGGGGCGACCAGGATTCGACGAGCCGGGCTGCCTCGGCTGGTGTCGGGCGGACGTCGAGGCGCAGGGTCCGCTGAAGCGCGACACAGAGCGCGAGGTCGGCCGCTGGCCAGATGTCGGGGCGCCCCATGGCGAACAGTAGCCAAACCTCCGCCGTCCACCGCCCGACGCCCCTAAGCGCCGAGAGAGCGACAACCGCCTCCTCATCCGGCATGCGCGCAATGCGCCGCAGCGAGATGCGCCCGGACACTAACTCTTCCGCAATGGCCAGCGCATAGCCCGCCTTGGGGCGCGAGAGCCCGGCAGCGCATAGCCCGCCGGGCCCGAGTGCCAACACGGTGCGCGTTGTGACCCGGCCACCGGTCGCCGCCTCCAGCCGCGCCCAGATCGCGCGCGCCGAGGCGGCCGAGACCTGCTGCGCCGCAATCGCCCGCAGCAGCGCGGCGAAACCGGAACCCCGCAGCGCCATGGGCGGTGTCCCGACCTCGGCCAGCACTGCCCGGATCCGTCCATCCCGCTCCGCCAGTACCTCCAACCCCTCTCGCCACCGCCGCACTGCCCCGCGGCGGGGCGGGGGCATGTCACCGTGTTCCGTCATGCAAGGGGCCAATCTTACCAATTCTGTTCTCTACTGACCTGACAAGGTTACCGAAAGCGGCCTGATACTCCCGGCGCGGTCCGGCGACATCGAGCGTTGCCACGATGAAGCTCTCCGGCGCACCAGGCTTCACAATGAAATAGTGCTCGAAGGCCAGAGCCGACAGATTTCTCACCGAGGGTAGGTGCATCGGAGCACTGCATGTAAGTTTACATGATAGGATATTATCAAGGTCCCGTTCTGTCTCGTGATCTGTGTATTCTAGATCGGGTGCAATCCAGACAGAAACTACTGTCAGCATCTTGAATCGCGGCTGCGGCTACCCATTTGGAGATTGTCCGGTGCTCGCCACGAAACGGGGGCAAAGGACGGCGGGTTCGGCCGATGGTCGGCGGGCCCCCTACCATCGACAATCGCTTCTCAAGGAGGATGACCGATGACGGCATTCGATTTCTCACCCCTGCTGCGGTCCACCATCGGCTTCGAACGGCTGATGAAGAATTTCGACCGCGTCATGAACGCCGATGCGACGGCGGAACACTATCCACCCTGCAATATCGTCAAGACTGGCGAGCATACCTACCGAATCGAAATGGCGGTGGCCGGCTTCGGCGAGGAAGACCTGTCCATTGAGGCGAAGGGCGACGAGCTCGTGATCGCCGGCAAGGTCCGGAACCCGAATAACGACCAGATATTCCTGCATCGTGGCATCGCGACCCGGCAGTTCCGGCGGACCTTCCGTCTGGCCGAGCATGTGAAGGCCGCTGGTGCTAAGCTGGAGAATGGCATGCTCGCGGTCGAGCTGGTGAGCGAGGTCCCCGAGGCACTCAAGCCGCGCCGAATTGAGATTGCCGCCGGCGCGCCGCAGATGGTCGAAGCGGCCTGAGTGCAAGCCTGTCTCTCTCTAAACCCAACGCCGGGCCCCCAGAGCCCGGCGTTTTCCTTTCGAGGTGCCGACAGACATGACACAAACCCGCTACCGTTGCATGTAAGGCTCAGCTAGATTGGCGGCCATGACACTTTCGATCCGACCGCTTTCCGAGGTAATGGCCGCCGAAATCCGGAGCGTCGATCTGCGCGTGCCGCTCGACGATGACAACTGGGCTGCAATCAACCACGCCTCGCACATTCTCGGCATGGACCGCGAAGAAGGCGAGGCGCAGCTAGAGGATATCCAAACGCACAGCATGTCGGAACGTTTCGTCTCTCGCCATCCGTGGCACCCTAACGACCTGCTGATGTGGGACAATCGCTGCCCGCTACACCGTGCCGAGGGACGGACGAACGAGGCCCGCCTGCTACACCGCACCATCACACGCGGCACCGCCCCCTTCTGAAACGGAGTGCCGATCCCATGGACGTGCCCCTGGGCGGTGATTTCATCCGCAGTCGCATCCACGCCGACCTAGCGGAAGGACGGGTGACAAAGATCATCACCCGCTTCCCACCGGAGCCCAATGGCTTCCTGCATATCGGCCACGCCAAGTCGATCTGTCTCAATTTCAGCGTGGCGGAGGAGTTTGGCGGTCGCTGCAACTTGCGCTTCGACGACACTAACCCAGCGAAAGAGGACCAAGCTTATATCGACGCCATCCGAGAGGATGTACGCTGGCTCGGCTTCGAGTGGGCGGGAGAGCCGGTTCACGCCTCGGACTATTTCGAGACTCTGTATGAATGGGCCGAACACTTGGTGGAGACCGGCCATGCCTATGTTGATGAGCAGTCGGCGGAGGAAATCCGGCAAACCCGCGGCTCGCTGACTGAGCCTGGCCGCCCCAGCCCCTGGCGGGATCGCCCCGCAGCAGAAAGTCTCGATCTGCTGCGCCGGATGCGCGCCGGCGCATTCCCGCCGGGTGCTTGCGTGCTGCGGGCGCGGATCGATATGGCGTCCGGCAATATCAATATGCGCGACCCCGTGCTCTACCGCATACTTGACCATACGCATCCGCGCACGGGCGACGCCTGGTGCCTCTATCCGACCTATGATTATGCACACGGCCAGTCGGATGCCATCGAGGGCGTGACGCATTCCCTCTGCACGCTTGAGTTCGCCGACCACCGCCCGCTTTATGATTGGCTGCTGGAGCGCGTGCCGGCATCCACGCGCCCGCGTCAATACGAGTTCGCCCGGCTCGACATGACCGGGACGATCCTCTCGAAGCGAGCACTGACCCGCCTGGTGCAGGACAGCCATGTTGCAGGCTGGGACGACCCACGCATGCCGACGCTACGCGGCCTGCGTCGGCGGGGCGTGCCGGCGGCGGCCGTGCGCGATTTTGTCTCCCGCCTTGCGATCTCGAAAAGCGCCGGCCGCGTGGAGGCGGCGCTGCTAGACCATTGCGTGCGTGAGGCGTTGAACCGCTCTGCCGAGCGGCGCATGGCCGTGCTGCGGCCGCTCAGGGTCGTGATCGAGAACTATCCCGAGAGCGAGACGGAATGGCTTGACGCCGCCAACAACCCGGGAGACCCGGATGCCGGCAGCCGCAAGGTTCCGTTTTCGCGCGAACTCTGGATCGAACGCGACGACTTCATGGAAGACCCGCCACGGAAATTCTTTCGCCTTGCGCCCGGCCGGGAGGTGCGGCTCCGCTATGCCTATTTGCTCACCTGCTTGGAGGCAATCAAGGATGAGCACGGCGAGGTCGTCGAGCTGCGCTGCCGCTACGACCCCGAAACGCGCGGCGGCACGCCTGACGGGCGCAAGGTCAAGGCGACAATCCACTGGGTCTCAGCCCCCCATGCCGGGCGCGCGCGGGTCCGGCTCTACGGCCCGCTCTTCACCTGCGATGATCCGGCGGGCCTCGAAGACCTGAACCCGAATTCCCTGGACGTGCTGGAGGATTGTCGCCTCGAACCCGGCTTGGCAGACCTGGAGCCCGGCAGGCCAGTGCAGTTCGAGCGCCTCGGCTATTTTACCGCCGACCCCGATGGCGGCTTCAACCGCACGGTCGGCCTCCGCGACGACTGGGCCCGCATCAAGGTGCGCGCCGGAGGATAACCGGCCGGGTGCCGGTCACAGCGCAGCCAGCGACTCGCGGGCAGCGTCCAGCGTGTTGGCAATGTCGTCATCGCTATGCAACACCGAGAGGTAGAATTTGCTCTGCCCCTTGAAGACACCGCGCGCCCGCAGCCCGGCATTGAAGGCGTTTGCCTTGGCCGCATCGCCGCGCATGGTGGCGCGATAATCGCAGACAGTGCCGTCGGCGAAGATGACATCGAACATGGGCGGCGAGCCCAGCACCTGCCCCTCATGCCCGCTTTCTTCGAGCAGCGTCTCGAGCCCGTCGATCAGAGCCCGGCCGATCTGTTCGTGGCGCTCATAGACGCCGGGCCGGCCCAGCACCTCCAACGTCTTGAGGCCGGCAACGGCGGCGACCGGATTGCCGCTGAGCGTGCCGATCTGCTGCGCAAAACACTCATCCTTCACGCGCCCGGAGTCGAAATGCGCCATGATCTCGTCCCGCCCCGCAATGGCGGCGAGCGGATAGCCGCCGCCCACGACCTTACCGAGCGAACAGATGTCAGGCGTCACACCATAGCGTTCCTGCGCCCCACCCCGCGCGAAGCGGAAGCCAGTCACGACCTCGTCGAAGATCAGCACGATGCCGGTTTCGTCTGCGGCCTCGCGGAGCGCTTCGAGAAAACCCGGCTTCGGCGGGATCAGCCGCTGGAAGGGCTCGACAATTATGGCCGCCAATTCGTCCGCACAGTCGCGGATCATCTGCACCGCTGTTTCCGCGTCGTTGAAAGGCGCGATCAGCATCTCGTCACGGACAAACGCCGGAATGCCGGCACTATCAGGCGCTGCCTGCGGGAAATTGCCGGGCCGCTTCGGCGCCATCGACATGAGGGCATAATCGTTCATGCCGTGGAAACCACCCTCGAATTTCAAGATCTTATCACGGCCGCGAAAGGCACGGGCGATCCGCATGGCATAGAAGGTAGCCTCGGTGCCGCTAGAGACGAAGCGCACTTTCTCGGCACAGGCGACGCGCTCCGCGACAACCTCGGCAAGCCGGATGCCATGCTCGTTGTTGGCAAAGAAGGTCGAGCCGCGGCCGATCTGCTCCACCACCGCCTCGACGACCTCGGGATGGCAGTGACCCACCAGCATCGGCCCGGAGCCGAGCAAGTAATCGATATATTCGTTGCCCGAAACATCCCAGACATGGCTGCCCCGTCCGGAGCGGATGACGGTCTCGAACGGCACATTGCCGAAGCCGCCGGCCGGCAGGACCCGGCGCGCGACTTCCCGGAGGGCTGTCTCCTCGGCGGTGAGCACAGGTTCAGCCATGGCGCTTCCTTTCCACCGCCGCGCGGATCAGTTCCAGGCGGTCATTGCCGAAATACATGTCGTCGCGATCGAGGAAAAAGGTCGGCGACCCGAAGCCGCCGCGCGCGATCAGCTCATCGGTCGTATCGAACAGTTTCTGCTTGATCCCCGGATCGGCGATGGCAGCGAAGAAGCGTTGCTTGTCGAGCCCCGCCGCCTCGACGATCTCCGCCAGCACATCGTCCCGGCTGATATCACAGTCGTCGCGCCAATAGGCCTCGAAGCAGCCCTGCGCGAAAGCGGACAGCCGGCCTTCGTCAAGGGCGTGGAAGCAGCCGCGCATGGCCTTGACTGAGTTGACCGGAAAGACGGTCGGCTTGCCGATGACGATACCTTCGTAACGCGCCCAATCCTCCATATCCTTGCGGTAATAGACATCCTTGGGTGGAACCGGGTTTTCGCGCCGCTGATAGACGCTCGGATTGACCTTGTTGAACACGCCGCCGACCAGGAAGGGCTGCCAGATCAGCTCGAGCTCCAGCCCAGCACAGAAATCCTCGATCCGGTGGAAGGCGAGATAGGTCCACGGACTGGAGACATCGAAGAAGAATTCAAGGGTGTTGCTCATAGTGGGGTGACACTCCTAACGGGAAACGGCGCCGCGGTCGATGGTAACGACCGTGCCGGAGATATGCCTTGCGCGATCCGAAGCGAGGAAGACGACGAGGTCGGCGCAGTCCTCGGGTTCGCCTGGCGGCGGATTGGTCGGCATACACTCCTCCCAGCGCGCCTCATCGCCGAAACGGTCAAGCGCCTGCGCACGCAGAATTGTGGTCAGCCGTTCGGTCAGAATGGCGCCCGGATTAACGCCGACGATCCGGAACCCGTCCTCGGGACTCTGGCCCCCGAGAGCGCGGGTGAAGGCGATGAGCCCCGCATTACCGCCCGCGCCGGCAATGTAGCCCGCGCTCGGCCGCTCACCTCCGGTGCCGATGATATTCACGATCACGCCTGCCTGCTTCGCCTTGAAGACCGGATAAAGCTCCCGGCACATGTTGATATAGCCGAACACCTTGAGATCCCAGGCCTGGCGCCAGCGCTCCTCGTCAACCATGTGGATAGGGCCACCCGGAATAGCACCCGCATTGTTGACAACGATATCAAGGCCCGCGCCGGTCTCCGCGATAAGGCGCTTGACATGGCCGCCGTCCGAGAGGTCGAGCGGATGAATCGTAACGGCGACATTGTGCCGGCTGTGAATAGCGTCACGCGCGCGGTCGAGGTCGGCCACCGTACGCGCTATAAGATGCAGGTCACAGCCTTCCTCAGCAAAGAGTTCGGCACAGGCGAGACCGATGCCTTTTGAGGCACCGGTAATCAGCACAGTCTTACCGGCCAAACGTAGGTCCATCTGACTGGCCCCTTCCCCTCTCTTATCCTCTCGTCGCTACAGGGTCCGGCAAAAGTAGTGCCGGGTACCGCAAACTCTATTCTAAGATATTGAATTGGTGTATGTTTCTTCTCCTAAGACATGCAAATTCGGGGCGGAAAGGCAACCCCTTTCTTGGCCCGCCTGCAACAGGATGCCGAAGGAGGCTCGGTCTTCGCCTTGCGGAAAGCCGGGACGCCACCGCCAGGACCATTCAACCGATGCCATAAGCTTTGGCCCAACCGAGGCCTTCCGCAGTCCTGGCCCTTGGGCGGTATTCGCAGCCGATCCAGCCTTGATAGCCAAGCGCGTCGATCAGTGTGAACAGGTAGGGATAGTGAATCTCGCCGACGGACGGCTCGTGGCGTTCTGGCACACCGGCGATCTGCATGTGGCCGACGCCACCGCCTGGCAGGAATTCGCGAAGCCGCATGGCAACATCGCCCTCGACGATCTGGCAATGGTAGAGGTCCATCTGCACCTTGACGTTCTCTGCCCCAACCCCCGCGCGGACGCGGTGCGCCTGGTCCTGGCGGTTGAGGAAGAAGCCCGGAATGTCGCGCCGGTTGATCGGCTCAATGGATATCTGGCATGTCCCCAACCGGGCAGCGGCGCGCTTCAGATTGGCGATATAAACCGCTTCGGCCTCGGCTGCCGCCGCCTCGCCCGGCACACCTGCCATGACATGCAGGCGCTGGCTGTCCAGCACACCGGCCCAGTCCGCCGCCGTGTCCAGCGCGTCCGCAAAGTCCGCTTCGCGCCCCGGCAGAGCGGCTAGCCCGCGCTCCCCGGCCTCCCAGTCGCCCGGCGGCATGTTGAACAGCACGATCTTGACGCCGGCATCTACCTTCGCCTTCGCTACCTCCTCCGGTGCGAAGTCATAAGGAAACAGGAACTCAACCGCCTGGAAGCCCACTCTTGCAGCGGCGTCGAATCGGTCCAGGAAGCTGTGCTCGGTGAACATCGTCGAGAGATTGGCGGCGAAACGCGGCATGAGCGACAACCTCCCCAGCAGTTGCGAAATGCGGTCAGGTTTCCATAGCATAGCCCGCCATGACCGCCGCTCCTCATCTTCTCGCTCTCGACCAAGGCACGACCTCGACTCGTGCAATTCTGTTCGACACCGCCGGCACGCCGCTCAGGACAGCGCAGCGCGAACTCCGCCAGATCTACCCGGCGGACGGCTGGGTGGAGCACGACCCGGAAGAAATTTGGCAGGCGAGCGTAGCCGTACTGCGGGAGGCGGCAGCGGGGGAGTGTCCGGCCGCCATCGGCATCACCAACCAGCGGGAAACGACATTGCTGTGGGACCGGGAAAGCGGCACCTGCCTGCACAACGCCATCGTCTGGCAAGACCGGCGCACAGCAAAGGATTGCGCCCAACTCCGCGCAGCTGGGGCGGAGCCGCTGGTCGCCCGTCAGAGCGGCCTGATGATTGATCCCTATTTCTCGGCGACCAAGCTCGCCTGGCTACTCGACCGGTTACCCGGCGCGCGCGAGCGCCACGACCTCGCCTTCGGCACGGTGGACAGCTTCCTCGCCTGGCGACTGACCGGCGGACGCGTTCACGCCACCGACGCTACCAATGCCGCCCGCACCGGCCTTTTCAATATCCACGAAGGCGCATGGAGCGCGGACCTGCTCGCCCTCTTCCGCGTGCCTGAATCCGTGTTGCCGGAGGTACGCGGCAATGCCGACGGCTTCGGCATGACCGACATTCTGGGGGCGCCCGTGCCCATCGCCGGCATGATCGGCGACCAGCAGGCGGCAACACTTGGCCAAGCCTGTCTTGAGATAGGCACCGTCAAGAGCACTTATGGCACGGGCTGCTTCCTGCTGGCGCATACGGGCGAGCAGCCTGTGGCCTCCCGCCACCGGTTGCTAACTACTATTGCGCTCACACTCGGCGGCCGGACGACTTATGCGCTGGAAGGCGCAGTGTTCGTGGCGGGCGCAGCGGTGCAATGGTTGCGCGACGGGCTTGGCATTATCACCGAGGCAGCCGAAACCGAGATGTTGGCGCGGGAGACGGTCGAGAGCAGCGTCGTCATGGTGCCGGCCTTCGTCGGCCTGGGCGCGCCCTGGTGGGATTCGGAGGCCCGCGGGGCGCTGTTTGGCCTGACACGCGACACCGGGCCGGCCGCACTCGCCCGCGCCGCGCTTGAAGCCGCCGCGCACCAGACTGCCGATCTGCTGGATGCTGCCGCCGCAGACGGCGTTCGCCCGGCGCTCTTGCGCATAGACGGCGCGATGAGCGCCAATGACTGGTTCGTGCAACGACTCGCCAACATCGCTGGCCTTGCAGTGGAGCGCCCTGCCGTCACCGAGACGACCGCTTGGGGAGCAGCCGTACTGGCGGGCCTGGGCGTGGGCATATTCCCCGACCCAGGCGCGGCGGCGCGCCATGCGGCCCGGCGCTTCGAGCCAAGCGGCGATCCTGCGCCGGCCCGCGCCCGTTGGGCCGATGCTGTGGCGCGCACACTCTCACGCCCGACCCAAATATAACCAATTACCCGCCTGGCCATCGCAAGACGATACTTGCTATAATGGATCCACACATGCTGGCGACGAGCGGGACAGAATCACCGGTCGCCGGCTGAACACCCGCCGGCCCGGACGGCAACTTAGCTCGTGAGCATAATGTGTCATTGATCACTATTTACCTCCCACTCTCTGGGGTAAAGATACCGACGTCGTTCTCTAGTTGGAAACAAAGTTAGAATATTAGCTTAAACTCGGAGTGAAATCGATGAGCAAGATCTTGCCGGGGTTGGCGCTGACTTTTCTGTTACTGTTCCCAATTCAAGCAAGTTCATTCAAATCACTATTCTTCCATCATAGTCTACGACTCTCTGATGAAATTGTCGAATATCTGAGCAAAATTGCACTTGAACCAGAAGGAGCAAGGAAAATTGGGAAATATATCGCACAAAAGAAATTGACTAATGAAGGCATCGAAGATGCTTTCATACGCATCGCAGTTCGAAACAATGTAATCTCTCAGGACGAGGCGATGGGAATGTTCTCTAATCTAAGCGGCGTCAAAGGATTCAGCTCTACGCTGCGCAAGATTATAGGCAATAAGCATAATAAAGCACAGGGACATTTGAATGAATTGAGAATTGCACACAGTGCTTCCCAACGCGGGTTTTCTGTAATGAAAATCGGGGAAAAATTCCGTGACGGTATCAAGAAGGGGGTTACCGACATTGATGTTGTTCTTGAGAAGAATAATACAGTCTTCGCCTTGGAAGCAAAAGATTATGCGGCAAAGACGCAGCTTCCCATGGATCAGTTCAGAGCAGATATAGATACTCTTCGACAATATAAAAAGGAAATCAGTAAAGAAAAATTCATCTCTGTGTTATCTTTAACAAACAAACCAGACAATTTGGAAGATTTGAAACGTTTGCAAAGTGCAGCCGGATCAGATGTTAGAATCATCATTGGTTCGCCAGATGAACAGGCAGAAATCCTTTCGTTTTTAGCGAGGGTTTCGTGATACTTTTAAGGCTTTGTTTTGTCCTAATTTTGGTTACAGTGTTCGCGCACTCAGACTCGGCTTACGCCTTGTTTGAAGATGAAGCTACATTTGGATCTTTCTACGGTCGTGACTGGAGCAGTACAATCATATGGGGAGGAGTGGGGATAGTCTTAGCCGCTGTTTTTGGTGCTGCAACATTCTTCTCTGGGGGAGCGCTCAGTCCTTTCGCTGCGCCGGGCGTTGCAACGATTGGAACGATGATCGGCAACTTCATGGGGGTCACCGGCGTAGCTGCTACCAAAGCAGGTCTCGCTCTGATTGGCGGCGGAGCTATTGCATCGGGAGGTCTCGGAATGACGGGTGGAGCAGCGATCCTGACTACAGCTTCCGGCCTTGTGGTTGAGGGTGGATTTATTGCTGGAGAGGTACTACATGATTCAGTAAAACGAGAAAAAGAAACGGAAGCTCTCTATGCTCGATTAGTGACCGCAGGTGAAGGTCTTCTCACATTTCCATTACCAACGAAAAATTCGGGATCAGATGCTCTCAAGGAAGCCATGAAAATACTAGGCGATATTGACAATGAAGTACCTCTTTCTTTCGGAGATAAACTGCTTGTGAAAAAAGCTATTACCCAGATATTATGGGATCAAGAAGAACGAGATACAGCTCTATCTGCCTTAGTACATATTGACAAAAATGGACCCGATGCTTCCCACAAGAATCAAGAGTCCATGGAAGATGCGCTAAATGTTCTTCTGCAATCTATCTACGTTTCCAAACTAAGAGATGCGGCACTATTGTCCTTGCTTTACTTTATTCTAAACGATTACAAAAAAGCTAAAAATTACGCTGATCACGCTATAGAAATTGCATCAACTGAAGATCCAAAAAGCTACAAAGGTCGAGTAACTTTACCAATATTTATCTCCGCAACGTCTTCTCTGTATGATACTCAAGTAAACCACGAACTTTCTGTTTCTCAACTTAAGGATGCGATATTATTAGAACCTAACAGCAAGATAATTCCAGTACTATTTAGTATTTTTCTAGACAGGTTTACATTACACAGTATGGTTGATGAGAAATTGAATATAGGAGTATTTTCTGAAGTCTTTAAAATCATGAAATCTCCAGATCTTAAAGAGTTTCGATTC
>JAPORR010000088.1 GCA_026710105.1 Alphaproteobacteria bacterium
GTGTTGACACTTTCGACGGCTTCCAGAACCGGCCAGCCAAAATGTTCGTCCAACTCGTCTTTTGTCAGACTGAACGGCTTACGGATTGAGCATTGGCCGTAGTAGAAGATGATATGCGCACTTGCTTCCGCAATCTCCAAGCCGCGCGATTGGCCGTAGGATCGCAACAGAATTTGCAAGCAAAGTAGGTCCCGGAGGATTGAGCGACGCTTGCCTGCATCGTGCTTGCCGGACCCGCGTTTAATCTCGTATGCCCGTATTCGGCGGTTCTGGGCATCATAGACAATAGCATCGACTTGAAGCGTCCTGTGGCCTTCCCTGTAAGCTGTTTCGGAGCCGAAAGCGTCTTCTGGGTGACCGATGACGCTATCGACAATATGGTCCGCCGTGCTTGTGACTTGGAAGGCTCTGTCGTCCCATGCCTCGAACGCGGGATTGAACTTCAATTGCTCTAGGAGAGCGCGCTCAATGATGAAGCCGTGCCGCTTGTAGGCTGAACTCATAACGCTGACAATTTTCGAAAAATGCGGCCCGGCAATCGGGTCTGAGCGGAAGTTCGCGGCGTTCAATCGTTGTATGGTCGCGTCAATCTCTGGCTCCATGATGGTGAGAAGGTCAAGCATGGGCGAACAAGTCATGCTGAAGCTGTTTGCTGGAGGCCGGGCGCAGAAAGCTGTCAAGATAGTCGCTATCCCGCTCCAATTGCTTTCGGCAAGGCGGTATCCATGCCAAGCGCGCCGCGTCGGCTTGATTGTGCAGCCATACAAGCCACGCATAGCCGGTTGCGGTCGAAGCCTTTTTGTCCACGCGGCCCTTCACCATAGGCACGCGCTCGCTAAACTGCGCAACGATAGTCGGCGGGCGGATCGAGAAAAGACGTTGATAGCGTCCCACGCTTTCAAGGAAGACAGTCCGCACAAGCATGGCGACGCCGATGCGGGCAATCGGCAGGGAACGGGCAATGAAGTTTTCCGCAAGCCGGAATGGCGGGTTGGTGATGACCCAATCGACGGAAGCGGCCGCATGGACTGGCCCAAGAAAATCGCGAGTCTCGGCAAAACCGTAGTCGTAAATGTCGCTTGACGCCACGGCGCCGAAATACTCCGCCAGTGCCTGCGACATGTATCCGCGACCGCAAGCGGGTTCCAAAGCTGAAAGAGAAGCGCTGCTGCATCCGTCAGGAATGACATGCTCAACAAGCGCCCGCGTCGCCCATGGCGGCGTCGGAAAATCGTCCAGGCTGTCCGCCGGTTCGGCGCGCTGCGCCATGACGGCGTGAGAGGTATTCTGGGCCATTATAACCGCGCCCCGGCCGGCAAGCCGTTGTCGGCGATAAGCTTACGATAGCGCAGGTGCTTGCCGACGGCCCCGGCAGCGAAGGTTGTCATAATGTCGATAGTGTCCGCATCGCGCACATTGTAGCAGCCCGCAAACTCTTGCACATACCGGTCAAGGTGCTTCGGGCTGAACTTGTGGAAGGTGCCCTTGTGCGCCCGCTTGAGCATCGACCAGAAGGACTCGATACCATTTGTGTGCGTTATGCCGCGCACATACTCGCCCGCACTGTGATTGACCGCTTCATGGCCGTGGCTGGTCGCCAGCCCGGCGTATGCGGCTGCCTCGTCCGTAAAGATCATGGCTGCCTCCCCGGCATGATCTTGGACAAAGCCTTGCAGGATTTCGCCCGTAGTGGAAGAGACAACTTTCGCGGCGACACGATTTGTCGCGCGATCCTTCTTGCCAGCCGGGCCGCGGCCCATGCCTGCCGCGGCAAGCTCTTTGCGCTTGGCATTCGACATATTGGCACGCTTGCCACCGAAATAGGCCTCTTCGGCTTCCACCGGTCCGTTGCGTTCTGACAAAGCTTCACGCAGCCGATGGCTAAGGAACCATGCGCTGCGTTGATTGATGTTCAAATCCCAGGCGCAGCTTCATACTGGAAACGCTCGATTTCATGCAGGCCGCGGGGACATACCAGTGTGCGCATGGATTGAAATTCGGAGAGGGCTACAGCGACTACAGATATTGTACCAATGCCAGCTGGTCACCGACGATCCTCAGTCACCGAAATCTGCTTTCCGATCAGGGTGTCGAGTTCGGAAATACGGCCTCTGGCAGCCAGTTCGAGGGCGGCCAGAACGAAAGCCGGACTGGCGGGTGGAAGAACAACTGACATTGTCAGCTCGTTCGGCCCGCTTTCGGTCTGCAGGTCGAGCAGAACAGCCTCCCTGGTGTTCCCGGCTATGTTCAGCCGCCACATCTCGGGAACGCCCAGGCGGCGGTAGAAATCGGGTTTGTCCTCGTCTCCATGGCTACGCTCCACCTCGATGACAAGGTCGGGCGGCGTCCGGGACTCGAATTCCCGGATCGCCTCCGCGCCACGCCGATGCGCGTCGGTCCAGCGGTCGGCCGTCGGGCCCAGATAGTAGCAGGCATCCGGTTCGGCGCCCGTGTTCTCCGGATCCCCCGGAAGCCGCCAACGTGTCGATCCAAGACCGATCGCGCGCACCCCGAGGCTCCTGTCCATGGCATCCATGAACCGGTCCGCCCCCCGGCTGTAGCGCTCGTGCTCCGGAGACGGCGTCGTCAGCGCGATGAGCCCGCTCACAGGGTCGATAAAGACTCTCCTCGCAATAGGGTTCCAGTCGAGCTTCGCTACAATCGGGATCGCTTCAGGGTCGAGATGCAGGCGGGTGTATTCCGACCCCATGCTGCCGATGGTTCGTTCCATGTCGGCTCCCCTGCTTGCAGGTTGCCTGCCATCGCCTCAGCATAACCGCCATTTCGTCATCGGGGAAATTCCGATGCCTGACCCCGGCTAGCATTCCAGGATCGCAAGAGAGGCCGATCGCCGCGACGGACACAGCAAGGATGGCCGCCGTGCTCGTCCGGCGACGGGGAGGCGCCGAAGTCCGTCTTCCTCGTCGAGGCGCCCGACATCGAGGCCGTCTCCATGGAGACGGCCTCGTTCCAGGTCCCGTGCGCCATGAGGCTCGTCGCCGGCATCTCCTGCCTGCAACTCGTTCAGGACAGGGGGGCGCTCAGTGACGTCTTCGAAGAGGCGGACCGCCCTCGAAGCCGCCACGCTTGAGGGCAGGACCGAAAGGCAGAAGAACCCGCATCCGCCGGGCTCCCTCGCCTTCGCCGCCTGGGTCTGCGCCCGCCTGGGCGGCTGGACCGGCTACTACAGCAAGCCCGTGGTCATGCTGAAAGGGCTGTACGAGTTCAGGAACATACAGCTCGGATATAACCTTGCTCTGGCAGGAGCCGGAGATATGTGAATCCAGTAGGGCGATTGACCGGGGGCGCCCCCACGAGACG
>JAPORR010000246.1 GCA_026710105.1 Alphaproteobacteria bacterium
CACCTCGCGAGAAGCTGGCCTGTATCGCTAACCAGCGGGCTACTGGCCTTGCTGCATGATGGGCGCTTCATAGACGGACAGCAGCTTTGTCGAACACCGAATCGGGCTGATCATGCTCACCGCGAAAAACTCGCTGTTCGCTGGCCATGGTCGAGTGCGCGCACTTGGGGCCGGATCGCCAGCCTCATCGAAACCTGTAAGGTGAACGGTATCGAGCCCTATGCTTGGCTCAAGGACAGGCTGAAAAATCGCTGTCGGGCATTCCAAAAGCTCCATCGACGAACCCCTTCCCTGGAACTTCAGGCCGTCGAGCTGAAAGCCAGCTGGTCCACTCCATCGCCTACGAGAATCTTTATTTCAGACCTTACCGCTGCACGCGGCTATGCCATCCGATATCGGCGCGACTCCTGGTGTCCCGCCACAGACCGGAGCAGAACCATGTCTCATGATCGCATTCTCCGCTTGCCAGAAGTGATTCAGGTGACCGGCATCAGCCGGTCGCGGATCTATGTCTTTATGGCCCGAGAAACCGATCCCTTTCCACGCTCAGTGCAGCTCGGCCCCAATATGGTTGGCTGGCGCAGTTCCGAGATTGAGGCATGGCTCGCTGCCAGGGATCGGACTACCCGATTCGATAGCGCAACCACTTCGATAGCGCAACCAAATTGAGCGAAAAATCATGACTGGGAGCCGCTATAGCGGAGACCGTGCCGGTCCGGTCCGGATATCCCTGACGGAATGGCGGGCGGCCGCAGTGCGGCTCGGGCTTCAGCGGCGCGGCGGGGAGCTGGTCGGCCCCTGCCCCGCTTGCGGCGGCAAGGATCGGTTTCGCGTGACGCAGCGCGGCGGCTTTTTCTGCCGCCAGTGCTGCCCGGATCGCAATGCCGGCGCGGACGCCATGCGGCGCATCCTGGAAGCCGCCGGCCTGGCCCGCGAAGATGACGGGGGGCGCTCCGATGCTGGAATGCCCCCCGCCGCGGCGGGGCGGCGGGCAGGCGCGGCAAGCCCGATCCCAAGATACCGGGAAGGCCCCGAACGGCGCTCTACGGCGATTTATGGCGGCGACGATAATCCCATCCCCGGACAGGATCGGAACATCGGGCCGCCGTTGCCCGAAATTGCCGATCCAGGGCCGGAGCCTTTGGAGCCGCCCCGCGAAGCGCCGGACGCCATCGCGCGGCGCATATGGACCGCGAGCCGTGCGGGAAGCCGCGATACCGCGCCCGTGCGCGCCTATCTCGCCGGCAGGGGCGCATGGCCACCCGATGCGCCCTTGCCGCCGTCCGTCCGCTGGCTCGATCGCGCCGCCGCCGAACGCTTGAACCCGGCTCTGCCCGACCGCCAGCGCATCCGCCTGCCCCGCATCGCCGCCGGGGCCATCATCTGTTGCTTCGCCCGTTGTGACGCCGGACTGGTCGCGGTGCAGATCGAGCCGTTGCAGGCGGATGGCGCACGCGCGCCCTGGCCCGCCCGAAAGCCGGGAGGCTCGCCCACAACCCGGCAGACGCGCGGCGCTCTCAGGGCAGCTGCCTTCCCGGTTAAGCC
Organism: Alphaproteobacteria bacterium; assembly: GCA_026710105.1. Classification (GTDB taxonomy): domain Bacteria; phylum Pseudomonadota; class Alphaproteobacteria; order Bin95; family Bin95; genus Bin95. The sequence goes on from JAPORR010000246.1 coordinate 1,546, forward strand.
GTCAGACGCGGACCTGGCCGGCTCGCTCCATGTCTGCGAAGGCCCCGTTGACGCGCTCGCAATCGCTTACTGGCGCGGTGCCCAGGCATGGGGTGCCGGCGGCACAAGCGGCTTGGCTCCGCTTGCCCCGGAGCTTGCCGCAACCGGGCGAGCCGTGGTGATCGAAGCCGACGGTGATGGGCCGGGTCGCATGGCGGCGGCGGCTCTGCAGGACGCTTTGCATCGGAAAGGCATCGCCGCCCGATTGATCTACTGGTCCGGCTGCGATCCGGCCGAAGGTCTGGCTGCGGACTGGCAGGAACGCGCCGCGCAATTCGAGGCCGACGGCATGGACCGCGTCGAGGCCGAACATCATGCCTGGGAAGCAATGCTCCCGCCCGGCCTAGAGGAACCTGCAGGCGCAGGTCGGCAGCCGACGCCCGGACCTGCGGAGGAAGGAATCGACCATGACACCGGAAGGACAATGACCGATGACCGATAACAGCCCATCTGCCGCCTTGCCGCAAGAAGCTCCGGCCCGTTTTGCCGCATACAAGACCGCTCGCGAGGCGGGCGATCCTGCCGAGATTCTTGCCGCCAGCCGCGAGGCGCTGAAAGCCGCCAGCCGCGACGCCATAGGGCAGGCCGTGGCGCACGTGCGGGCCGCCTATGAGGGCCTGCCCGATAACGCAGCACCGGACGTAATCGAGCACGCCGAAGCCAACGCCTGGCGCGAGATGGGACGCGAGGCTCGCGCCGCAATCTTGGCCGATGCGGACCCGGTCGCTGCGCCGGCTCCGCCGCGCCCACTGACAGACTGGCGCGACGCGCCCGAACCGGCGGCCGTGGTCTGGCGGCATGATGCGGACCCGAACGCCGAACGCTGGCCGCTGGTATCGGTTGGCGAGCCAGCGATCCTGTCCGGCGCCGGCGGAACAGGGAAAAGCTATGTCACGCTCGCGCTCGCGCTCTCCGCTGCACAAGCCGGAGCCTCCGGTGATGCGCTCGGCTTCGGCATGCGCGGTGGGCCGGTCCTCCTTGCCGCATACGAAGACAGCGGGCCGCGCCTCGCCGGCCGCGTCTCCCGCATCGCCGGCGGCAAGGACAATGTCCCTTGGGACGCCTTCCATGTCATGCCGGACCCCGGCCCGCTGTTCGTGACCGGCGGGCCGCGCCATCCGGGCGAGGTCAGGCCGTCCGCAACATGGGCCGCGCTATGGCGGGCGGTCGAGACGCTCCGCCCGTCACTCATCATCCTGGACCCGGCGGCGGAGTTGATCGAGGGCGCCGACGCCAATCAGCCCGGACCCGTGCGGGCCTTCATGCGGGCACTGGCGGCGGAATCGGAGCGTCACGACGCTGGCGTGCTGATCGTCGCGCATGACACCAAGGCTAACAGGAATGAAACCCAGGGCGGCGGCAAGCCGGGTCCCGGAGCCGTCGCCGGAAGCGCCGCTTGGCAGGACCGCGCCCGCGCTGTCGCCTTCATGGGGCTGGACCCTGCCGGCGGGCGGCGGATCGAGGTTATCAAAGCTAATCATGGCCGCGACGGATGGGGCATGGCACTCGCCGCGCGGCAAAGCCGTTTCGAGCACTTTGCTGGCTGGCAAATGGCGGATGCCTGGGCTGAGAGACCGCCGAAGAAGGCGGACGACAGCAGCAAACCGGCGAGCAACGGGGGAAACAGTAACCGCCAGCCGGACGCGGGGACCCGCTATGTTTGACCAGCCCATAATCCTGACAGCTAACACCGCGCCGGACACTATTACCGCTGTCGCAATTGCCTGCTGGCAA
>JAPORR010000195.1 GCA_026710105.1 Alphaproteobacteria bacterium
ACCGCCGCCCCAGAACACTCCGGCGGGATTGAAGCCACACTGCGCTGGTAGGGGGTGAGGCGGCGGGAACGGGCAGGGAGTGATTGGCGCGATCATGGGATTTGCTCCGTTTGTAGCCGTTCCGGGCGATCAGGGTTTCGATGGTCTATGCGCGCAGCAGACGCCTTCACGGTGTCCAGGTGAGCGTATCTGGCGGTTGTCGCCGCCAAGGCGAAGATCCGCCCTGCAATCTGTCGGGTGCACTGTAAGAATCGCAGCCAGGTGCAATTCGTGGTAGTCAGGCGTGAAACAATGATGAAACTTGGCGAATCTGGGAAGAGGGAGATATGAACAAGGGGCCATTGACTGATGGCGGTGCGGACCGGCCAGGTAGCGGCATGGCAGGCGGTGGATGCTGTGTTTGCCGAGATCGGCTCGCCCAAGGCGACGATGTGCGCCTTCCCGGCTTTAGCTCATTCGTGGCCCGGCCCGCGCGCGCGGCGCGCAATCTCCGCACCGGTGCGATACTGGACATCCCCGCACGCCTTCAAGGCCGGCAAGCCGCTCAAGGACGCCGTGAACGACGCATCGTGATGACGGTAGCGATGGACGGGCTGGCGATTGGCGGTTCTCTGCGACCACTGGCGCCGGGCGCCCCTCAAGGCTGCTACGGATTGACAGGAGGGAGATGGGCAAGCGGCGTCAGGGATTTGATCGGCTCTGCGCTATGGAGACAGTTCAGGGAAACCCCTGCTAACTCATTGATGAATAGGTAATTTTGGTAGAAGACGACATATTGTTTGACCGAACAGGCGGGCTCGGCCTCGTTCTGCTGAACCGCCCGAAGGCGCTGAATGCGCTGACCTTGGAAATGGTCGATGTTTTCGACCGGCAATTGTTGGCCTGGGCGCAGGATTGCGCAGTGCGTGCCGTGGTGGTGGAAGGAGCAGGCGAACGCGCTTTCGCCGCTGGCGGCGACATTCAGAGAATTTGTGAGGCGGGCTGGGCGGGTGATTCCTATACCAGTACGTTCTTCTGGGATGAGTACATTCTGGATTGGCGGGTCTTCCACTATCCAAAGCCCTATGTCGCCCTCATCGACGGCATCGCCATGGGCGGCGGGGTCGGCGTTTCCGTGCTGGGTTCCCACCGCGTGGCTACCGAGCGGACGGTGTTCGCCATGCCGGAAACCGGCATCGGGTTTTTCCCCGATGTCGGCGCGACATGGTTTCTGCCCCGCCTGCCCGGAAAGCTTGGGCTCTATCTCGCCATGACGGGCGCCCGGCTCGGCGGGGCCGATAGCTACTATGCCGGCATCGCAACCCATTATGTGCCGAGCGCACGGCTGGTGGAGTTGAAGGCCGCACTTGCCGCGGCCCCGCTCGACGGGAAGGATATCGAGGTCAACCACGCCGAGGTGAGCGCGGTGCTGGATCGGTTCTCCGAAAATCCTGGGCCGCCGCCGGTCGCGCAGATAAGGGCGGCGATGGAGCGCTGCTTTTCGGAGACGTCGGTGGAAGCAGTGCTAGACGCGCTGGAGGGCGAGGGCGGCGAATGGGCAGAGAAGACCCGTAACGCCATGCTGGCTAAGGCGCCGATCTCACTGAAGGTGGCGTTCGAACAATACCGGCGTGGTGGCACCCTCGACTTCGATGCCGCGCTTGCGCTGGAATACCGTATGTCGCAGGCCTTCATGCGAGGCCACGATTTCTTCGAAGGCGTCCGCGCGCTCATCCTCGACAAGGACAACCGCCCGGCTTGGCGCCCGGGCGCGCTTTCCGAGGTGACGGCAGATGTGGTCGCAGGCTATTTCTCTCCGGCGGACGAGGAATTGGCATTTGACAATAATCCCGTTCGCCGCTTCGCAGAGACGTAAGGAGCTGACGCAATGGCGCGGATCGGATTTATCGGGGTTGGCAATATGGGCGGACCTATGGCCCGAAACTTGATGAAAGCGCAACATACCGTGACCGCCTTTGACCCGTTGGACACGGCGCTTGCTGCCATCGTCGAGGCGGGGGCTGTGCAGGCAACTTCGGCAGCGGCGGCGGTCGAGGGTGCGGATGCGGTTGTCACCATGGTTCCGGCAGGGCCGCATGTGCGCGAGATCTATCTCGGTGCGGGCGGGATCATTGCAGCCGCGGCGCCCGAAACCCTGTTGATGGATTGTTCGACCATTGATGTCACCACGGCGCGCAATGTGGCGGGCGCTGCCGCGGAGCGGGGTCTCGACATGGTCGATGCACCGGTCTCGGGCGGCACGGGCGGAGCTATTGCCGGTACGCTCACCTTCATGGTCGGTGGGTCAGAGGCGGCGTTCGCAAAGGCGAGGCCGATCCTTGAGCATATGGGCGCACGCATCGTTCATTGCGGTCCTGCCGGCAACGGCCAGGCAGCAAAGGTCTGCAACAACATGATGCTCGCGATCAACATGCTGGGCGTCGTTGAGGGCTTCACGCTCGCCGACAATCTGGGGCTCGACCGCCAGGTCCTGTTCGACGTGGTGGCGAACTCTTCCGGCCAGAGTTGGGCGGTTAGTAGCTATTGCCCCGTTCCGGGCCCGGTTCCTGCCTCCCCTGCCAATAACGGTTTTCAGCCAGGCTTCACTGCCGACATGATGGTGAAAGACTTGCGGCTCGCTAGGGACGCCGCAATGAAGAGCGGCACCGGCACGCCGATGGGCGCGCTAGCCGAGGCGCTGATGGCACTGCATGTGTCCGCCGGCAACGGCCCGCGCGATTTTTCCTCGATTATCGAGACCATCCGCGCCGGCGGCTGATCTGAGATCTGGAATGCAACGATGAAAACGGTCGTCAATAGTTGGAACGAGTGGGACCCGTTGCGCCATGTGATCATCGGCCGGGCGGATGGCTGCTGCATTCCGCCGCCAGAGCCGGCGAGCGAACCCAAGATTCCGCTAGACAGCGACATGCGCGGCGTTCACGGCCCTCGCTCGAAGGAGACGGTAGACCGCGCCAATGAGCAGTTGGACGCCTTTGCTTCCCTGTTGGAGCAGCGCGGCATCCGGGTTGACCGGCCCGATCCTATCGACTTCAATCAGCCTATTGCCACGCCGGATTGGATCCATGGCTCGATGTTCGGCTGCCAGCCGCCGCGCGATGTGCTGCTGACGGTCGGCGCTGAAATGCTCGAAGCCACCATGTCATACCGCTCACGCTGGTTTGAATATCTCTGTTACAGGCCGATGTTGACGCGCTTCTGGGAGGAAGACCCGAACATGCGCCATGAGGCGGCGCCGAAGCCCCGGCTGACGGATGCCTCCTACAAGCCTGACTACCTCTCCGACGACATCAGCATCGAAGAGCGTTTGGAGATGGTGGCGACAAAGGATTTCGTCACCACCGAAGCAGAGCCATTGTTCGACGCGGCCGATGTGCTGCGCTTTGGGCGCGACTTGTTCGTCCAGCATGGCTTCACGACCAATCTGGCTGGAATCGAGTGGCTGCGCCGGCATTTCCCGAACCACCGCGTCCATGCCCTCAACTTTCCGGGCGATCCCTATCCGATCCATATCGATGCGACTTTCACGCCGCTCCGGCCCGGCCTTGTGCTCAACAATCCGGAGCGTCGTCTGCCGGATGAGCAGCGCGGGGTCTTCGAGCGCAATGGCTGGGAAATCGTTGATGCGGCGCGGCCGGCGCATAACAGCCCACCGCCGCTTTGCTATTCGAGCGTCTGGCTGTCAATGAATGTGCTGGCGCTGGACCCTAAGACGGTCTGCGTCGAAGCGAGTGAGGTCCACCAGATGGACCAGATTTACAAACTAGGCTTCGAGGTCGTCCCGGTGCCGTTCCGAGACGCCTATCCTTTTGGTGGTGGCCTCCACTGCGCCACAGCAGATGTGTACCGGGAGGGCAATTATGAAGACTACTTCCCGAAAGGATGACGACGGACTGTGTGACATGCAATGAAACCGACTGTTCTCCCCGCCAATCCGAACTTCTCCTCCGGGCCCTGCACTAAGCGGCCAGGTTGGACCCCGGCTGTGCTGACTGGCGCGCTGGTCGGGCGCTCCCATCGTTCCGCCCCCGGCAAGGAAAAGCTGGCGGAGGTCATCGACAGGAGCCGCCGGCTCCTAGGTATGCCAGAGGATTGGCGGCTTGCGATCGTGCCCGCTTCCGATACCGGCGCCGTCGAGATAGCTCTCTGGTCCTTGCTCGGTGCGCGTGGGGTCGATGTGTTGGCGTGGGAGAGCTTCGGCGCGAGTTGGGCGCAAGACGTCCAGAGTCATCTTGGCATCAAGGACGTGCGTCTCCTGGAAGCTGGATATGGCAGCCTGCCGGATCTGTCGAAAGCGGATGCGGACCGCGATCTTGTGTTTGTGTGGAACGGTACGACCTCGGGCGTATGCCTGCCCCATGGCGAGTGGATTAGTGAAGACCGGCGCGGGCTCGTGATCTGCGACGCAACCTCAGCGGTGTTCGGCGTGGACATTTCCTGGTCCCGGCTTGATGTTGTCACCTGGTCTTGGCAAAAGGCCATTGGTGGCGAGGGAGCGCATGGCATGTTGGCGCTCGGCCCGCGTGCAGTGGAGCGACTGTTGACTTACGTGCCGTCGCGGCCGCTGCCGAAAGTCTTCCGGCTGACGCGAAACGGCGCGCTCATCGAAGGTCTTTTCCGTGGCGAGACGCTGAACACGCCGTCGATGCTCTGCGTCGAGGATGCGCTTGATGCGCTGGCTTGGGTCGAAAGCATCGGTGGCCTCGCCGGGAGCCTTGTACGGACGCAGGCCAACGCCACCGTCATCAAGGAATGGGTGGCACGGACCGAGTGGATCGACTACCTAGCGCGTGACCCGGCGGCGCGCTCGCCGACCTCGATTTGCCTCGCCTTTGCCGATCCAAGGGTTGCAGGCCTACCAGAGGATAAGCGCCGGGCCTTCGTGCAGGCACTGGCAGCGCGTCTTGACGCCGAGAATGCGGCGCGTGACATCGCCAATCACCGCGATGCGCCGCCGAGTCTGCGCATCTGGGCCGGTCCCACGGTCGAGCGCAGCGATCTGGAGGCACTTATGCCTTGGCTCGACTGGGCCTTTGAGGCCGAAGCCGGGACACTTCGGGCACACTAATGAAAAAGGTACTGATCGCCGATCAGCTGAGCCCGCGCGCCGGGGATATTCTCCGCGCGGCGGGCCTTGAGGTCGAGGAGGCACTAGGCCTCGCGCCGGAAGCCCTGGCGGCGCGGATGCCGGGTGTTCATGGCCTCGCTGTGCGCTCCACCACCTGGATTACGACGGCCTTGCTCGACTGCGCGCCCGATCTCGAAGTCGTTGGCCGTGCTGGCATCGGCGTGGACAACATCGATATCCCGGCAGCGACGCAGCGTGGCGTGGTTGTAATGAACACGCCTTACGGTAATACGATCACCACGGCCGAGCATGCGATTGCGTTGTTGTTTGCACTAGTGCGCCAGATACCGGCAGCCGACCGCTCGACCCAAGCCGGCAAGTGGGAGAAATCCCGCTTCATGGGCAGCGAGATTGCCGGCAAGACGCTCGGTGTCATCGGTTGCGGCAATGTTGGCGCTGCTGTCTGCCAGCGGGCCCGTGGGCTGGGGATGCGAGTACTCGTCTTCGACCCCTTCGTCTCCGGGGACCGGGCGCGGGATCTCGGTGCCGCCAAAGTGGACCTCGCCTCCCTGTTCGCCGAGGCAGATTTTATCACTCTGCACACGCCGTTGACTGATCGGACACACGGAATGATCAATGCAGAGGCGTTGTCCCGGATGAAGCCTGGTGTGCGTCTTATCAATTGCGCACGCGGTGGCCTCGTCGTCGAGGCAGACCTTTCGGCGGCGCTCGACAGTGGCCATGTGGCAGGCGCAGCCTTCGATGTCTTTGAGGTCGAACCGGCGCAGGAGAGTGTGTTGTTTGGCCGCGACAATGTCGTGGCGACGCCTCATCTCGGCGCCTCCACGACTGAAGCACAGGAGAATGTGGCGGTCGAGGTGGCTGAGCAAATCGCGACTTTTCTCAAGACCGGTGCCGTCGTCAATGCCCTCAATGCGCCCTCTGTCACCGCCGAGGAGGCGCCGAGACTCAAGCCCTATATGGGCCTGGCGGATGCGCTCGGGCGTTTTGTCGGGCAAATTTGCGATGATGCTATTACCAGCATCGACATTACTTGGCGGGGTGATATGGCACAATTAAACACTCGCCCGCTCTCCGGTCTCGTACTGCAGGGGGTGTTGTCGAGCCAGCTTGATATGGTCAATATGGTGAATGCTCCGCTCATTGCCCGTGAGCGAGGTATCGAACTGCGGGAGGTCTCGACTGGAGAGGCGGGTGGCTACCGGGCGCTGATCGAGGTCCGGGCCGAGATGGGCGCGCGCAGCCGCACCGTCGCCGGCACTCTCTTCGGAGACCGACTCAGGCTCGTGCAGGTGCAGGACATCCATTTCGAGGCGGCGTTCGGGCCGATCATGCTCTTCCTCCGGAACTACGATCAGCCAGGCGTGATCGGCAAGATCGGCACGATTCTGGGCGAGGAGGGTGTTAATATTGCCAATTTCCACCTCGGTCGCCCGGCAGCGGGCGGGCATGCGCTCGCCCTCATCGAAATCGATGAGAATTGCCCCGAGCACGTGCTGGAGCGCATCGCCGCCCTGCCAGATGCTATCGCTCGCCCTCTGGTCTTACGATTTTGAGCAGTCGGCCTGACCTGCAACATTTGGGCCAAATCGTGTAGCCTTGGAGCTGGGCAAGCAGTGCATACCATGATTGACAAAGCTTTGTTGCCTGCGGGATTACGTGATGTCCTGCCTCCTGACGCCGCTTTCGAGGCGGCCGTCGAAGCACGCCTTCTAGAGCTCTTCGCACTGAACGGCTATGAGCGGGTGGATCCGCCGCTGGCCGAGTTTGAGACAAGTTTCCTCGCAGACGAGGGCGCGGCAATTGCCGCCGACACTTTCCGCATCATGGATCCGATTTCACAGCACATGCTGGCACTGCGCTCTGACATGACGCTCCAGGTCGCGCGGATTGCACGGACGCGGCTTGCTGGCGAGCCGCGGCCGCTGCGCCTTGCCTATGCGGGGCAGGTTTTGCGGGTCGGCGTCTCCCAGCTTCACACCGAGCGCCAGGTGGCCCAAGCCGGAGTCGAGTTGATTGGCGCGGAAGACGTGTCGGCCGATGTCGAGGTCGCGCGACTCGCCTTCGAGGCACTTGAAGCACTCGGCACATCAGGTGTCAGCATCGACCTCGGCGTGCCAGCCCTGGTGCGGGCACTCCTGGCCGACGCCGGCCTCGAAGAGGACACCGTGCTCGGCGATGCGCTAGGGCGCAAGGATGTGGCGGCGGTCGCTGAGAGGGGCGGACCACGCTTTTCGGCGTTGATGGCAGCCACCGGACCTTACGACATGGCAGCACCAGTGCTTGCCACCCTCGACCTCCCACCGGAAGCGACTGCTTTACGTGATCGATTGCTTGAAGTAGCCGCGGCGGTATCAGCAGCCGCGACGGAGCTACGGATTACGATTGACCCTGTGGAGCACCGTGGTTTCCAGTACTATTCCGGTGTGGCCTTCAGCCTGTTCGTAAGCGGTAACCGTGGCGAAGTGGGACGCGGTGGACGTTACCGCGCCGAAGGCGAGACGGGCACAGGCGTAACTTTCTATCTCGACGCCATCCACCGCCTGCTGAGGCCGCCCGCGCCGCGTTCGCGCCTGTTTCTGCCTTATGGTGCAGATGGTGCGGAGCGTCGGCGTTGGCAGGCGGATGGCTGGATCACCTTGCAAGCACTAGCACCGACGTCCGATCCAGCCGCCGAAGCGCGCCGCCTTGGGTGCGGATATCTTCTGGGAGCGCGCGGCCTCGAAGCCTTGGACGGAGACTCGGAATGACTAATGTGGCCGTCATCGGCGCGCAATGGGGCGACGAAGGCAAGGGGAAGGTGGTGGACTGGCTCGCCGAGCGGGCGGATGTCGTGGTGCGTTTCCAGGGCGGACACAATGCTGGCCACACGTTGCAAGTCGCCAGCGAGACCTACAAGTTGTCGCTGCTACCCTCCGGCGTAGTGAGGGGCACGCTGTCGATCATCGGCAATGGCGTGGTAGTGGATCCCTGGGCTCTGCTTGAGGAGATCGGACGGCTGCGCGGTCAGGGCATTCCGGTCGCCCCCGAAACCCTGCGTCTTGCAGAAAACGCAACATTGATCCTGCCCTTCTACGGTCATGTGGACCGGCTCCGCGAGCAAAGGCGGGGGAAAGGAGCAATCGGCACGACCGGACGGGGCATTGGCGTTGCCTATGAAGACAAGGCCGGACGGCGTGCAATCCGCGTTGCCGACCTGTATGACGGGGCAGCGCTTCGGGACAAGGTTAGCCATCTGCTGGAGCATCACAACGCCTTGCTGCGTGGCTGGGGCGCGGAAGAACTCCTGCCGGACGAGTTAATTGCGACGCTGGAGGATGTGCGTCGTCCGCTGGCACCCTATGTCGATTGCGTCTGGGAGCGTCTTGATACACTCAGGCGGGCAGGGAAACGGATCCTGTTCGAGGGCGCACAAGGCATCCTCCTCGATGTAGACCACGGCACCTATCCCTTCGTGACCTCCTCGAACACGGTTGCGGCGGCAGCGGCGGTCGGCAGCGGCATGGGGCCGGGCGCAGTCGGCTATGTGCTTGGTATTGCCAAGGCTTATACGACGCGTGTCGGCGGGGGCCCATTCCCGACTGAATTGCGGGATCAGGTGGGCCAACACCTTGCCGAGCGCGGCAGGGAGTTCGGCACTGTAACCGGCCGGCCAAGGCGCTGCGGCTGGTTCGATGCTGTCACGGTCCGCCAGGCCGTGCGACTCTCGGGCATGGACGGCATCGCGCTCACCAAGCTCGATGTGCTCGACGGGATCGAGATCTTGCAAGTCTGCACGGGATACCGTGTAGGTGACCGCCTGCTGTCTCGTTTGCCGGCTAGTCAGGCGGAGCAAGCGGTGGCAGAACCGGTCTATGAGCAGCTGGAGGGTTGGCCGGGGAGTACAGCGAGTGCCACGGGTTGGGCCCGGCTACCAGCCACGGCCGTCAAATATGTCCGGCGCATAGAGGAGTTGATTGGTTGCCCGGTGGCGATGCTGTCGACAGGGCCGGACCGCGAAGACACGATAGCCATGTACGATCCCTTCGTCGATTAAGACGCGACCTGTTCCGGTTTGAATGAATCGGCAGCCGCAATTTCCCATGATCAACCCGGACGACGGGCAGAGATTCCACTAAGCGGTCGCCTCGCGGGCTTCGCGTCGGGCTTTCATCCTCTCGATGCGCCGCTTGATACGCCGTGCCTCGATTGTCAGCTTCGAATCAGGGCGACCAAGCAGGAAGGCGTCGAGCCCGCCATTGTGCTCCACCGTGCGCAGTCCGTGGCTGGAGATGCGCAAGCGTACCGGCTCGCCAAGAGTCTCGCTTAGTAACATTCTCGACTGCACATTCGGCAGGAAACGCCGACGGGTCTTGTTGTTGGCATGACTGACATTGTTGCCGGTCATCACGCTCTTGCCAGTGATCGTGCAGCGCCGCGACATCGCTCTCCACTCCTTGCCCGAAAGTGTCACGCCTAGGACGCGGCTGTATAGGGACACGGTTTCTGCCGGTCAAGCAACTCCACGAATCAACTGCCGAGTGCCCGTGAGCGGTTGGCGGCGGCGGCGACGGCACGGCGCATCAGTGCGGCGAGCCCGTCATCCGCCATCAGCACATCCAACGCGGCCGCCGTGGTTCCACCCGGGCTGGTAACATTGCGTCTCAATGTATCGGCGGCCTCCGGTGAGCGATTCAACAACTCGCCCGCGCCGGATACGGTAGCGCGAGCGAGGCGCATCGCCATGTCCTCGGGCAGCCCTTCGCGCTGGCCGGCCGCAGCGAGCGCTTCAACTAGATAGAAGACATAAGCCGGACCGCTACCGGATACAGCCGTTACCGCATCCATGATTGACTCGTCCCCTAGCCAGACGACCTCGCCAACAGCCTCGCAGATCGTCTGGCAGAGTGCCATCTGCGCCGGATCGACATGCTGGTTTGCAATCAAGGAGGCAATGCCGCGGCCGACCGCCGCTGGCGTATTCGGCATGGCGCGGACCACGGCGGCGCCCCGGCCCAGCATATTCTCTAATAAGGCGATCGGCGTCCCGGCGGCGATAGAAAGGAATACGGGCGCGCCGTGCCCTGTATATCGCTTGTAGGCTGGAACGACCGCGCTCATGATTTGAGGTTTAACAGCAAAGATCACTGCATCCGGGCGCACGCGGTCAGTGACATTCTCCAGCGCTGATGTGATGTGGACGCCAGGCTTGCCCTGGAATTCCTGCGCTGCCACCTCGTCTGGCTCAACGACCACAATCTGGTCAGCGAAGCGCTGTTCCAGCCAGCCTGCCAGCAGTGCGCCGCCCATCTTACCGCAGCCGGCAAGGATTATGTCAGGAGTACTCATGCTTCGCCTATCGGTTGGATCATGGCGGCAGCGACGGCCTTCGCCGGCGGCTTGCCCCCCCACAACGCATGTTGGAATGCGGGATAGAATTGGTCCAGCCCGTTTGTGGCGGTGGAGAGCACATAATCTAGTAACTCACGCGACGCCACGACGCCGCGCAGAGGCACGGCGTGGCGGAAGCAAAGCACGCTTGCATCCTGTTCGAAGCAGAAATGTCCCATCTCCAACATGCCATTGGCATAGGCCAACATTTCCAGCAGCGTAACCGTTCCCGCTAAGGGCACTGGCAGCCGGCAGGCCGCGGCGACCTGCATGATGGCGCGGTGCGGGTGCCAGGCAGCGCAGACCGATGTTTCTCCCCAGCAGCCCTGCAGTTCAGCCGCAATCATTCGCGAATCGTCCCGGCTGTAAACCCAGTCGCGCGCCCGGACGATATCCTCGACCAGATCGACGGGATTTCCTTGGGCGCCGGAGGTCCACTGTGAACACATGGGAATCTCCCATACATTACTACATGTCGTATTGCCAATAATCCGCAGCCTCTAATTGTGGAAAATTTGGTATTTGCGGCTGCTTTGTTGGCAAGAGCCTTGTTGGGGTTCACGACGTTGTCATGTCTGCGGGACAGGCTATATTTGCCGAAAGTGGGAAGTCAGGCGGACCTCAATGAGCGATTACATCGTCCAAAGAGCCAATATGGTGGAGTGCCAATTGCGCGCCGGCCGGGTGATGAATGAGGCTTTGCTGGATGCGATGGGTAGCGTTGCACGCGAGGAGTTCGCGCCTGTTGCTATGAGGCCGATCGCCTATGCGGATGACAGCCATGCTTTCCAGGGACGCGTTTTGGTCGAGCCGATGATATTCGGGCGGTTAGCACAAGCCGCTGAACCCGGTGTGGAGGACTATGTGCTCGATGTTGGCGCCGGTCTCGGTTATTCGAGCGCTGTTCTAGGACGCATCGCAAGCGCTGTCGTCGCCCTGGAGAGTGACGGTGACCTCGCGGCATGCACCCGCAGGGCGCTGGCAGCGGATGGCAGCGACAATGTACTCGTGATCGAAGGGCCGCTGGAGGCAGGTTGCCCCGAGGAGGCACCGTTTAATGTCATCATCGTCCAGGGGGCCGTGGCAGCCATTCCACCGGTGCTGCTGGATCAATTGGCGGAGGGCGGGCGGCTGGCTGCGATCCTGCGTCCTGGCGGTGGGCCCGGCCGGGCGACGATCTTCACGAAGCGGGGCGGGGTGATCTCCTCCCGCATTGTTTTCGATGCCAACGCGCCTTATCTCGCTGGTTTCGAGCCCAAGCAGGAGTTCGTGTTTTGAATGCTCGACGGTTCCGACTGATATGTCTTCCGGCCGTCGCGTTGGCCCTGGCCCCCGCCTTACCAGAGGTTACGGCCGCTGACGACACGCTGCTGGAGGCGATGGCCAAGGCCTATGATGCCAATCCGCAACTCGAAGCCGCACGTGCCCGGCTGCGCGAAATCGATGAAGGTGTGCCGCAGGCACTGTCAGGCTGGCGGCCAGTCGTTATAGCCTCCGGCAATATCGGCTATGGGCGGTATCAGAGCAAGAGCATCCCGAACAACCGGTCGAGAAATACCGAATCGCGTAATCCCTCGCAGGCGCAGCTTCAGGCGACGCAACCACTGTTCAACGGTTCGAACGCCCCCAGGCTGGAAGCGGCCAAGCAACGCGTCTCAGCCCAGCGCGCGCGGCTTATGGCTACCGAGCAGACGGTATTTCTCAACACAGGCATTGCATTCATGGATGTGGTCCGCGATCAGGCCGTGGTCGAACTCACCGTCAACAATGTCAATTTCTTGCGGCGGCGTCTGCAGGCGGCCCGGGATCAGTTCGAGGTTGGTGAGGTAACGCGCACCGATGTGGCTCAGGCTGAGGCGCGGCTGGCGCGCGCCATCGCCGAGCGGGTGTCTGCCGAGGGCACTCTGGAAGCCTCTCGCGCGCGCTACCAGAATGTCGTGGGTGACATTCCTGGTCGGCTGGAACAGCCGCCACCGCTTGCTAACCTACCGGAGACGAAGGGCGAGGCGGTCGAGGTAGCAGCAGAGAGCAACCCCAATATCACCGCAGCCATGTTCGATGAGCGTGCAGTGCAGCAGGATATCCAGTCCATCCGGGGCGAATTGCTGCCGACGGTCAATCTGGTCGGCACGGTGTCACATCGAAACGATCAGGGCATCCGGGGCGCAAGGAACAACGACGCCGTTCTGGCGGCGACGGTATCAATGCCGCTTTACGAGGCCGGCAGGACCACTTCACGCCGGCGCCAGGCCATTCAATTGGCCTCGCGCGCCCGGGCCCTAATCGAGAGCCGCCGGCGGGATGCTGTCGAGCAGGCGGTTGCGGCTTGGGAGAACCTCGAATCAGCGCGTGCCCGGCTGGAATCGCTCACTACTGAGGTGCGCGCCTCGGAGATCGCGTTAGACGGTCTGCAACAGGAAGCCGAAGTTGGTACCCGCACGCTGCTTGATGTATTGGACGCGGAGCAGGACCTTCTAGACGCTCGGGTGAATGTCGTGCGCACGAAGCGGGCGGAAGCAGTCGCCAGCTACCAACTGGCCGCCGCAGTCGGCCGCCTCACCGTTGAGGCCCAGCAGGTGCCTGTGACACCCTACGATGTCCAAGTCCATTACGACCGCGTTCGCGCTATCATGTGGAATCCAGACGTATTATTCGGCGGAGATGGAAAAGAATGAACGATGTCATTCGCGGCGCCGTACGCGGCGAGGACGAACGGACCATGGAGGAAATCATGGCGTCCATCGGCAAGGCTGTTTCTGATGAAACCCGAGAAGTGAATGCTGCCGGCCAGCATGTGGAGCCGGACGATATTCTTGAACTCGTGGACGAAGAGCCACCGGAAAACGAAGAACAGGCCGGTGCCGGGAAGGACGGGCTGGTTTCCGCCGTGGCAGCTGCCGCCTCGGCGCAGGCCTTTGCAGGCTTGACGCAAGCGGTCGAGCAGGATGAAGCCGATGCGAGGTCCCTGCCGCTGCGCCCGGGTGGCGAAACCATTGAAGATATGGTCCGCGCTATGCTGAAGCCGATTCTGCAGGAATGGCTCGACACGAATTTGCCCAATATCGTGGAGCGCCTGGTCGAAGAAGAGGTTCGGCGGCTGTCTCGCGCCGGTAGACGTTAATACCGGCAGCCGTCGAAATGCGGCTGCCGGCGGGAGAGAGGCTCGACGAACTGCTCCTGAACCATGAAGCTTGTATCGAGCGCCCCGGTATGACTGCCCTTTTCTCAATCCGATAGAACGGATTCCCCAATGCTGGAGAAGACCTACCGTTCCGATGCGGTGGAAACACTACGCTATGACGCTTGGGAGCGCGCTGGTGCCTTCGCTGCAGGGGTGAGGGCGGATGCACAACCTTATACGATCATGATGCCGCCGCCGAATGTCACCGGCAGCCTGCATATGGGCCACGGCCTTACCTTCACATTGCAGGATATTCTGATCCGCTACCACCGCATGCGCGGCCGGGATGCACTCTGGCAGCCCGGTACCGACCATGCCGGGATTGCAACCCAGATGGTTGTAGAACGTCAGCTCGACGAGAAAGGACTGAAGCGGGCCGATCTCGGACGGGAAAGGTTCGTGGACCGGGTCTGGGAATGGAAGACCCAGTCAGGAGGGCAGATCACGCGCCAATTGCGTTCGCTCGGTGCGTCGGCTGACTGGGCGCGCGAACGCTTCACCATGGATGAGGGCCTGTCGAATGCGGTCGCTAAGGTTTTCGTGCAACTCTATCGTGAGGGGCTGATATACAAGGATCAGCGGCTGGTAAACTGGGACCCGGTGCTGGAGACCGCGATCTCGGATCTGGAGGTGCAACCGACCGAGATCGACGGCCAGCTCTGGTATATCCGCTACCCCGTCGAGGGCCGGGAAGGCGAGAGCCTGACCGTCGCCACGACGCGCCCGGAGACGATGCTGGGCGACACGGGCGTGGCGGTTCATCCGGAGGACCCGCGCTACAGGCATTTGGTTGGTGGCTATTGCATCCTGCCACTGGTGGGCCGCCGGATTCCTATTGTCGCCGATGTTCATGCCGATCCCCAGCAGGGGTCCGGCGCAGTCAAGATTACGCCGGCGCATGATTTCAACGATTTTGAAGTCGGGCGGCGCCACGGGCTTGAGACCATCAATATCTTCGACCGTAAGGCCCATGTAGGCGATGCTGCGCCGGAGGCTTATCGTGGTCTGGAGCGTTTTGTCGCCCGGGAGCGGGTGGTCGCCGATCTAGAAGCGGTGGGGGCTCTGGAGCGTGTCGTACGCCATCGCCACACCGTGCCCTATGGAGACCGTGGCGGCGTGCCCATCGAGCCCTACCTGACGGAGCAGTGGTATGCCGACGCGGCGGCGCTGGCGGCACCGGCGATCAAAGCGGTCGAAAGCGGACGCACGCGTTTCGTGCCGGAGAACTGGGCCAAGACCTATTTCGAGTGGATGCGCAATATCCAGCCCTGGTGCATTTCGCGCCAACTCTGGTGGGGTCACCAGATTCCGGCCTGGTATGGCCCAGAAGGTTCAGTGTTCGTGGCCGAAACGGAGGTCGAGGCATGGGCGGAGGCTGAGGCGCGTTTTGGGCCAGATGTCGTCCTGGAGCGCGACCCTGATGTGCTTGATACTTGGTTCTCGTCGGCGCTTTGGCCGTTTTCGACCTTGGGCTGGCCGGAACGGACGCCTGAACTCGATCGCTACTATCCGGGCGATGTGCTGGTAACAGGTTTCGATATCATCTTCTTCTGGGTCGCCCGAATGATGATGATGGGCCTGCACTTTATGGGCGATGTCCCTTTCCGTACCGTCTATATCCATGCGCTGGTGCGCGACCGGCATGGTGCCAAAATGTCCAAGTCCAAGGGCAATATCATCGACCCGCTGGACATGTGCGCCAGTTACGGGGCCGATGCACTCCGGTTCACGCTGGCCGCCCTTGCCGCGCCAGGCCGCGATATCAAGCTTTCTGAGAGTCGGGTTGCAGGTTACCGCAATTTTACCACCAAGCTCTGGAACGCTGCCCGCTTCTGCGAGATGAATGGCTGCACTCCCAAGCCCGGTTTCGATCCGGCTGGTGCCCGGGAGACATTGAACCGCTGGATTACTGCCCGGACTGTCGAGACGCGCCGCCAGACGGAAGCGGCAATGGAGGCATACCGCTTCAACGAAGTGGCGGATGTGCTCTACCGCTTCGTCTGGGGTGAGTTCTGTGACTGGTTCATCGAGTTCGCTAAACCGGTCTTTGCTGAAGGCGGAGAGGCCGCAGAAGAGACCCGCGCTGCTACCGCCTGGGCGCTAGACCGCATCCTGCGCATGCTGCATCCGCTGATGCCCTTCGTCACCGAAGAGCTGAGCGAGGCACTCGGACTTGTGGACGGTGGGCTGATCGGCGCAGCATGGCCTGAGGACGAAGTGAGCGAAGCGCCGGCCGAGATCAGCTGGACCATCGGGTTGATTTCCGAAGTCCGCCGCGTGCGGTCTGATCTCAATGTGCCCCCGGGAGCGAAAGTCGACGCCGTACTCGTTGGTGCCGACAGCGAAACCGCTGCTCGCGCCCGCCGCAATGCACCACAGATCCTTCGATTGGCACGACTACAGAGCCTTGCCGAGGGCACCGCGCCTGAAGGTTCGGTTGAGGTGGCGCTCCCCGGCGCCTCAATTACGCTCAAGCTCGCCGAGGTGATCGACTTCGACCGGGAGCGCGAGCGCTTGGACCGCGAAGTTGCGAAGATCGACGAGCGCATATCTGGTATCGACGCTAAGCTCGACAATCAGCGGTTTCTCTCCCGTGCCCCGGCGGAGGTTGTCGAGGATCAGCGAGAACAGCGCGACGAACTCGCTGGCCGCCGCGCGGCTCTGGAAGGTGCCCGTATTCGGCTTGGATAAAGCCAGCCTTCAAAAACCCTCATGTTGTACGCGGTGCTGTACCACCCCGTATCTTGAAAACAGGAGCCAGCCGCGCGGGCAGGACTTCGAGCCTATACGGGGTAGCTTATCGGTCACAGTCCGCAAGACGGGCACCGCAGATGGTGACGTCCAAGCGCCTCGAAGCGCTTGGGGGTTTTTGCGCTTGAACCCCCTAGTATTTTCACGGCAAGGACAGCATACTACGTCCCGTATTCTTCATCAATGTGCATGCAGCGCAATAAACGGGAGACACCGAAATGACAGACGAATCGACCATCCATAAGGCCGCGGAGTTCGACGACAAGTCTTTATGGGACAAGCTGGCATCTGCCGCCGGGAAGGCCGGGCGCGAAGTGATTGAAATGGCCCTGAAGCTCTATTACGCCCTACTCGACTCGGATACCCCGCTTTGGGCAAAGTCCATCGTCATTGGCGCGTTAGGTTACTTCATCAACCCCATTGACGCGATTCCCGATGTCTTGGTCCCCATTGGCTACACAGACGACTTGGGAGTGTTGGCCGCTGCTTTTGCAGCAGTTGCCGCGCATATCAAGCCGGAGCATTCTGAAAGGGCGAAAGATTGGGTTGAGCACAACTTGTGAACGGACAATCCCCGTGAGCGCCAAGGACAAGCGAAGGCGTCCGATACCGTAGCCGCGCGATCTCCCGCTCCCGCCGAAGGACTTTCAGCCGAGCAAAGCGAACATGGAAGCGGAATATGACATGCCGGGTACGTCAATGGACACAATCCGCGACGCGATCTTCCGGCCCTTCAACATCCGGCCGGACGGTGAGGAATGACGCAATTCGAACGAGTTTTGCAGGTGTGATCTCTACTCATCCGCGCTGCCCATGATCGCAGGATATACAATTATGGAGGGATTGCGGATGCTCTGGGGATGCCGAACGCTGCAATAGCGGTTTCCAACTTCCTTGGCTCGATCATGTATTATTGCCAACAGCATCAATTGCTTCCGTTGACGGTGATTGTCGTCAATCAGACAGCTGGGCGTCCGGGCGAAGGCTTGATAATGGGCCACACGATGTGGATGAGGAGCGAGAATCTTTCGTCACAAGTGGTTCGATGTAGTCCTTCCAGAAACCTTTCAATTACCCACAACGTCGATTTGGGCGGTTGCGCCGAGGGTCACGGCGGCGATCACGGTAAAACACAACCGCATTGCGATCAA
This sequence comes from Alphaproteobacteria bacterium, assembly GCA_026710105.1. Taxonomy (GTDB): domain Bacteria; phylum Pseudomonadota; class Alphaproteobacteria; order Bin95; family Bin95; genus Bin95. Next base: position 17,543 of record JAPORR010000195.1, read on the forward strand.
GGATCTCACAATCAGGAACATGATGAAGACCCCGATCCTCGCCCGGTTGATCGCCGAACAGGGCTAGGGCCCGCTCGCGGATCTGCTTTCCTACAAGGCTGAAAGTGCCGGTAGGGAAGTGGTCCGAGTGTCACCCCGGCACACCAGCACCGCCTGCCATGGCTGCGGTCTGGTGACGGACCGCGATGTCAACGCGGTACACAACATTCTCCAGCGCGGAAGCGCGCTGGCCGCCTGCGAGATCGGTGTCTCACACCGTCCCGGTGCGTCCGAGAATGTTGTGCATTTCCATGTCGTCGGGGTGTCGGGGCAGGACCAGAACGGTATACGTCGGGGCGTTTCGACGTCACGTCATGTATATCATTTCCCTTCAATGGTTGATGGTCAGGGGCCGTCCGTTGCCGACAGTCCTTGCACGCAGGGTGCTCACTCACGGGCTCATGGAGGCACGTCTGCGATCTCTTTCGGGTGGCGGAGACGCTCGCAAGGCACCATCCCGCCCATCCGGCGTCCGACGAGCCGAAACCCGTTGCATGGAGTGCTCGAGCGGCATAAGGTGTCACGCGAAAAGACATGCTTCCGGGAGGCGTTCCGAAGTTGTTTCGAAGGGATTCTCTCATCCACAGGGCGCAGCCCGAGGCAATGGACGAACCGCTGATGGTGTCGGCCCCGCATGAACGCATGTTCAGGACTGCGTTGACGGTCGTGCTGCTGGCAATGCTCGGACTGGTCGTGGTGGTTGCCTGACGCCGGGCCGAGATGGCACAGCAGGCCACGTCAGGTTCGGTTTCCCTGAAGGCGTTCCGTACCCCGCGGTTCCGGAAGCGACCGCGTCGTACCCCACTAATAATGCAACTGGAGGCCACCGACTGCGGGGCCGCCTGTCTCGGTATCGTGCTTGCGCACCATGGCTACTGGACATCGCTGGAGGAGCTTCGCGAGCAATGCCGTGTCGGCCGCGACGGCTCTACCCTGAAGGATATTGCGCAGGCGGCGCGCGGCTACGGCCTTGATGCAACCGGCCACAGCTGTCAGATCCACCAGCTGGTGCGCCTGCCGCAGCCGATCGTGCTCTTCTGGGGATTCAAGCACTTCGTCGTTCTGGAGGGCATGGCAGGGGACCGCTTCTTCCTGAACGATCCCGCTGAAGGGCATCGCAGCGTGGATCTCGAGGAGTTTGACCGCTACTTCACGGGTGTCAGCCTGGTACTCGAACCCGGCCCCGGATTCAGGCGGCAGGGCGCCAGGCGCAGCGTCGTGCAAAGGCTTTGGCCCTGGCTGCGTGGTCACAGGACCCTGCTGGCGCGTACGACGGCCTACGGATTGCTGCTCGCGATCATGCTGCTGGCCCTGCCGCTCCTGGTGGCGTTATTCGTGGACCGCGTCCTGGACTCCGGGCAGGCGGGACTGGGCTGGACTCTGGCGGCGGGCACGCTCCTAGCCGGCGCTGGCGCCTATCTCCTGACCTGGCTACAGATGCGTTCCCTGCGCGATCTCGTGATTCGCCTCTCGATCACCCAATCTGACAGGTTCCTGGACACCTTGCTGCGTCTCCCCGTCAGGTTCTTCAACCACAGGCTGGCGGGGGACCTCGCCTTGCGCCTGCGAAAGATCGACGAGGTGGCGGACACTGGTGCCGGACAGCTTGTACGCCTGTCGGTCGACCTGATCATGAGCGCCGCGTTCCTGGCAGTCATGCTGGTCTGGCACTGGCCACTGGCGCTCGTGGTGGCCGGCATGGGCGCGTCGTGCCTTGGCATGACGCGACTGCTAGCCCGCCTTCGCCGCGACCACAATCACCGCCTTCGCCGCGAACAATGCATGCTGGCCGGCATCAGCGCTGCCGGTCTGTCGTCGGTCGAGAGCCTTCAGGCCACGGCCCGGGAGAACGACTTCTTCTCCGACTGGAGCGGCAGGCAGGCCCGTGAGCTTGTTGCGCGTCAGGAATTCGTGGAGCTGGGGCATGTAGCATCATCGTTCCCGCATCTGTTCCAGCTGCTCAACGCGGCGGCGGTATTCGGCGTTGGTGGCTGGCTGATGACGCTGGGACATGTCACGCTCGGCCAGCTGATGGGATTCTACGTCCTCGCCGAAAACTTCATCCGTCCAGTCGCGCGGATCGGGCAGTTCTCCGACATGTTGGAGACTCTAGATGCTGATCTGACCAGAATGGACGAAGTGATCAATGCACCTAAAGAGACGGTGCCGGCCTCCCGCGAAGTCGGGAGGCCGAGGTTGCCGATGAGCGGCGAGGGAGGGTTGCGGCTGATCGGAAGGCTTCAATTGAGGCACGTGACCTTTGGTTACCAGAGGAACCGTGATCCGTTGGTCAGTGACTTCAGCCTGACGATCGAACCTGGCCAGCGCGTTGCGCTGGTAGGCGAAAGCGGTTCGGGCAAGTCCACGGTCACGCAGCTGGTCGCGGGCCTGCACCAGCCCTGGTCGGGCGAGATCCTGTTCGATGGCCATCCGGCCGGGAACGTCCCGCGGGAGGTGTTCTGCAGGTCGGTTGCGATCGTCGACCAGAGCCCGGTCCTGTTCGCGGCCACCGTCCGCGATAACTTGACCATGTGGGACGCGACCGTTCCGGACCACCTCATTGCCGCAGCCGCAAGGGATGCGCTGATTCACGAGGAGATCATCAACCGTCCCCAAGGGTACGACTCCATGGTGGAGGAGGGCGGGCGGAACTTCAGCGGCGGGCAGCGGCTACGGCTGGAGATCGCCAGGGCGTTGGTCAGCAGGCCGTCGCTGTTGATCATGGACGAGGCCATGAGCGCCCTCGACCCCGTCACCGAGCTGATGATCGACGACAACATCCGGCGCCGCGGATGTTCCTGCCTGATTGTCGCGCACCGCCTGAGCACGATCCGCGATGCGGACCGGATCATGGTCGTCGACGGCGGCCGCATCGTCGGCCAAGGATCCCACGACGAGCTGTACGCCCAGGAGGGCATCTACCGGAGGCTGCTTGATGGCGAATGAGTTCAGTGCGCATATCGGCTTGGGTGCCCTGTTCGTCGAACGTGGGGACGCGTGTCCGGCCGCCGCACGCCGGCCGGTGAGCCTGTGCGGGTCTGGCAATGTATGGCTTGTTGAAGAGGGGGTCATTGACGTGCTGGCGGCCAGGCACGACTCGGGACAGATGGTGTCCGCCTACAAGCATTTCGTGCGTCTCGAGATCGGCCGGCTGGCCTTCAGCGTCAATGAATCGAACCATGGAATGAGGCTCGTTGCCAAGGGACTGCCAGGATCCAAGCTACGCCGGCTGACGCATGAATGCCTCTTCGATGCGTTGGCGGAGGGTGATGATGCCGATGCGATTAGGGCGGAATTCGGCAGGCATGTCGACTTCTGGATCGAGTCCCTGTCTTCGGCCGTGTCGCGCGAGATGGAAGGCATTCCGGCAACGGAGCTTCGTCTTCGTCCCGGGTCAATGACGGGAAGTGGCGTCGCTTCGCCCGGGCATGGCGTCGTCTGGCTCGCCACAGGCGGCATCGAAGCCGGCTTCCTCGATCTCGCGGACACCGGTGGCCAGGAGCTGGTACCCGTCTCCCGGGATGCGTGGATCCGCTTGCACGGGGAGGAGGCGTTGGAGTGCAGGACCACTGCCGAACTCGACGCGAGGCGGCTTCTGAATGAGAACTTGCCAGGATTTCACAAAATCCTGTTCGAAGTGGAAAGTTTGGGCCAGAGACTGCTGCTTGTCGACGAGGCGAACCTCCAGGCCGCTCAGGCCACACGGCGCCGGGATGATAAGGCGCGCGCCAGGACCAGCCTGGAAGCGCTGTACAGTCCTGGGCTCACGACGGCGAAGGACGGGCCTGCCATGGCGGAAGCCTTGCGCATGATCGGCAGGCGGGAAGGGTTCGATGTCCGCGTGCCGGCCGTTGTAGGCGGCGATGAACCTTCGCTGGACAGCATCTGCGACGCATCGATGTTGCGCAAGCGCAAGGTGCGCCTGAAGGCGACAGAACAGTGGTGGTTCGGGGACAGCGGGGCCATGCTGGCGATTCGGCGCGAAGACGGACAATCCCTTGCGTTGTTGCCGGGAATGGCTGGCCGGTACCGGGTTGCGAACCCCTCGACCGGCGACTCGCGCCCTGCGGATGGCAGAACTGCCACTTCGTTTCGGGAGGTGCACTGCCTGTATCCGGGACTGAGCGACAGCCGGGCGGACGGTACCGCTGGGCTGAGGTCCCTGTTCCGTGCGGGATGTTGCGGCGTTGCGGGCGATGTCGCCATACTTGTCGCGACCGGCATTGTCGCCGGTACGCTCGCGCTGACGCCTGCATTCGCGGTGAGTTGGCTGGCGACCGCGGCCGCGCTTGGCGGAAAGGCGATTCCGGCACTGCAGCTGGCGGCGATCCTCGCAGGAACCGGAGCACTCGTGGCGCTTCTGCACATCCTTCGCGGAACGGCGCTCATGAGAGTCGAGGGTCGCGTGGCGGCTCGCCTGAGCGCTCTTGTCTGGGATCGCCTGCTACGCCTGGGTGCCGGATTCTTCCGCGGCCAGACCGCCGGCGAGCTCTCGGCACGATCTCTGGTGTTTCAGGATGTGCGGGACCGGGTCGCGGGTGTCACCGCCGATGGCGTACTGTCCACGCTGTTCCTGCTGCCCGCGCTCGGGCTTCTGTTCCTCTATGATGCCTGGCTAGGCTGGAGCGCGTTGCTGCTCTCTGCCGCGATGATCGGGGTAACGGCTATATTCTGCATCCTGATGATCGGGCCGCAGCGACGGTATCTGGAGACGATGCGCCGACTCGCCGGAGACACCCAGCAGTTCCTCATGGGGATTTCCAAACTGCGGACCACGGCTGCCGAGGACTCCGCATTCGCCGCTTGGGCACGGCGGTATCATGGCCACAAGAAGGCGGAGATCAGGTTGTCCATGCTCGGCGAGCACCTTGCCGCATTCGGAGCGGCAGTTCCCGCCTTGGCATCCGCGGTCCTATTCTGGACGGTCGTCGTCCGGGGCGGCGTGGACACGGCGGATTTCCTTGCGATCTTCACGGCCGTCATGGTGCTGTGTATGACGACCGTCATGCTCGGCAACGCGGCCCGGGCGGTTGCATTTGTCAAGCCGGCCTGTGACCAGGTCCGGCCCGTCCTGGCGAGCCCTGCACCCGCGAGGATGGCGGGACGGGCCCGAGCCGCGCTTTCCGGCCGGATCCTTGTCGACCGGGCAAGCTATGCCTATTCCCCCGGGGGACCGAATGTGCTGGAGGACGTGTCGATCAGCGCAAAGCCGGGCGAACTTGTCGCGATCGTCGGGGAATCCGGCGCCGGCAAGACGACTCTGCTTCGGCTCTTGCTCGGCCTGGAGAGGCCACAGTCGGGGGCAATTTACTATGATGGCCAGGATCTCGCGCAGCTGGACTTCGCCGTCGTGAGACGGCAGATGGGCGTTGTCATGCAGGACGGTACCCTGCGGCCCTGCAGCGTGCTCGACAATGTTATTGGGGCGGACAGCCGCCTCACCGAGGATGATGCATGGCGTGCGCTGGAGCAGGCTGGGGTCGCCGATGACATCCGTGCCATGCCGATGGGACTGCACACGTCGGTGGGCGAGAACTCGGCTAACCTGTCCGGTGGCCAGAGCCAGCGGATACGGATGGCGGCCGCGCTGGTGCACAGGCCCCGGATCCTTTTCCTTGACGAGCCGACGAGCTGGCTGGATACAAGGAGTCAGGCACTAGCAATGAAGGGAATCGAGGAGTCTACGAGCACCCGGGTTGTCATCGCCCACCGCCTGTCCACGATCCGGAACGCAGACCGGATCCACGTGTTGCATCGGGGGTGCCTGGTGCAGGTTGGAAGCTATGATGAACTGCTTGCGGCGGAGGGGAAGTTTCGCGACCTTGCCCTGCGCCAGACAGCGTGAGAGAGTCAGCGTCACGATGATCATTCCAGTGTTTCCAGACACGCCGTTCGTCGTTTCGGAGAGTCTCTTCGTCAAGCCAGGATGCCGAGGATTCCGGCTACCGTACCACAGAGGGAGGGACGATTATGCGGAAATGATGGTCATGAAGCCGATCCGGGTTCACGACGCACGTGCCCTCGCCCCGGCACCCACCGTCAGCCGCATGGGGTTCGAGCTCCTGCATGCGCCGATTGATATCGACTACAGCGATCACGGGAGCGTCGTATCCCGTTTCTACGACCAATGCGCGGAGCTGGTTGTCGCGGTGACAGGATGCCTTTCCGCACGGACCATGCAGCATGAGTTTCGGGTCGGCGCGCCGGTCTGGCCCGGCGGTGCAGGGACCTATGCGGAAAAGGCCCACGCAGACCTGACGCCGTATGTCGAGGACGTGCTTGACATTCCGGACGGTTGTCACTTCGGCGTGTACAACGTATGGCGCAGCACGGATCCCCTGCGGGCGATCGAGTCGAAGCCCCTTGCCATGTGCGACCCCTCGACCGTCTCTGCTGACGACATGATAAGTTCCGACGGACGCCGCCTGACCGAGCCCGGCACTCGGGTGGTGCTGTACAATCTCGTTCATGACTCTGCCCAGAGCTGGCATTTCTTTCCGGGAATGGAGCCGGGCGAAGCGCTGATTTTCAGGCAGTACGATTCCCGCATTGAGGATCCGGCCTCCAGAGTGACCTTTCACACGGCCTTCAACGATCCGACGTCCCGGGACGACGCGCCAAGGCGATGTTCCGTTGAAGCCCGGGTTGTCGCGCTCTTTGCCGAAGATGATCCGCCAGGAAGGAAGGCAAGGTACCAGGCCGAGATTCCGACATCCTATCCGGACGGCAGGCAGTCATCGTGGCCCTACGAGAAAATGGTCGACTGGGGTGGTAGCCATGACCCGGGCGTCCGACTGCACTCCGGCCTCCATAATTCTGCAACGCGCGGCCCGTAAGGCCCCACAGTCTCGATGCAATAGGCTGATCCGGTCCACGCGACGGTCCTGCCTCGGCGACGGAGGCTCCGGTGAACGACGTCAAGTCCGGGGCGATGCACCAAAGGAATGGAAGTTGCTTTCGCCCGATTCCCGCCAGTTCTCTAGGGAAATCAAAGCTGCAGATTTCCTGACCTCATTCAATTTATGGTGACACGAATGTCAGGTTTCTGGTGGTCGCGGAGCTGGTATCGACCATTATCAGATTGGTGCCTGGAGAGGTAGTTTCGCGGTGAGTTCGTCGAGCTGGGATGTGATGTGCCGATCCTGAGCATCAGTACCGAGGCAGAGCCACCGCACCTCAAGAGCCAAGGTGGCGGGATCGAGCAGGATGTCGGCATCGGCGGTCATCTTGGCCCGCAATAGCTTCCAGGTGTTTGGCGTTGTTGCGGCGCTCGTGTGGCGGCAGGAGAAAGTCGTCGATAGAAACAACGGTGAGGGTGTCTGCCGTCGGCACGCCATCTCACCGCGTATCGGGTGCCAGCGGAAAGCACTGCAGACCTGTGTAGGCTTTCGCCCGCATGTGCTCCCCGTCCATCACGATCTTGATGTGGTTGATCCCCATGCGCAGCCGGTAGGATCCGTTCGCCCCATAGAGGACGCACTGCTTCGGCCAGGACAGAAGCCCGTCGGCCTTCGTCCGCGAGCACAATCCCATTTCGACCAGTCGATCTATCAGGTCGCGCCAATGGTCGCTCCTTGTCGTGTGCCAGGCTGAGAGCAGACCTCGAAAATCTCGGTCGCCGACGGCAGTCGGGTAGATTTCGAAACCCAATCGGGGCAGGGTGGCTTCGGGGACAACATCGAACGCCATCATGAACCGGTTGGAGACATCTTGGAGTTCCGAGAGGATCCGCAGGACTGTGGAGATCGACCCCGGCCACCGGAGTTGATCGAGAAATGGCCGCACCTGAGCTGCCGAAACTTCCGCGACAACCAGCCTGACGGATTGGGGCATGCGTTCGGGAAAGGCGGCGGCGAATGTGACGACGGCGCCGGAGGGCAACACAGAAAATGCGCGGGACAACGCGCGCTGTTCATGTCGCGCGTCACTCCGGCCAAAGACACGACTGAGCGTGCCGGCAAGGCGAACCGGTTCGAATGTCGCGCCATCCAAGACGAGCGAAGCATCTGATCGAAGATTGATCGCCGGAACCACTTTTCGCTCCTCGGGGATGTCAATGAGATCGTATTCGAGCATCATCCATCGATATGGTTTCGGTTTGCTGGCCAGATAGGCGTCAAGCCAGACTTTCGGGGATGTCGCCGCTGCTCCGTCGGGGCCCGCCAGATAGTGATGTGGGACCCATGAGGAGGTCACGGTGATCGAGAAATCGGCAGCCGGTTCCGGGTCGTCGAGTCTCAGTTCGAAGATGCACAAGTTTGCCGCGACTGCTGCGGGAAAATCGCCGACCCGCAGCAACAATTGATCCAGCCCCCGTCCAGCGAGCAAGGATTCAGGAATCTGTGGCCGTAGCGCCTCAAGCAGGTCCCGAAGTTGGGTCATGTGTTCATGCCTTTCTCAACATTA
>JAPORR010000121.1 GCA_026710105.1 Alphaproteobacteria bacterium
GGAATCACCGTCAAGTCCTATCGGAATCCGCCGTCAAATGCGCCGGAATCCGCAAACGCCCGATCCCTTCATCAAGCACCTGCGTGCCTTCCTGGCCGTGGTGGACGAACGCAGCGTGCCGCCTGGACGCGCTGCACGATCACGCTGCAGATCCGCACGCTGGAGAAGCTCGTGGGGGCGCAGCTGCTGGAGCGGCACATTCCGCCCAAGCGCGAGGAAGCGCACCAAGCGGACAGCCTTGCGTTCCTGCCGAAGGCCATTGAGGCTGTGCGCGTCTGGGACGCTCTGCTTGACGCCCCACAAGCACCCGATGCCCGCGAGACCGACCGCATCCTTGCCGCCAGTCTCCCCGAGCTTGCTCTCACGGCGCCGCGTCAGGATCTCTCGGAGGAGCGCCGTCAGGAGATCTACGCCCTGATCAGGTCCTGACGCCCGACATGATGGGGGCGTTCGGCGCCAGGAAACCGACGCCGTAACGTCGCCCGGCGGGAAAATGACGGCCGCGCTGTTCCGCCGTCCTTGTTCCGTTCCGACCGACCGCGAAAGCGGCGCATACCGGGCTTACCGCACAGCACCAAAGCTGGCGGAGAGATCGGGATGTTCCAGCACGCCGGCGGCCCCTTCATGCGCCGCGCCGACAAAGACACCCGTCACGATGCCGGGATCGTCGCCGGGAGCAAAGGCGGATCCGAAGCCGCTGCGGGTGCCCTCCTGCCAAAGGGTGAGCGTATAGCCGAGATCGCCCCAGCGCGACCCGCTCCCAAGGCTCCCGGGATGTGCGCCTTTCTGCCAGGATTCAAGCTCCGTGAAATCGGCCTGCCCGGCGGCGGCGGCGAGATCGACGCCGATCCGCGCCTTGCCCGCGACCGTGCGCCCCGACGCGGTAAAGCCGAGTAGTTCGCCTCTCCAGGTTGCACGGGTCCCCAGCGCGCGATTGTCTTCGAGGCGTATTGCGGGCTCTCTGCCCCAGACCCAGGGTTTGGCAAGGCCGTTGCGATAGCCCGCACCGAACCGCAGCCAATCATCTTCGCCATCATCGTGATTCGCGAGAAGGTGAAAGGCATCGGCTTCCCACACGCCCAGATCCCCTGCCGTCACCGGGAACGGCAAGGGGCCCTCCGGCAGATCGACCAGATCCACTTCGCCGTCAATGGTCAGATAGAACCGCGGCACGACCGCAAGACCCCGATCGACCTCGGGCGACATGATGGAATCGGGATACAACGCCTCTTCGACATGGACGCCGAATCCGGTGGCATGCAGGATTTCATGGGTGGCGACGAACTCGCGCAGTATGTGCGAGTCGATGGCTGTCCTGTCGATATAGGCGAACCCGCCACGCGGCACGCCGCCGACAAACTGTCCGCCAATTCCCAATATTCCGGGAGCGTAGTCTCTGTCCGGCCAGGTGGATGTGCCGTTCGTGAAGTGGACATGGATTTCGTTGGCTGGAACGGCGGGATCGTCGCCGGCAAGCACGGGGCCAAGACGGATGCGTGTCTCCCAGGGCCGGGCGGTATTGATGTTGCGCAGAGCGGCCAGCACGGCCTCGCGTTCATCGGGGCGTGCCGCGCTGGAGAGGCGCAGGACATCGGGACCCGAGGGGCGGGACGTGATGACGATCTGTCCTCCGCCTTCGCGATCGGTTTGAGACTGCGCGGATCGCAGTAAACGGGCGATTTCATGCGCAGCGACACTGCCGTCCCGCCCCCGGGAATCGCGCCAGCGCCCGGAGAAAATCCCGAACGCGCCCTCAACGGTTCCGGTCGTCAGCATTTCAGGTGATTCATGCCTGTATGCCGGACCAATACCGATGGTCCCGTCCCTTGTCCTGATATCCGCCGATACCGGAACCGAGCCGGTCGACGGGATGGTAAGGGCGCGCGCCGGAATTGCGATCCTGACCTGCGGATTGGCGGGGGACGAGGGCGTGGGATCTCCACCACCGCCTCCTCCTCCACAACCGGCGAGCAGACCGATCATGACGGTGAGCGCGAACGACAGCACGTGTTTCGGAAAAGGGCTCAACATCCGACTTCCCTTCATCGGACCGTAAACCCGTTCGAAGAAGAGGCAATCGGCCGCGCTGCGTACACGTTCCATGTCAGGTATGAAGTATATGTCAGCTCGGATAAAAGAATTTCTGATCCGAACCGAAACAGAAGCTCTCTCGCGGTCAATCTTTCACTATCCCACCAGTTCGGTTTCGTTATGAACCTTATGACTGCCGAAACGGTGACTATGCCTGATGATGCACTCGCCTTCATTTCTGTCAAGGCTCGCCTGAAATATGGTGGCTTGCTCAATGTTTCAGGCTTCCATGTCGATCCGTCGCAGGCACCAGCCGATGACCCGTTCCCCGGTATCTTTCGGGAGAGGAAAGCGGCTCGCTTGAGGGCGCAATAGCTCACGGTTCGGCAGTGGAAGCCGATCGCCTTTCTGCCGTATTCCGGACAAGGCGGCGCAAAGGAGAGGCCAAATGTCAGCAGGTCGCCGCGAAAGGACGGCACCACCCACGCAAAACTCAGAACAACGCGCCTTGTCTCGATGGCTCCGCTCCGGTCTCGGGCAGGTTCTGTTGTTTCGTGCTCTCCACCGGCGACGCTTCGGAATCCGCAGCCGACGCCATGTCGTCTGTTTCCGCGCTTCCCCCGCCGCCCTTGGCGGGACGACGGAGGCGAGATTTCCTCTTCCGGCCTTCGTCGGCAAGCACGGTCCCGCCGGCAAAGGCCGCAAGCCGCTCGCTCATGTCGGCCAATGCGGCACCAGGCTCGCCCGATAGCAGCGCAATCAGGCGCCGCATGCCGTCCAGCACCTCGCGCTGCTCCCCGCCGCTCAGCGCCGGCAGCACAGAGCCATGCCGATTGCCAACGGTGGCCTCCGGCAGCAAGAGACCGACAAGATAGCGCGAACGCGACAGACCGCGCTGCAATGCCCGTTCATGGACCATCGCCCATTCGTCATCCGTCGCCGAGATCGACAGCCGCACACGCGCTGCCGGCATCTCGTCATCAGGGTTCGTGGCCTCCTCATCTTCCGGCCCGCTGGAACCGGCCGTCTGCGAAACGCCGACGTGCGCCGCCCCATCCGGCATACCGCGCAGGAAGGCCGCCAACAGCCGGAACCCGTCAAGCAACTCCGCCATCTCCGCCGCCGTCAGCGCGGGGCGGTCGGTGCTATCTTCACGGACGAGGTCGAGGACCAGACGGGAGACAGACAGGCCCGCCGCCCGTGCCCCGATCGCCGCCCGCTCCTGCCGCGTGCAGTAGAAGCCCCTCCCGCGCTTGCGGATCATG
>JAPORR010000061.1 GCA_026710105.1 Alphaproteobacteria bacterium
GAACTGGGGCTATTACAACGCCCAACGCCACGCGGACCATCACACGGCGGCGGGCCGGTTATATGCACTGTTGAAGCACAGCGGTCCCGACGAGGCACCACAACTCCCGGGGACCTACGCCAAGATGGGTAACATGGTCCTGTTTCCCCGGCGCTGGTTCCGCACCATGGACCCTCTGGTCGAGCGCTGGCGCACGCATTTCTATCCTGAGATCGACGACTGGAGTGCCTACGACAGCGCCGCCTACGCCGCGCGACCCGACGCGTTCGAGGCTATCGCCGAGATCTTTGCCGCCGCTCCACGCATGGGGGCATGGATCGACGACGATCCGGGACTCCTCGATTATCTCCAGACAAGGGAGTTCACCGAGCTCGACCTTCCCGAAGGGTTCGGCCCGGATTCCGAATTCGAAACGGTGGCACGTTGCGGCCTCACCCGCGTCTACTGGACCCACGAGTTCGACGTGCCGCAAATGAAGGAACAGCTCGCCGAGCTACCCTTCAAGGATGCCAGGGAGGCGGCAGTGGCGGCACGGAACTGGTCCAATGGAAAGGTGTTCCAGATCAGCATGCACACGATGCGCGGCAACCTTTCGCCCGTGGAAGCCGGGACTGCGCTCTCAAATGTCGCCGAGGCCTCCGTAACCCAAGTGCTGACGGTGGTGGCGGAGGAGTTCGCCGAGAGACGCGCGGGCGGTCCCGAGAGTAAGGTGGCGGCGGTCCTTATCGGTGAGATATCTAGTGGAGAAGCGGCGCCCGGCGCCGATCTCGATGTCCTGTTTCTGAATGACGGCAGTTCCGCAGACTACGCCGACGCCCTTTGCCGCCGCTTTGACGAAGCCCTGTGCGGACTGTCGCGCGACAGCCTGCTGTTCGCCCCGCTACCGCACAAACGAAAGACATGGACGGTCCGGTCTCTTGCAGAGTTCCAGGCGCATCACCGGACCGCTGCGTCGGCCGCCGAGTTCCGGGCATTGTTCCGGGCGCGGTGCGTGTTCGCCGCCGGCGATCCGGGGCTCGTAACGCGGTTCGACGAGGCGCGGCGGGAGGCGCTGACTCATGGTATTGCGCGGGAGGCGCTGATCGCCGAATTGCGGGAGTCCAGCGGCAACGCGACCGAGCCCGATCCACGGCATGTAGACGTACTGCGCGGCGGGTTCCGTGATGTGGAAGGTGCGGCCCGCATCCAGCAATTGATCCATGCCGAGGCATGCCCGGAAGCTCTGGTCCCCGGCATAGCATCCGCGTTCCGGACCTTGGGCACGCACGGCCTGATCCCCGCCGATACGGCGGGGAGTCTGGAAGAGACCGCTACGATGTGGAGGAACCTGCGCGGCATCCTGCCGCTGGTGATGCGGGACGACTGTCCGGCGGACACCGCCGGGAGCAAGGTCAATGCCACCATCGCGCGGGCCTGCGGGCTCGATGATTTCGACGTTCTGGAGTACAACATCCGTGACACGGCGTACCGCGCCACGACCGACATCGCGGCGCTCGAGGGGAGATCGGCATGAAATACGCACGACTTCGAAGACGAATGGAGGCGATTCTCATGGAAGACTGGCGCAGCTTTCCCCAAGACTGCGATCGCACTTTCACGTGCCGGTATGACCATCTGTCCGCCGCCCAGGAGAAATTCCGTGACCAACATGACGAGAGCTTCTTTCGCATGTGGCATTTCTTTCCGCTGTGTGCCGCGGGCGGTTTTCGGTCGCGGCTCCACCTAGTCTGGCAAATCGTCCTTTCCGTCAGGAGTCTACCGGAAAGGCATTCACCGGCCGACATTCGCCAGCAAGGGGCACAGGTGGCGAATCACCGTTCACGCACATGAGCATCCTCAAAAAAACAACCGCTGCCGACTGCGGACGCATCGAGAGACCGATGCTTACGCCGCATCTCGAATTTCGCGATATCGGCGACGGAAGGATGCTTCTGGTGTCCGAGAGCTTCAACACGCTGCTCGGCGGGCAGGAGCACGCCGACCTTCTGCCGCTGCTCGATGGCCGTCGTTCGCGTGCGGACATCATCGCCGCCCTGGCTGGCACCCATTCAGAATCCGCCGTCAAGTCGCAGCTCGCTTCCCTGGCGTTCAGGGGATATGTCGTCTCGGGCGACCACACCATGGAACGGGGATCGGCCGTGTTCTGGTCGTCGCTGGGAGCCACTCCCCGATGGGTCGAGGAACGCCTGCGGACGTCGACGGTGGCGATCCACGGCGACGACGGGTGCTTGGCCCGCCGGCTGGAGACCATCGGCGTGACCGTGGCGGAAGAGTCGCCAGCGTTGTCGGTGGTGGTCTGCGATGACTATCTCGACCCCGGGCATGCCGGCATCAATCAGCGCCACCTCTCATCGGGCGCTCCCTGGATGCTGGTTCGGCCGAAGGGTGTACAGCCGCTGTTCGGCCCGGTCTTCCGGCCCGCCGAGGAGGGGCCATGCTGGGCCTGCCTGTCCTACCGCCTGCGCGCCCACCACGAAATCCACAACTTCCTGCGCAACCTCGCCGGCGATGCCGCCGCCTTCCGGCCTTCGGCGGCCGAACCGGCGATCCTTGATACGGTGTACGGCTTCGTGGCGATGGAAATTGTCAAGTGGCTGGTGATCGAGGAGGGGGCGCCGCTCTACCGGCACGCCCTCTCGGTGGACCTCAATCAAATGAAGAGCGAGCATCATCCGGTCATGCGCCGGCCGCAGTGTCTCGCCTGCGGCGATCCGACGTTGTACCGCACCGATCGGGCGGCTGTTCCGGTACGGCTGCGGCCGAGCCCGAAAGGCATCCGCAACAGCGGCGGCGTGCGTTCGGTGTCTCCCGACGAGACCCTTGCCCGTTACCGTCACCTGATCAGTCCTGTAAGCGGCATCGTGACTTGGCTGAACCGCACGACGGCGGATGCCGATCCCTGGCTGCACGTTCACTGGTCCGGCAGCAACATCGCGCTCCGGACCCGAACGCTAAGTCTCCTGCGGCTCAGCCTGCGGACCAAGAGCGCCGGCAAGGGAAGCACTTCGGCCCAGTCCGAAGCCAGCGCCCTGTGCGAGGCGATCGAACGCTACTCCGGTACCTTTCATGGCGAGGAGGTCCGCCGCTGCGGCCGTTTCGCGGACTTCGTCGAGGCCGGGACGCCGCTGGCCATCCATCCCAACGATGTCCAGCTCTTCAGCGAGCGGCAACTGGACCACGCGGCGCAGATCAACTCCGGCGACCACCCCTACAATGTGGTGCCGGCCCGTTTCGACCCGGAGGCGGAGATCGACTGGACACCCGTATGGTCGCTGACCCGGGAATG
>JAPORR010000206.1 GCA_026710105.1 Alphaproteobacteria bacterium
AACACGCTCCCCTTGGGAATCCCCAAAATGAGTCTCAAAAATCAGCCGTTGGTATTACACTACCCCCTCTGCCCGAAGCGTTTCGATCGCTGCACGGTCATAGCCGAGTGTAGCAAGCACCTCTGCCGTGTGCTCACCCTGGTCGGGGGTGTGACGGTGAATATCGGGGCGGCCGCCACTGCGTGAGAGTGTCGCCGCCTGACCGACGATCCCGACTGTTCCCAGTTCCGGATGCGTCATTGCCTTCTCAATGCCGAGATGGCGCACCTGCGGGTCGGTCATCGTCCTGTCGATGCTATTGATCGGCCCGCAGGGCACGCGCGCTTCGTTGAGTAGCATCACCCATTCTTCGCCCGGCCGCCTGGCCGTATATTCGCTGAGCACCCTGTTGAGCGCCGCTCGGTTCCTCGACCGGCTCTCGTCGTCGGCATAATCGGGATGGGAGACGAGCTCCGGGCAACCGAGTGCGCCGCAAAGACGCCCGAACATGGTGTTGCCGGAGGCGGCGATATTGATATGGCCATCCGAGGTCGGGAATACCCCGGTCGGAATCGAGGTCGGATGGTCGTTGCCGGCCTGCGGTGCCACTTCCCCCGATACCGTCCAGCGCGCCGCCTGGAAGTCCAGCATCATGATCTGCGCTTCCAGGAGCGAGGTATGCACCCACTGCCCTTCGCCGGAGCGCTCGCGTTCATAAAGCGCGAGCAATATGCCCTGCGCGAGATGCAGTCCGGCTGTCAGGTCTGCGATCGGAATGCCGACCCGGACTGGTCCCTGTCCCGGCAAGCCGGTGATCGACATGAGGCCGCCCATGCCCTGAGCAATCTGGTCCACGCCCGGTCGGTCTCGGTAGGGGCCGGACTGGCCAAAACCCGAGATCGAGCCGTAGACGATGCGCGGATTGACAGCCTTGACCGCCTCGTAGTCGATGCCGAGCCGGTGTTTCACGCCCGCGCGGTAGTTTTCGACCACCACATCGGCATGTTTCGCCAGCTCCATGAAAATCTCATGACCCTTGTCGGCTTTCAGATTGAGAGTCATCGACCGCTTGTTGCGGTGGAGGTTCTGGAAGTCGAAGCCGCGCCGGCGAGCCGATACCACGGAACGTGCGTCCGCGCCGGGCGGCGCCTCGATCTTGACCGTATCAGCGCCCCAGTCGGCAAGCTGGCGCACGGCCGTCGGCCCCGCCCGGGCGCGGGTGAGGTCGAGGACTTTGATATCGGCGAGAGGCAGCGCGGTGGACATGGCGGTTCGGGCTTTTACTGCAGGAAAACAAGCTTCATCCAAACATAGCCGATCCGCCTTTTGTGGGAACGGGAAGAAAACTGGCTCTTCAACTCGCTGAATTATCTAGTTTCTGCCGGAGACTCTGGCCGTTGCCCGCATTGGGCCATGCAGCGATTGGCGGTGCTCCACTTGCGCACCCGGTGCCGCACTCGCCAGCCTGCCGGCTGCTCTCGGAAGCGTTCGGCCTTGAAAGGAACACTCCGTCCGCGAAGGCTGATGGGGTTCAGTCCGGGCATACCCGGCGGTGTCACTCATCGAGCTTCCGGAGCGCAATGGGATCGAACGGGGTGGTGAACCGGCCGGTAGGGCGGATATAGTCATAGGGTTCGCGTTTCAGCCACCGCCCCCGCCCGGGCGCAGCCGTTACCTCACCGTCGTTCCAAATCACCTCGCCGCGCGAAAGCGTCATCACGGGCCAGCCCGTCACTGCCATACCCTCATAGGGCGTGTAGTCGGTCAGCGTATGTAGGTCTTCGCTGCGAATGACGACCTCGCGCTCCGCGTCCCAGATGGCGATATCGGCATCGGAGCCAACGGCAATCGTCCCCTTTTTCGGATAGAGGCCAAACAGTCGTGCTGGATTGGCGGCGGTCAGCGCCACGAATTCACAAGGCCCGATCCTGCCGGCTGCAACGCCTTCCGAAAACACCAGCGGCAGGCGCGTCTCCAGTCCTGGCACGCCGTTCGGGATTTCGCTGAAGCGCGCATTGGCGCCATGCAACGCCTTTCCTCTCGGGTCGTCGAAGCTGTAGGGCGCATGGTCCGAGCTCACGATGCCGAGCGTCCCGTCGATGAGCGCACGCCAAATCGCCGCGTGGTCCTCCTCTGTGCGCGGTGCGGGCGAGCAGATGAATTTCGCTCCCTCGAAACCGTCCCGGTCTAGATCATCGGCGGTAAGGGTCAGATATTGCGGACAGGTTTCACCGAACACCTTGATGCCACGCGCCTGTGCACGGCGGATTTCCTCCGCGGCCGCCGCGCAGGTGACGTGGAACACTTGGATCGGTAGGTCCAGCAATTCGGCGAGCGCGATCACTCGATGGACGGCCTCGCGTTCGACAACGGGTGGTTTCGACCAAGCATGGTAGCGCGGCGCAGTCAGCCCTGCCTCCAGCAGCCGGTCGGTCATCCACATGATGGCGTCGTGGTTCTCTGCATGGACGCAGACGAACGCCCCGTGCTTCTTTGCACAGGCGAACACTTTGAGGAGTTGCGAATCATCCATCCGGTTCGACGGATAAGTCATGAACACCTTGATCGAGCGGTGGCCCTCGGCGATAAGCGCCGGCAGTTCCTGCTCGATCACGAGGTCGGAAGCGTCGTTGACGATGATGTGGAAGCAGTAGTCGATGACCGACTTGCGCGCGAGTACAGCATAGCTGTCCATCGCCTCGCGCACGCCCCGACCCCGGACCTGCGGTGAAAAACTGATCGTGGTAGTGGTGCCGCCGCAGGCCGCCGAAATCGAGCCGCTGGTGAAGGTGTCGGCATTCGTCCCGCCGCTGGAACCCGGCTGCTCGATATGGCAGTGGCTGTCTACCCCGCCCGGCATGACTAGCTGGCCGCCGGCATCGATCTCCCGCACGCCCCTGTCCAGCCTTTCGCCGAGCGCCGCCACTCGTCCTCCGGCAATGCCAATATCGGCCCGGACCATGTCGGATGCGGTTACTACTGTGCCGCCGCGAATTACCGTCTCGTAAGCTGCCATCTCTACCTCTTTGCCGTCAGCTCGCTCCCAGGATAACCGAACGCGCCCGCAAGGCTTCGCCGGAATCGACGAACAGTGTCTCGCCGGTCACTGAGGGCGTCTCAACTAGATAGCCGAGTGCCGCCGCGACCTCCTCCGGCCGGACTGCGCGCCGGAGCGGAAGGCGTGCGCCGAGCGTTTTCAGCCGGCCGGGCTTCATGCCAGCGCTTTCATAGACGAAGCCGGGCGCGATCGCCGCGATCCGGAGCCGGGGGGCAAGCTCCGCTGCCAAGGCTCGTACGGCGCCTTCCAGAGCCATCTTGGAGAGCGTGTAGGAGAGATAGCCCGCGCCTGGATGGCGGATTTTCTGGTCCACGATATTGACTGCTAACCCCGTTCCGTCCTCGCCGAGTGCGGCGGCGAAGGCCTGGATCGCAAGCAGCGGCGCACGCAGATTGGTCCCCATATGCGCATCGAAGGAAGCAGCATCGAGTGTGCTGATCCGGTCCGGCTCGAACCGTGCGGCGTTGTTGACCAGCACGGAAAGTCCGCCGAGCCGCGCATGCGCCTCCTTGACGAGCCGCGCTGGTGTTGCAGGGTCGTCCAGGTCGCCCCGCAGAACGACGGCATCCAGGTCGGCCGGTGGCTTGCTGTGGCGCGTATGGACGGCGACCCGATGTCCCGCCGCCAGCATCGCGCGCGCCAGAGCCAGCCCAAGCCGCCGCGCGCCACCGGTAATCAGAATGCGTTCTGCCATGCCCCTGCTCCGGCTGGTCGAACCCAGCCTATCCTAACCACATGGCTGGGTTGGTACTTCAGGCCGCAAAGGCGTTGCGACCAACCGTCCCGCCGTCTTCTACCTGGCCCCGCAATGCTCTATATCGGCTTTCCTTTGGGCATTGCCCAACCCGGCTTGAGAGGCTGCGGCTCTTTCCGAACGAAGCCTGCGGAGGTGACATATCTTGTCTGCGTTGCCACCAAAGCAGGGACTCTACGATCCGCGCAATGAACATGATAGCTGCGGCGTCGGCTTCGTCGTCGACATCCAGAATCGGAAGTCCCACCGCATCGTCCGGCAGGGTCTCGAAATCCTCGTGAACCTGGCCCATCGGGGTGCGGTCGGCGCGGACCCACTGGCCGGAGACGGCTCTGGAATCTTGATCCAGAAGCCTGACTCTCTCTTCCGTGCCGTGGCGCCGGACGCCGGCCTCGACTTGCCTGATGAACCCGATTATGCGGCCGGTTCTGTCTTCCTGCCGCAGGCCGCCGCGCCGCGTGCCGTCTATGAGGCACTAGCAGAGCGCATCGTACACGAGGAAGGCCAGAAGATTGTGGGCTGGCGGACGGTTCCTGTGGCGCGCGAAATCCTGGGGCCGACCGTGGCAGCCACGGAGCCGGTCGTGCGCCAGATCTTTGTCGCGCGTGGTCGCAGTACCGCGCCGGGCGACGCTTTCGAGCGCAAGCTCTTCGTCATCCGCAAGCGGATCGAGAACGAGGCCGCAGCGGAGCACGCGCCCGGCTTCAACGACTTCTATATCGCCTCGCTCTCCTGCCGCACCATTGTCTACAAGGGCATGCTGCTCGCATCGCAATTGGATGACTATTATCTCGACCTGCAGGATGAGCGGATCGAGTCCGCGCTCGCGCTCGTGCATCAGCGCTTCTCCACCAACACATTTCCCTCCTGGCGGCTGGCACATCCCTACCGGATGATCTGCCACAATGGCGAGTTCAATACGGTACGCGGCAATTACAACTGGATGGCGGCGCGCCGGCATGCAACCAGCTCGAAGCTCTTCGGCGGCGACATGGAGAAGCTCTGGCCGCTGATCCCGCCAGGTCAGTCCGACACAGCCTGCTTCGACAATGCGCTGGAGTTGCTAACGCGCGGTGGCTATTCGCTCGCGCATGCAATGATGCTGCTCATCCCGGAGGCCTGGGCCGGCAACCCGCTTATGGACGAGGAGCGCCGCGCCTTCTACGAATATCACGCGGCGCTGATGGAGCCTTGGGACGGGCCGGCAGACGTGGCCTTCACCGACGGGCGGCAGATCGGCGCGACGCTCGACCGCAACGGCCTGCGCCCGGCTCGCTATTTGGTGACGACGGACGGCCTCGTGGTGATGGCGTCGGAAGTCGGTGTGCTTGACATACCGCCGGAGCGCATTGCCCGACAATGGCGGCTCCAGCCCGGCAAGATGTTCCTGATCGACCTGGAACAGCAACGCATCGTGGACGACAGCGAGCTCAAGACCGAGTTGGCACGTTTACACCCCTACGGTCAGTGGCTCGCCCGCACCCGCTTTCGGCTTGACGACCTCACGGCACCGCCGAGCGCGGCTAGCAACCGCCCACCGGCGGGCAGCCTGCTCGACCGTCAGCAGGCCTTTGGGTATACAAGCGAGGATCTTGAGGTCTTCCTGCAGCCGATGGGCGAGGGCGGCGACGACCCTGTGGGCTCAATGGGCACGGACACGCCGATCTCTGTCCTCTCCGAGCGACCGAAGCTGCTCTATACTTATTTCAAGCAGTTATTCGCGCAGGTGACGAACCCGCCCATCGACCCCATCCGCGAGGAGCTGGTGATGTCGCTGGTCTCAATGGTGGGGCCGCGGCCGAACCTGCTCGACTTGGAAAGCGGAGGTACGCACCGCCGCCTCGAGGTCTCGCAGCCAGTGCTGACCGACGCCGACCTCGATAAGATCCGTCATGTTGCCGACCTGGCGGACGGGGCGTTCCTGACCGAGACGCTGGACACGACTTGGGACTCTGCCGAGGGCGCCGACGGTATGGGCCCGGCCCTTGAGCGGCTGTGCGACGAGGCCGGGCAGGCGGTCGAACAGGGCTTCAACATCCTCATCCTCTCCGACCGCGCGGTCGGGCCAGACCGGATCGCCCTGCCGGCGTTGCTCGCCTGCTCGGCGGTGCATCATCGCCTGATCCTGGACGGTTCGCGCACTGGCGCCAGCCTTGTGCTGGAGACCGGCGAGGCGCGTGAGGTACATCATTTCTGTGTGCTGGCCGGTTATGGGGCCGAGGCGATCAATCCCTATCTTGCTTTTGAAACGCTGGGCGCGTTGCACGAGGAAGGTGTCTTCCCCGCGCACTATACCCGCGAGACAGTCTGGAAGAACTACATCAAGGCCGTCAGCAAGGGCCTCCTGAAGGTTATGTCCAAGATGGGCATCTCGACCTACCAATCCTATTGTGGTGCACAGATTTTCGACGCAGTCGGGCTCTCCAGTGCATTCGTCGACCGCTATTTCACCGGCACCGCCACCACCGTGGAAGGAGCCTCGCTGGGTGAAATTGCCGCCGAGACCGTGGCCCGGCACCGCACCGCTTGGGGCGACGCACCGATCTACCGCAATATGCTTGATGTTGGTGGCGAATACGCCTTCCGGCTGCGTGGTGAGCGCCATCAGTGGGAGCCGGACTCGGTCGCGAAGCTGCAGCACGCCTCGCGTGCCAACAACGCCGCGAGCTATGAGGAATACGCCGCTATACTGAACGACCAGAGCCGCAGGCTGATGACCCTGCGCGGCCTGTTTGATTTCCGCGAGGACGGCAATGGTGTGCCGCTGGAGGAGGTGGAACCCGCTTCTGCGATCGTCAAGCGCTTCGCCACAGGCGCCATGTCCTTTGGCTCCATCTCGCGCGAGGCGCACACCACGCTCGCCATCGCGATGAACCGCATCGGCGGCAAGTCGAATACCGGCGAGGGCGGTGAGGAGGCTGACCGATTCCAGCGGATGGCGAACGGCGACAGCATGCGCTCGGCGATCAAACAGGTCGCCTCGGGCCGGTTCGGCGTCACGGCCGAATATCTCACTAATTCCAGTGATATTCAGATCAAGATGGCCCAGGGCGCGAAACCCGGCGAAGGCGGCCAGCTACCCGGCCACAAAGTAGACCACAACATCGCACGGGTTCGCCATTCGACGCCGGGCGTCGGACTCATCTCGCCCCCGCCGCATCACGACATCTATTCCATTGAGGATCTGGCTCAGCTCATTCATGACCTGAAGAATGTGAACCCAGAGGCCCGGATCAGCGTCAAACTGGTGTCGGAGGTCGGGGTCGGTACGGTTGCTGCCGGTGTTTCCAAGGCCAAGGCCGACCATGTCACGATTTCGGGCTTTGAGGGCGGCACAGGCGCGTCCCCCGTCACTTCGTTGACCCATGCGGGCTCGCCCTGGGAGATCGGCCTCTCGGAAACGCACCAGACCCTTGTGCTCAATGATCTGCGCACCCGTATTGCCGTACAGGTAGACGGCGGCCTGCGCACCGGGCGCGATGTCGCCATCGCTGCGCTGCTCGGTGCGGACGAGTTCGGTTTCTCGACCGCACCGCTCATCGCAATGGGTTGTATCATGATGCGCAAATGCCATCTGAACACCTGCCCGGTCGGCATCGCCACGCAGGACGAGGAGCTCCGCCAGCGCTTTGCCGGTGCGCCTGAACATGTCATCAATTTTTTCTTCTTTGTCGCTGAGGAAGTGCGGCAAATCATGGCGCGGCTGGGTTTCCGGCGTTTCAGCGAGATGATCGGCCGCTCCGACCGGCTGGACATGCGCCGTGCGCAGAATCACTGGAAGGCGCATGGCGTGGACCTCCAGCGGGTGCTCTTCAAGCCAGAAGTCGGGCCGGGCGTCGATATCCACAACAGCGAAGGGCAGGACCATGGCCTCGACCGCGCGCTCGACAGACGGCTGGTCGCGGAGGCCGCGCCCGCGCTCGAACACGGCCGCCCTGTGAAGATTCGCACAGCGGTGCGCAATGTGAACCGCTCGGTCGGTGCTATGCTGGCAGGCGAGATCGCCAAGCGGTGCGGCCATGCCGGCCTGCCGGAGGA
The DNA here is from genome assembly GCA_026710105.1 of Alphaproteobacteria bacterium. Lineage (GTDB taxonomy): Bacteria > Pseudomonadota > Alphaproteobacteria > Bin95 > Bin95 > Bin95. The sequence continues at coordinate 7,830 of JAPORR010000206.1, forward strand.
CAGCATAATCATTGAGGCGGAAGGCGTCGGTGGGCAGAGTTTCGGCGCCTGGGCGACGCGTGGGATGGCGATCCACCTCGAAGGCGTGGCTAATGACTATGTCGGTAAGGGCCTTTCCGGCGGCCGGCTGGTTATCCGCCCGCCTGTCTCTGTGTCCTATGCGCCGAGCGAGAATATCGTCGTTGGCAACACCGTGCTCTACGGCGCCATCGAAGGTGAGTGCTACTTTTCCGGTGTCGCTGGGGAGCGCTTCGCCGTGCGCAATTCCGGCGCCTGGGCAGTGGTCGAGGGCGTGGGCGACCACGGCTGCGAGTACATGACCGGCGGCTGCGTCGCCGTGCTAGGCCCGACGGGGCGTAACTTTGCCGCCGGCATGAGTGGCGGCATCGCCTATGTCCACGACCCCGATGGCCGCTTTGAGAAGCTGTGCAACCGGGCTGCCGTGGCGCTGGATGTGGTCGCCGCCACCGGCCGGAATGCGGACGAATTGCACGACATGATGAATCATGACGAGGCAAGGCTCTACCGCATGGTCGAGCGTCACCGCCGTTACACCGGCAGCGCTGTTGCCGCTGCCATGCTGGCGGACTGGGACAAGGTGCGCGCACAATTCGTCAAGGTCATGCCCGTGGACTATCGCCGTGCGCTGCTGCAAATGGCCACCACCCAGGGGGCCGAGGTACATGGGTAAGGTCACCGGTTTTCTGGAGCACGAACGCAGCGAGCGCTCCTACCGGCCGGTCGCGGAGCGCGTGCGCCACTGGCGAGAATTCGTCGTCCCGCTCGGCGAGGAGGATACGAGGACACAGGCGGCGCGCTGCATGGATTGCGGCATTCCGTTCTGTCACAATGGCTGTCCAGTTAACAATCAGATCCCGGACTGGAACGATCTCGTTTACCGGGACGATTGGCAGAGTGCGCTGGTCAACCTGCACTCGACCAATAATTTCCCGGAATTCACGGGCCGCATCTGCCCTGCGCCCTGCGAGGAGGCCTGCGTCCTCAACATCAATGACGACCCTGTTACCATCAAGACCATCGAATGTGCCCTTGTCGACAAGGGCTTCGAGGAAGGCTGGGTACAGCCGCAGCCGGCAACCACGCGTTCCGGCAAGCGCGTTGCGGTCGTAGGCTCCGGCCCGGCGGGCATGGCGGCCGCGCAGCAGTTGGCGCGGGCCGGCCACGATGTCATTCTACTGGAAAAGGAAGATCGCATCGGCGGCCTGCTGCGCTACGGCATTCCCGATTTCAAGATGGAGAAGACTCTGATCGATCGCCGCATGGCGCAGATGGCGGGGGAGGGTGTTGTTTTTCGCACAGGCGCGCATGTCGGCGTCGATGTTAATGTCGAAGAGTTAGTCGCAGCGTATGACGCCGTAGTGCTGGCGGGCGGAGCGGAGGCACCGCGCGACCTGGCTGACACGCCCGGGCGGGAGCTTGATGGCATCCATTTCGCCATGGACTTCCTGCCGCAGCAGAACCGTATCAATGCCGGCGATCCTGCGCCGGTGGACCGGATCGACGCCGCCGGGCGCAAGCTCGTCGTGATCGGTGGTGGCGATACGGGCTCTGACTGCATCGGCACCTCGACCCGCCAGGGTGCGCGCCAGATCGTGCAGCTCGAAATCTTCGACGAGCCGGAGGAAAACCCGGATCTTAGCCTAGTCTGGCCCTACTGGCCGCGCCGGCTGCGGATTTCCTCCTCGCAGAAGGAAGGCTCCGAGCAGCACTACGAGATTGAGACCACGGCATTCCTCGGTGATGAGGCGGGCCGGGTACGCGCGCTCGCAACGCGGCAGGTGCGGTTCGAGCCCGGCAGAGGGTTTGCCCCGGTTCCCGGCTCCGAAAGTGAGATCGAAGCTGATTTGGTGCTGCTCGCCATGGGTTTTACGGGTCCGGTCCGCGCCGGCCTGGTTGACAGGCTCGGTCTAGTCCTTGATGCACGCGGCAATGTCGCTGCCGACACCGAGAACTACCGGACCTCGTGCGACAAGGTGTTCGTGGCGGGCGACATGCGTCGGGGCCAGTCTCTGGTCGTCTGGGCGATCCGAGAAGGCCGCCAATGCGCCCATGCGGTCGATTCCTGGCTGACCGGCTGCCCCTCGGACCTCCCGCGCTAAACCACATCTTCCTGTCCCAAATGCACTAGTCCCAAGCTTCTGGCCCAGCAACCGCAAGCGCTGGGCCGGAGCCCATGACCGAACGATTTCTGGCATTCAGCATCGGCAAGTCCATCTGCTGCATCGCGGCCGCCCACCGCTGCGGCCGTCGCGAAGCACGGTTTCGCGGCAGCACCTTCGAGGTCATGACCGGGAACGAACATGAAACCCACCTCGCTCGCGCGCGCCGCCGCACGCGAGAAGGCCTGCAACTCCTGGTCGAGACCATCCAGTCCACCCAGACCCAGGGAACCTACGAAGTCTTCGTTGCCCTCGCCCGCAACGGCGTCGCGGCCAGAGTCGAACGCGTCGACCCTGAGGCGGGCGGCACTTGCTGCGGGAGCAGATCGCAGAAGACTCCGATGGCACGGGCATGTAATTTCGTCTCGGAAAGGGGACAGTCTCCTTATGCAAGCACTGAAACAGAACCGCCGCGCCGATTACCAGGACGTTCTGAATGCGCCAGCGCACATGGTCGCCGAGGTGATCGACGGCGCCCTGCACACACAGCCCCGACCGGCGCCGACGCACACACTCGCAAGTTCAGCGCTCGGCAACGATCTTGGAAACCCCTTCCAGTTCGGCAGGGGCGGTCCAGGCGGATGGTGGATACTCGACGAACCGGAGCTCCATTTCGGTGAAGACGTTTTGGTGTCGGACCTCGCGGGATGGCGCCGTGAGCGCATGCCCAGGTTACCCGACACCGCGTATTTCACGCTCGCGCCCGACTGGGTCTGTGAGGTGCTCTCCCCTGGAACGCGCAGGTTCGACCTGTACGAAAAGCGGCCGGTCTATGCCCGAGAAGGCGTGCCCTATCTTTGGATGGTCGATCCCCTCGACCGTGGGTTGGAAGCCTTCGAGCTCCGGGACGGCCAATGGGTGCTGATCGCCTCGCTCAAGGACGATGACGCCGTAAGCGTTCCTCCCTTCGAGGCGATCTCATTCAGCCTCAGCGACCTGTGGCCGGACGGTCCTGCACAGTCGAGTGAGACAGAATCGCAACTAGGTAAACCGTAATCTCCAAGATCAAGGCTCTCCTGAAAAAGGCCGCCGCACGCTCCGTCCAGGCCCTCTGGGATGCGATCCAAAACGCCATCGACGCCATCACCCCAAAGGACCCCGAAGCTTCACCGCATCTGGCTATGAACCCGAATGAAACCAATCTGATCTAGACATCATTGCAAGACTTTCGATGATAGGGATGACCAGCCGTTGAATCCCCTTATGGTATGCTTACGGTTGCTTGATCTTGTCGATAAGACGTTAGGTTAGAATGATGTATCAGGACATTGAAAATAAACAGGAAAAATCTATAACTGGAGCTCCGATTCGCATTGGGGTGGATGTCGGAGGTACCTTTACCGATGTCGTCATCGAGCATACCGGCGGGCGCCATTCGGCTAAGGTGCCGACGACCGCTGACGCGCCCGAAACCGGCGTAATCGAAGGCATTGGTGCCGCCCTGGAACGCGCAGACGTCGTGCCGGAAGCCGTCAGTCTCGTCATTCATGGCACTACGCTTGCTACCAATGCACTAATCGAGCGCAAGGGAGCGAAGACGGCGCTGCTGACCACCGAGGGGTTTCGTGACTCCATCGAGATGGCCTATGAGCACCGCTTCGAGCAGTACGACCTCTATATGGAGCGTCCGGAGCCGCTGGTGCCGCGCGAGCGCCGGCTGGGTGTGCCGGAGCGGCTGGCGGCCGACGGTTCCCTGCTGATGCCTCTCGACGAGGCGGCGATCACGGCCCATGCCGCATTCTTCCGGCAGGAGGGTGTCGAGGCAGTTGCAGTGGGCTTCCTGCATTCCTATGTGGATGCGTCCCATGAGCGGCGCGCGGGGGCAATCCTCAAGCGGGAGCTGCCGGAGGCTACGATCTGCCTGTCATCCGAAGTGTCGCCCGAAATCCGCGAATATGATCGCCTTTCGACCACGGTCGCCAACGCCTATGTCCGTCCGCTGATCGCGGGCTATGTCGGCCGCCTAGAGGCCGCGCTCCGGGAATGCGGTCTTGCCTGCCCGCTGCTGCTCACCATGTCCAGCGGGGCGGTGACGACGGTCGAGACCGCGCAGCGTTTCCCGATCCGGCTGGTCGAATCCGGTCCAGCTGGTGGTGCGGTGCTTGCTCGCAATGTCGCGGCTGCGCACGGCCTCGACAAGGCGCTGTCCTTCGACATGGGCGGCACCACGGCCAAGATCTGCCTGATCGACGACTACCGACCGCAACTGTCCCGCACTTTCGAGGTGGCGCGACAATACCGATTCCTGAAGGGCAGTGGCCTGCCGCTGCGCATCCCGGCCATCGAGATGGTTGAGATAGGCGCTGGCGGTGGCTCGATGGCGCGTGTCGATGCGTTGCAGCGCATCGCCGTCGGCCCTGACAGCGCCGGCGCAAACCCCGGCCCGGCCTGCTACGGGCGCGGCGGTGGTGCTGCGACAGTGACTGACGCGGACCTGATTCTGGGCCGCATCGACCCGGTCCGGTTCGCCGGCGGCACGATGGTGCTAGACGGCGAGGCCGCCCGCGATGTCATCCGGCGCGATGTGGGGGCGCCGCTTGGCATGACGGATGAGGTGGCTGCCGCTGGCGTCAGCGAGATCGTGGACGAGGCCATGGCCAATGCTGCGCGCGTCCATGCGATCGAAAGCGGCAAGCCACTCGCCGGACGCGCGCTGATCGCTTTCGGCGGTGCGGCCCCGTTGCATGCCGCGCGGCTCGCTGGCAAGCTTGGGATCGACCGGGTGGTCGTCCCGCCGGGCGCCGGGGTGGGCTCTGCCATTGGCTTTCTGTCCGCTCCCATCGCCTATGAAGTCGTGCAGTCGCGCTTTGTCGCCCTCGACAATTTTGCACCCGTTCTAGTAGATACGCTGTTCGACGAAATGCGCGCAGAAGCTGAGGCCGTCGTGCGGCTGGGTGCCCCGAAGTCCCAATTAGAAGAAACCCGGACCGGCTATATGCGCTATCGCGGCCAGGGCCACGAGATCGCGGTTGAACTACCGGAATGCGCCGATGCGGAGGAGTACCGTCGCCGCTTCGACGATGCGTACCGCCGCCTTTACGGGCGTACGATCCCGGCGCTGGAGGTAGAGGGGATGTCTTGGAGTCTGGCGCTGGGCGCTGTGGACCAGCTGCCGGCGCGCCTGCCTGCTACGCCGCCCGCGGATGCAGGCCTGCCCTCAGCCCGACGGATGCTTTATGATACGGAAGTGGGTGGGTCGGTGGAGGCAGCAGTGCATGCGCGCGCGGACCTGGCCCCCGGTATGCGGCTTGTCGGCCCAGTTGTCGTTGTCGAGGACGAGACCGCTACGGTTGTGCCTGCCGGCTTCGACCTCACCGTCGCCGCCTCCGGCGCGTTGGTGTTGACGTGGAAGACGCCTGATTGAATCTGGAGCGCCTGAGGCTCACCGACACGGAATTCGCGCGCCTCGGAGCGAGTGGCCCAAGAGATGCGGAATGCCAATCTTTGCATTGAAACTGGCCGATGGTGCTATTGGCAGTCATGCCGCCGTAACTCTCAAGGCTTATGATACTTTCATGACCTGATCGGACGCCTCGTCGACCAAGTGGAACGAATGGAACTGGAACAAAAGGAAAGAGCGGACGGATGACGACAACATTCGATGCCGTACGCCACCAGGTGATGTGGAACCGGCTGCTTTCGGTGGTCGAGGAGCAAGCGCAGACACTGGTGCGCACAGCGTTTTCCACTTCCGCACGGGAGGCAGGCGACATTTCGGCGGGCGTCTTCGACCTTACCGGGCGGATGCTGGCCCAAGCGGTCACCGGCACGCCCGGCCATGTCAATTCCATGGCGCTTTCGGTGGCGCATTTCATCAAGCGATTTCCGCTAGAGACCATGCGCGAGGGCGATGTCTTCATCACCAATGACCCGTGGAAGGGCACCGGCCACCTCAATGATTTCACAGTCGTATCCCCGGCCTTCCGCGGTGGGCGCCTCGTGGCGCTGTTCGCTTCGACCAGCCATGTTGTCGATGTCGGTGGCCTCGGACAGGGCCCGGATGCCCGGCAGGTCTATCAGGAGGGCTTGTTCGTGCCGCTCATGCCCTTCGCTGAAGCCGGTCGGGTGAACGAATGGTTCCTGGAGATGGTGCGGGCCAATGTGCGCGAGCCGCGCATGGTGGTCGGCGACCTCTATGCGCTTGCCGCCTGCAACGACACGGGCAGTGAGCGGCTGCTGGCGATGATGGAGGAATACGGCCTCGACGACCTCGCCGGGCTGGCCGATTTCATCGTGGACAGTAGCCGCAGGGCCATGTGCGACGCCATAGGAGCGCTGCCCCAGGGAAGCTGGACCCACTCCATGACCATCGATGGCTTCGACCACGAGGTCGAGTTGGTCGCCCGATTGACAGTCGGTGACGGTGTGATCGACATTGATTTCGATGGGACTTCCGGGCTTTCGGACTTCGGCATCAACTGCCCGCTCTGCTACACCATCGCCTATACGAGCTTTGGCGTGAAATGTATCGTGGCGCCGGAACTTCCCAACAATGCAGGCGCGCTCGAAGCCATCCGGGTGACGGCGCCTGAGAACTGCATCCTGAATCCGCCGCATCCCTGCGCCGTTTATGCACGCTCGAATATAGGCCACATGCTGCCGGATGTCGTGTTCGGCTGCCTGCACCAGGCGGTGCCGCACCGGGTGCCGGCGGAAGGCTGCTCGGCGCTCTGGACGCTCAGGCTTGGGGCGGGCCAGGGGATCACGGCGCGCGCTGGCTCGCAGTCCACACCGTTCCAGATCATGAGTTTCCATTCCGGCGGCGCCGGGGCCCGCCCCGGCCTCGACGGTCTCTCCGCAACGCCCTTTCCCTCCGGCGTGCGCAATGTGCCTGTCGAGGCAACCGAGGCGATCACGCCGCTTGTATTCTGGAAGAAGGAACTCCGCGCTGACAGCGGTGGACCTGGCCGGATGCGCGGCGGTCTTGGCCAGACCATCGAGGTAGAGAACCGCGAGGGCGCACCTTTCGGCATTTATGCCACCTTTGAGCGTACTGTGCATGCGGCCCGCGGGCGGGGCGGCGGTGCCCCGGGTGCGCTCGGGCGCCTCAGTCTGGCTTCGGGCAGGACGCTCCGCAACAAAGGCTTCCAGGTCATCCCGCAAGGGGAACGGCTGGTCGTCGAGATGCCAGGCGGTGGCGGGCTGGGAGACCCGGCGACGCGCGACCCGGCGGCAGTCGAGCGGGATGTGCGGCGCGGCCTTGTCAGCGCAGAAGCGGCGCGGCGGGACTACGGATTCGGTCCGGGCTCCAGCCGCACTGCACCCCGCCGCTGACCGGAGCGCCGGTCGAAGGTCCAGAACAGGGCCGCGCCGTCCTGTTCCAGCCGGATGACAAACTCGTCGCCGGCAATGCGCCAGTCCCTGACCTCTGTACCTTGAGGCAATAGCCAGCGGACTTCGTCCGTCGTTGTCGGCGCTAAGGAGCGGTTGACGATCGTCACCAGAATGATCGTAACGCCGGCAACGATTAGCGTGCTCATGCCGAAGACCAAGGCGTTCAGACCCCTCATGCCTAAGAACAAGGCTTTCAGACTCATCGCTTGTTCCCTGACGCTAGTCTTGAGCACGAATTTACCATAGTTGTGCGTGCAAGTCATCGTTGTGGAGACGCTTCTGTGACAACGGGCGGGGAAAGCAGAGTCTTTGAGATTGTCGCGCCGCCTGAGGCCGACGGCGAGAGGCTGGACCGCATGCTGGCCCGCGTCATTCCTGAACTCTCGCGGTCACGCATCCAGGCGCTGATGGCAGAAGGCCGAGTGACACCCCCGGCGCGCAAGGCGGCGGCGGGGCAGCACTACCGGGTGAGCGTCCCGCCTCCGCGCCCGGCGGTGCCCGCGGCCGAGGCGATCCCGCTCGCCGTGATCTACGAAGACGCGCATCTGATCATCGTCGACAAACCGGCAGGCATGGTCGTTCATCCCGCTCCCGGCCATGACGGTGGCACGCTGGTGAATGCGTTGCTCGACCGTTGTGGCCCGGCGCTGACGGGGGTGGGTGGCGTGGCCCGGCCGGGCATTGTTCACCGGCTGGACAAGGATACCTCTGGGCTGATTGTTGCCGCCAAGACGGAAACCGCCCATGCAGGGCTTCGCGCGCTGTTCGAGGCACATGACATCAACCGCAGCTATCTCGCGCTAGTGGAGGGTCTGCCTTCACCTGCTGTGGGGTGGATAGATGCGCCCATCGGTCGGGATCCGCGCCATCGCAAGCGTATGGCGGTCGTCGAGCGCGGCCGCGCGGCCCTTACGCATTATCGGGTCGAGGAGGCCTATGGCGCGCGGGCGTCTTGCGTCGCCTGCCAGCTGGAGACCGGCCGTACTCACCAGGTCCGAGTACATATGGCTCATATTGGCCATGTGCTTCTTGGCGATCCGCTCTATGGTCGGCGGCGGCACGGCTTGCCAGCGTTTCCGCGCCAGGCGCTGCACGCCGCCCGGCTCGGCTTCCGCCACCCGGTGACGGGGGAAGCCCTACTGTTCGAAAGTCCGCCGCCGGCAGATTTCCGTGAACTCGCGGTAATGTTGGAAGGCTTGAAATTCGAACGATAGATCATATAATTTGAAATGCATTGAGAGGGTTTCGAAATGGCCGAAAACATGGTTGCCAGCCGTAACATCCCCGTGCTCGGAGGTGAGGCCGGGCTCGCCCGTTACCTGCATGAAATTCGTCAGTTCCCTATGCTGGAGCAGGAAGAAGAATACATGCTGGCGAAGCGCTGGGTCGAGCATCAGAATGTGGAGGCTGCCCACCGCCTTGTGACCAGCCATTTGCGCTTGGTCGCGCGCATTGCCATGGGTTATCGAGGCTACGGTCTGCCGGTGAGCGAGCTCATTTCCGAAGGCAATGTAGGCATGATGCAGGCGGTGAAGCGTTTCGATCCGGAACGAGGTTTCCGGCTTGCGACTTATGCCATGTGGTGGATCAAGGCCTCGATTCAGGAATATATCCTGCATTCATGGTCTCTGGTGAAGATGGGCACGACCGCCGCGCAGAAGAAGCTGTTCTTCAATCTGCGCCGGGTGAAGCGCCGTCTCCGGGCCATCGAAGACGGTGATCTGTCGCCCGAGCATGTCACGAAAATCGCTGACGAGCTCCGCGTGTCCGAAGACGAAGTCGTGCAGATGAACCGCCGCCTTGCCGCGCCGGACCGCTCGCTGAATGCGCCGATGCGCGTTGAGGGCGAAGGCGAGTGGCAGGATTGGCTGGCGGATGACAGCGAAAGCCAGGAAACGGTTTACGGCGAACACGAAGAACTGGAGCGCCGTCGGCAGATGCTGGCTGGTGCGATGGACGTGCTGAATGACCGCGAACGACGTATCCTGCATGAGCGCCGGTTGCGCGAGGACCCGGCGACGCTTGAAGACCTCAGCCATGAATTTGGCGTGAGCCGTGAGCGTATCCGTCAGATTGAGGTGCGCGCTTTCGAGAAATTGCAGCGCGCCGTCCGCGATACGGTCATGCAGGATCGGCTGCGGGCAGAACAGGCACTCAGCACAAGCATATAGGGTTCATGCAGGAGTCGCGGCGCCTTATCAGGCCCTGGAGAATTCTCCGCCGACCGGGTCCATAACCCACAATTCCCCGTCGGCGATATCGAACCAAGCGCCATGCAGATTGAGTCGGCCGCCGGCCTCTAGACTCGCGATCCAGGGGAAGGTCCTGAGATTTGCAAGGGACCGGTGGATTGAGATGTGTTCGAGCGCCGTCTGCCGTTCTGAATCGCTCAGTTCCTCGCGGTCCGCTATCTCCTCGGCGGCTGGTCGGATCGGATTGATCCACTTGCCGATAAAATCTCCCGGCGAAAGCGGTTCCGCTGCTGGGGTCAGCGCCGCGCGGATCCCGCCACAGCCCCCGTGGCCAAGCACGACGATATGTCGGACCCCCAGGCTCTGCACGGCAAATTCGAGTGCGGCGGAAGTCGAGTGGCAGGTGTTATCCGACGTGCAGGGCGGCACCAGATTGGCGACATTGCGGACGACGAAAATATCACCCGGCCCGGCATTGAAGATGGTTTCCGGCATGGTCCGCGAGTCCGAACATGCGATAACCATGACTTCCGGCGCCTGCCCCTGCTCGGCGAGTCGCCGGTACCGATCACGCTCTCCAGCATAGCGGTCACCCTTGAACGCGCGGTAGCCGTCAAGAAGCGGTGTCGGAAAGCCGTTCATGGCATTATCTCCCCGATACGTCTCTCCCCGCCAACGGCAGGCCGGCCTGAAGGGAGCGCAGGACGCTCCATATCGTCCAGGGGAGATTTCGGCAACCAGGAGACAGGGAGGGCAACGCCATTCCAGATTGGGCCGCGCTCTACTCGCATCCAGCCGACCACAAGGCGCAGACCAGATCGGCGATCTGTTGGCATGTATCGCCTCGCTTTCTTGCCTTCGGGTCCAGGAAGGGGGAAAATCGTGCCCACTCCTCCAATAGGCTGTAAAGATAGGCGAGAATGGCTGCAACACCTATTCCGATTATCGATATCGGCCCTGTTCTGAGGGGCGATGTCGGCGCAACAGAGCGCGCGGCTGTGAAGTTATCCCATGCCTGCCGCCATGTCGGCTTCTACTATCTGCGCGGGCATGGTGTGTCGCGCACGCTTGTCGATGCTGTGTTCGGCGAAGCGCGGCGGTTCCATGCCCAGCCCCAGGACGCCAAACTGGCGCTCCGCGCCGGGGCGGACAATGCCGGTTACATGCCCTATGGCGGAAGTGTTTCCAGGGCGTCGCGTCTCTATCACGGCGATCGGCCGAACAAGAACGAGGCGTTCTTCCTCAAGCGTGATCTACCACCTAACCATCCAGATGTGCGGGCCGGCAAACGCTTCCGACCTCTGAACCGTTGGCCGGAGGAAGCGGCGCTGCCCGGTTTCCGTACAACCGTGCTCGCCTATGCGGAAGCGATGGAGCGGCTGGCGCTGGCTCTACTGCCGCTCTACGCTCGTGCACTCGACCTGGCGCCGGACTGGTTCGACGAAGCCTTCGACGATCCGCAATTCACGCTCAGATTGACCCACTATGCTGCCCATGAACGTTTCGAGGAGGACGAGTTCAGCCTTGCTCCGCATACTGACAGTTCGTTCATGACGCTGCTTGCAACGACCGATGTGCCGGGCCTTTCGATCCGCCTAACATCGGGCGAATGGGTGGAAGCGCCGTCGCTGCCGGACTGCTTCATCGTCAATATCGGCGATATGGGCCACCGCTGGACCAATGGGCGTTTCCTTTCGACGCCGCACCGAGTCCTCAACCAGTCAGGGCGGGAGCGCTACGCCATCCCGTTCTTTTTCGACTGCAATATCGACTACGAGATGGTTTGCTTGCCGACTTGCTGCGGCCCCGGAGACCCTCCAAAATTCCCGCCGACCACCTATATGGACTATATGCTCCGGTTCACCGGCGCGAATTATGCTCATGCAAGGGGAAACCTGGCCTGAGCTGCCAGTCCCCGTAGAATTGAGAGGCCAATGCCATGCGTCTCGCCGTCGCCCTGATTCTGTTTGCGGCTACCGCCGCTGTTGCGCCGCCACTTCGCGCCCATGGTGCGCCCGAGAGTTTCGCCGAGCTCGCCGAGAAGGCGTTGCCGGCGGTTGTGAACATCTCTACCCGGCAGACCGTGGAACCGCAGCGCGCACCGGACCTGCCGCAATTCCCGCCGGGGTCGCCCTTCGAGGAATTCTTCCGGAAATTCTTCGGCGACCGCGGTGAGCGCGAGGGTGGGTCGCCGCGCCGGGCGACATCGCTCGGTTCGGGTTTCATCATCGACCCCTCCGGTATTATCGTCACCAACAATCATGTCATTGAGGAAGCGGATGAAATCCAGATCCGCCTTCACGACGACACCGAGTTCAAGGCGGAGGTGGTGGGCCGTGATCCCAAGACCGATCTAGCGGTGCTTCAGGTCGAGGCGGACGACCCACTGCCTTATCTGGACTTCGGGGATTCGAACGAGACCCGGGTCGGCGACTGGGTCATTGCCATCGGCAATCCCTTCGGTTTCAGCAGCACCGTGACGGCCGGCATCGTCTCGGCCCGTAAGCGTGATATCCGCGCGGGCCCCTATGACGACTTCATCCAGACCGATGCGGCAATCAACAGGGGTAATTCTGGCGGGCCGATGCTGAACCTTGATGGCAAGGTAATCGGCGTAAATACTGCCATCACCTCGCCTTCGGGAGGAAGCGTCGGGATCGGCTTCGCCGTGCCGGCTTCGCTGGCCGCGCCTGTCATCGATCAGCTTCGCCGCTTCCGCGAGACCCGGCGCGGCTGGCTCGGTGTGCGTATCCAGAGCGTCACGGACGAAATCGCCGCAGCGTTCGAGGGCTTCGGCACGGCGCGCGGTGCACTGGTGGCCGAAGTTATGCCAGACAGTCCAGCCGAAAAGGGCGGCATAAAGCCTGGCGACATCGTGCTTTCCTTCGACGGCAAGCCGGTGGAACGCATGCGCTCCCTGCCGCGTATCGTGTCCGATGCTGAGGTGGACGCGGTCGCGCCGGTCGAGGTGTGGCGCAGCGGCAAGGTTGAACGCCTGGAAATTCTGGTGGGACGCCTGGAAGAAAACGACCCGGCAAGCACTTTGGCCGGTAACGGGACAAAAGAGCACGCCATCGAGTCACTCGGCCTTGTGGTCGCGAAGCCGAACGACGAACTCCGCAAAGAATACGAACTGGACGAGGAGACCCTGGAACGAGGGGGTGTCGTCATTGTCGGCGTGGCGCCAGGCAGTGATGCGGAAGACAAAGGTCTCGAGCCCGGCGACCTAATTCTCGAGGCCGACCAGGCGCCGGTCGGGAGTGCGAATGAGCTTGAGGAGCGGGTCGCCGCGGTCCGCGATGCGGGGCGGAGCTCCGTGCTGTTGCTCATGAATCGTGGTGGCGACGACCGTTTCGCGGCCGTGCAGATCAAGACCGAAGAGACAGAATAATCACCTTGCAGGAACCAATCGTCGGATCAATCCGGGTTGCGCGCATCCGCATCGAGGTCTTTCGGGCCCCCATGCCGAACCCGGTGGTGACTTCCTTCGGCGCCATCACCGAGCGGTCTGCCGCGACGATCGTGCTGGAGGACAGCGACGGCGCGGTCGGCCAAGGCGATATCTGGGGCAATTTCCCGTCCATCACGACCGAATACCGCGCACGCCTCGCAGGTCTATTGCTGCCAGACCTGTTGCTGGGCCGGACGGTGGATGACATCCCGGCGCATTACGCCGCCTCGATGCAGCAATTGCGTGTGCTGGCGATCCAGTCCGGGGAATACGGTCCGATCGCGGCGGCGGTTGCGGCAGCTGACCAGGCGCTCTGGGATCTAGCAGCCCGACGCCGGGGCCTGCCCCTGCGCCGGCTGCTTGACACCGGCGCAGGCGATATCGTTCCCGCCTATGCCAGTGGCCTCAACCCCGATGACGGGCCAGATATGGCGGGGCAGGCGCGAGAGGCAGGCCATCGCAATTTCAAGCTCAAGGTCGGGTTTGGCGAACAGACCGACCGCGGCAATATCGCGGCGATTCGCAGAGATATGAGGGGTGGTGAGCGGCTATTCGTGGACGCGAACCAGAGATGGGACCTCGAAACGGCAGAGCAGTCCGCCAGCTGGCTGGCGGATGCAGGTGTCGGCTGGCTGGAGGAACCGATGCGGGCCGATGAGCCCGACGAGCACTGGCAACGTCTCCGCACAACCATGCGCTTGCCGCTTGCCGGTGGCGAGAATCTGACCGATCACGGCCTGATCGACCGGGCGCTCGGCTGGCTAGACATCATGCAGCCCGATGTTGGCAAATGGGGCGGAGTGTCTGATAATGCCGCCATTGCACGCCGCGCCCGTGCCCGCGGCAGGATCTACTGTCCCCACTGGCTGGCGGGTGGTTTGGGGCTGCTCCACTCGGCCAATATCCTGGCAGCAGTCGGTGGTGACGGGCTGCTGGAGATGGATGTGAACGCCAACCCGCTCCGCGACGCGGTCATCGGCGAGGCACTCAGCGTGGAGGACGGCCGTGTCCGCTTGCCGGATGGCCCGGGTCTCGGCATTGAGACCGCCCCGGACGCGATAGCCGCATGGCGCATCGGCGCGGCTGAGTTCGCTTGAACCAGCCGGTCGGCGCGGTGATCAAAGAGACGCGGTGACGGATGGACAGTCTGTCCGGCGAGCGCTACCGTTTTCCGTCTCGCGCTGTGGTGCGGCCCCCGAGACCTGCAGAAACGGACAGTATCCATGCAACCCAGGATCGTTTTTGTCACCAATTTCCCCGATGCCGCCGACGCCGCGCGGGAGATAGTCCCCTCAGACTTCGAGTTCACCGTCGTGCCGGCGAAGAGTGCCGCCTATCTGAAAGCAATGCAGGACGCCGAATATCTCGTCGGCTTCGTGGATTGGCTTGTGGACGACGCGCTGTTCGAGGCGAGCCCGAAGCTCAGGCTGATCCAGCTTCTGAGTGCCGGCTACGACCGCGCTGATCTTGCCGCCGCCCGTCGTGCCGGTGTGCCGCTCTGCAACAATGGCGGTGCCAATTCCACCGCGGTCTCCGAGCATGCGATCCTGCTGGCACTGGCGACCTCGCGGCAGCTCGTCCGCCAGCACCGGGCCGTGGCGGCCGGCAATTGGCGCGGCAACAGCACGCCGCGCCTGCACGAATTGCGCGGGCGCACGCTCGGCATTGTCGGCCTTGGTACCATCGGCAAGAAGACCGCCCGGCTGGCTCTCGCCTTCGGCATGAGGGTGATCTACTACGACGTTGAACGCTTGGCGGAGGACCGGGAGGATGCACTCGGTGTGCGCTTCCGCCTGTTGCGGGAACTGCTGCGCGAGGCCGATATCATTTCGCTGCATGTGCCCCTCAATGTCTCGACGCATCATCTGATCGGCGCGGAGGAACTGGCCCTGATGAAACCCTCGGCGATCCTGGTCAACACGGCCCGCGGGCCGGTGGTGGACGAAACGGCACTCGTGACGGCTCTCTCGAATGGGACCATCGCTGCTGCCGGGCTCGATGTGTTTGACGAGGAGCCGCCGCCCGCTGACAATCCGCTGTTTGGCATGGAGACTGTCACGCTTACCGCGCATCTTGCCGGCCCGACTTTCGAGAGCAATACGGCGCGGGTCCGCAACGCCTTCGACAATGTGCAGCGCGTGGCGCGCGGGGCCGACCCGCTCTGGATCGTCCCGGAACTGGCTGAATAATGGGATCTCGTGTGCCTGGACGCATCGGGGATTGTAACGGGGCCCGATGACAGTCGACGCGAGACCGTTCAACCGTTCCTAGGCGCGGGAGGTAGCCCATGCGGCGTTTGATGTTCCTCGACCTGGGGTGGGGTTTTGAGAGTGTGGTGACGGCGGTGGCCGTCCACCCCCGTCACGACGCGGTCCCCGCCGGATACAAGGACGGCGCCGCCATCCTTGTTCACACCGGGCGCACTCAAACGGTTCTGGTCAAGCAACCCGGCGACTGAGCGACATGGATATGGTCAGCCGGCTTGTTGGGGCGCCGTGGGCGGTCTATTCGAACCCTTCGGTCGGTGACGCGAGGTCCTGACTGGCACAAGTATGCGAGAGGAGCAGGAGGATTGATGTCACAGCTTGAAGGGAAGGTCGCCGTCGTCACCGGCGGCGGACGTGGTTTGGGCCGCGCTTATTGCGAGGCGCTGGCGCGTGAGGGCGCTGCCGTGATCGCTGCCGACATCCGCGACACGGCCGAAACGGTGGAAGCCACCGCCGCCGCCAACGGGCGCATCGCCGGCACGGCGTTGGACGCTGCCGACATGGCGAGCTGCGAAGCCATGGCCCGGCGCGCGGTGGACGAGTTCGGCCGCATCGACATCCTCGTCAACAACGCCGCGCTCTACGGCGACACCGAGGGCGGGCGCTTCGACAGGATCGGGCAGGACGAGTGGGACCGCACCATGGCCGTCAATGTGCGCGGCGTCTGGCAATGCACCAAGGCGTGCGTGCCGGCCATGCGCGAGGCTGGCGGCGGCTCGATCATCAACATCGCCTCGCTGGCTGCGGTCTATGGCATGCCCTTCGGCCTGCACTACGCGACATCGAAGGCTGCGGTCATCGGCATGACCCGCGCGCTTGCGCGCGAGCTCGGCCGCGACTGGATCAGGGTCAACGCCATCGCGCCCAGCGCGGTTTTGACCGAGGGCACCGACGACTTCTTCGGGGCCAAGAAGGACAAGCTGTTGCAGGCGGTCGCCGCCGGCCAGAGCCTGCAGAGGAACCTCACCACCGACGACCTGGTGGGCACCGTGCTCTATCTCGCCTCCGACGCCAGCAGGCTCGTCACCGGCCAGACCCTGATGGTGGACGGTGGCACAGTCTTTCTCTAGTGCTACAGAGCCTCTTGCAGAATCGTCGTCTGGACGGGATTTCGGCGCTGATATGCGATAATAGTACCAGCGGCTGAGTGTTGAGACTCATTGGAGGATTCCCAAGGGGAGCGTCTTCTGACTCAATGGCGATCCTGGGATTGGAGGGTCGGTATGAGGGCAGGGATCCCGTTGAGGGAGGATTACGATGCGGCGCAGTTGCGCGCCCTGGCGGAGACAGTGCGCAGAGCCGTCGCCTTCTGGCGCTTGGGGTGATTTATGACGGTCATTGCCGTTCGGATGCGGCACGCTTTGCGGGTGTTGGTTTGCAGATCATCCGGGACTGGGTGCTGCGCTTCAATGCGGAAGGACCGGAGGGCTTGAAGAACCGCAAGGCTCCGGGCCGGCCGCGCAAGTTGAACGCGGAGCAGCGCGCGGCGCTGGCGGCGATTGTAGAGAGCGGCCCCGATCCAGAGATCCATGGTGTCCGCCATGGTGGAGAGCCTGCGCGCCTCTCTGTTCGCCACGTTGCCCGACTTCGGTCGTCATCTCGGCTATGACGGCAAGGCGGTCGCGAGCCACTCGACGGGCCGGGTCGGCAAGGACGGGGGCAAGACCTCGGACCCCGACGCCGACTGGGGCAAGCACGAGACGAGCGGGGTGAACGGGAAGACCGGGGCGGTCTGGAAGAAGGTGAAGTCCTGGTTCGGCTACGGGCTGCACCTGATCGCCGACACCCGTTACGAGGTCTCGGTGGCCTTCGAGGTGACACGCGCCTCGGCGTCGGAACCCAAGGTGCTGTCCAGGATGCTGGAGGAGTTGTTCGCGAGGGTGCCGGAGATGGTGCTGCGCCGACTTCAGCGCCGACCGCGGTCTCGACGATGGCCGCCTGAAGGCGCGGCTGTGGGACCGGTGGACCGTCCGCCCGCCCTTGAGCACATGGTTCTGGGCCGCCTATCTGGTCGCCAGTCAGACGAAGGGCATGTCCGCGGTGCAGTTTCAGCGACAACTCGGGCTGAGCCGGTACGAGACCGCCTTCGGCATCCTGCACAAGCTCCGCGCAGCCATGGTGCGGCCTGATCGCGACCGGATCGGTGCCCGGGAAGGGGAATATGTCGAGGTCGACGAGTGTTATGTCGGAGGCCGCACGCGCGGTGAAGGCGTTCACCACAAGACGCTGGTGGCCGTCGAAGTCCGCCAGAGGAAGCCCGGCACCGCGCAGCACAAGCGGAAGAATGGCCGCTAATACCAGAGGGCACAATTTAGAACTCATTGGCCCATTTTCGTGTCCCGATTGAGGTGATCCGCTCGGGCTGTGAGACGAGATTGTTCCAGGCTTGGCAGCAGTGATCGAGGATGTCGTCATAGTTTTTGAAGACACGGTTGGAGAGCCAGTTGTCGCGCATGAACTGCCAGACGTTCTCGACGGGATTGAGCTCGGGCGCCCGGGGCGGGAGCGGCATAAGGGTGATATTGTCAGGGACTTCGAGGGCCAAGGAAGTGTGCCATCCGGCCTGATCGAGCATGACGACGGC